>DASRQT010000158.1:0-49142 GCA_035696485.1 Polyangia bacterium | reverse complement strand
CCCGGGAACGTTTCTGGCGGCCGCCTTCGCCGTCGGTTTCATCTGGGGGCAGAGACGATGATGACCCGAGGGTTTTGTGATTTTCACTAACTAGGAGGAACGCTCATGGAAATTACCAGTCAGTTCGAAGAGACCGCACGTGAAATCGAGGAACGCGTGCGTCCGCAGATCGACCAGGCAAAACAGCGACTGTCGGAGATCAACGACACGGCGGTGAGCTACATCAAAGAAAACCCAGGAAAGTGCCTGATTGGCGCCATCGCGGCCGGTTATCTGATCGGACGCCTCGCCAGCCGGTGAAAGGACCACCATGGCAACTGAATCTCAAGAGACGTCGCCGGCCAATAGCCAGCGGATGGAAGATGGCGGGATGCGCACGTTCGGCCAGAGGGTCGATCACATCAACGACACCGCCCAGCAAGCCTGGACGCGCACGCGCGACGCCTTCTCCGACATCAAGGACACGTTGGATATCGATCGGCGCGTGAAGCGTCATCCTTACGGCACGGTCGCGGCGGCGGTCGGCATCGGCTACGTGCTGGGCGGCGGACTGTTCTCGCGACTGACGGCGCGCATCCTC
The DNA here is from genome assembly GCA_035696485.1 of Polyangia bacterium. Lineage (GTDB taxonomy): Bacteria > Myxococcota_A > Polyangia > Fen-1088 > Fen-1088 > DASRQT01. The sequence goes on along the minus strand of DASRQT010000158.1, from coordinate 48,562 downwards.
GGCGTCGGCCTGCGTCTGGGAGTCCGGCTGGCGGCTTTGCCCTTCATCAAGGAGGAGCTGATGACGCTGGTCTCCGCAGCCGCCGAGGGGGGCGACGAATCTGGCTCGAAGAGCCGCAAATCAAGGCAAGCGAACACGAACAAGGGGAGATAGCGATGAACCTTAAAGATCTGCGAAATCTCGATAAGGACGAAATTCTGGGGATGTTGGGTCTCGAGACCAAGACATCAACGGGCGCCTGGCTGGCCGGGTCGCTGGGGACCTTCGGCGTTGGCCTTCTGGTCGGCGCTGGCATTGCCTTGATGTTGGCGCCCAAGCCGGGCCGCGAGCTGCGCGAGGATATTCGGGACCGTTTGCGACGCGCTCCCGAGGATCTGGACGAGGCCATCAGCGGCTTGAGCCAGAAGCAGACTCCGATCTCGGGCGGCGTCGGCAACAAGTCGTACTAGATCGCGTGAGGGAGGGACGGCTTTGCCGGCCCGAGCTCATCGCGAGGGGGCGGGACCCTTTCAGGGTCCGGAGGTAGATCGGGCGTTGGTTGATCGGCCGAGGGGTTCGATCTGCCTTCGCCCTTTTTCTATGTGCGGGTTACTCAGCCGTAACTCCATCGAAGGCGTGGTTACGCGGTGGGCCGTGAGGCGCCGACATTCGCGCACAAAGGCAGGGATTCCGGCGGGCGTCGGCGTTGGCACACCCTTTGATGTTCTCCCTCTCAGGAGAGGACAACATGCTGACCATTCGCGACATCATGACCGAAGAGGTGTTTACGCTGTCGGCCCAGACTCCGGTGGAGGATGCCGCCTGGGCGCTGGCCGAGCGAAGCATCAGTGGCGCGCCCGTGCGCGACGCGAAGGGACGGTTGGTGGGGACCTTGTCTCGAGCCGATCTGATCGACCCCGATCACGGCGCCTGGCTGGACCGCGCCGGACTGACGGCAGACGTCATGTCGCCGCGTTTGCTGATCGTACAGGACGATCAGCCGGCGATGGAAGCGGTGCGACTGATGATGCGCGAAGAGCTTCAGCAGATCGTCGTGACCAACGCAGCGGATGAGGTCGTCGGCATCGTCACGCCGATGGACGTCATGAAGGCGTTGGTCCGCGGTGAGCTGTTCCAGGCTGAGCCGCGCGCGGGCGTGCAAGTGCCAGAGGACATTGATGCGCCCTGGGAAACGGCGATGTCCGCCTAGGGTCATTGTGACCTCCAGGCTCGTCACTACGTTCAGTTAAAGGCCGACCGGAAGGGCTTCGAAACGGTGGTCGCGGGGAAACGGGGCCGGTCGGTCGGGTCAACGACCTGAACAAGGAGAAGGACCATGAACAAACAATCGCGAGGCCGCCGTCCGTCTGCGGACAACTTCCAGGGGCAGCGTGCGGAGGACGACATCGAACAGGACTTTGAGACCCGGCGGACGCAGAAGGATGCGGTCGGTGGCGGCTCCCCGAGCTCAGGCGACAGCGGCAGCTTCGGCGCGGGTCGCGGTGACGCCTACATCGACAGGGACCTGGAGGATGTCGAACAGGAAGATGACAGCCTTCTGGCCGGCGGCCGCAAGGACGTCGAATCGCAGCCGCGGCGAGGCGGCAAGTCGGCGCAGGGCGGGAGCGACAAGTCGCGCCGTTAGTTAGACCGCGGAAAAGCAGCTAAGTTCGCAGTCTTTCAGCCGTTTCTCGGCCGGCAGCCAGTGCCGGCCGGGAACAGGCGACAAAATTGCCCCCACCCCCGTCCGCCCCGATACTGCTGGGGCGAGTGCGCATGCGCCGGGAAACCAAGACATGGGTGGGCCGGATCCTCGCGGCGGCGGCCGTCACCTTCGCGCTGGGTTACATCCCGTATCACGTCTATTCGCGTTCCGGGTTGGCGCGGACGTTGATGCTGCGGGGCGATTTGCGGGCGATGCGCGCGCAGAACGCCACCCTGCAGGCCCAGAATGAACGGCTGGTGCGCGAAGCGGACGCCTTGCGCTCGGACCTGGGCGCCGTCGAACGCGTCGCGCGCGCCGAGCTCGGCTGGGTCAGGCCCGGCGAAATCATCGTCGATCTTTCGCGGTCGCCCGTGGCCACGAAACCTCCATCCGTTTTTCCGTCGGCGCCAGCACGAAAACGCTCGCCATGAGGGTGGCGAAGCACCGGCAGCGGATCGCGTTCGAGCTGGGGCGTGCGGTGCGCGCCACGCTGGGTTTTGCCGTCGCTGGGACGCTGCTGTTTCTCATGTGGAAGGGTTGGTTCCGCGACCTTCGTCAGCCCGGGGCCGACTTCAGCCCCGCCATCGCCGCTGGCGTCCTGACGCTGATCCTGGCCATGAAGATCGCCGCGCGCGTGCGCACCAGCGAACGCCGGCGCACGCCCCGCCGCGAAGCCATGTCGGACGTTGAGCTGGGCGTCCTGCTACTGACGGTCGTCTACATCCTGCTGGCGGTCTCGGGCGGGGCGACCTCGCCGGTCTATCCGCTGGTGTACGCGGTGGTCAGCTTCCTGGTCACGTTTCATCGCCTGGCGGTCGGGCTGCCGCTGGCCGCGGCGGCGGTCGGGTTCGAGGCGATCTTGTCCTTCAGCCCGGCGATGCCCGCCGAATACGCGTCGGCGTTCCCCAGCCACGCCGGCTTCATCGGCGTGTTCGCGCTGCTGAACGTGGTGTTCCTGCACGCCGAGGTGGCGCGGCAGCGGCGCGAACGGCGGCGCCACCTGGCCGACGAGATCGCGTCCATGCGCCAGGAGGCGCGCGACTTCCGGCTGATCTCGACCGCGCTTTCGGCCGACAGTCGCGTCCGCACGCGCGCCGAGGAAGAACAGAAGATCTCGCAGGGGTCGATCGAGACCATCCACCAGCAGCTGTTCTACATCCTCGAGCTGCTGAAAAAATCGCTGGAGCTACAGACCTGCGCGCTGCTGTGGCTGGACGAGAGCGGCCAGAAGCTGAAGGTCAAGGAGCTGTGCACGGAGTCGTCGCACGTCGCCGAGGCGCCCATCTCGGCGCGCATCGGCGCGCTGGGCGCCATCCTCAAGGACGCGCGCGCGTTCGCGCTGGACGCGCCCAAGCTGGCGTTGCTGCCGTACTACAACGGTCCCGCGGAGGTGGCCGCGTTCCTGGGTGTACCGGTGGTGGAGGGGGTGACCCTGCGCGGGGTGCTGGTCGCCGATCGAAAGGTGCCGCGGCGATTCACCGGCAATGACGCAGATCTAATGGTCAGCGCCGCGCAGCAGGTGGTGCGGGTGGTGCAGTCAGAACGAGTCTTCCAGGCGGTGGAGCGGTCCAAGCACGAACACGAACGGTTTTATCGCGCCTCCGCCGAGCTGAACCGCGCGCTGACGCTGGCCGAGGTCTACGACGCCGCCATCGCGGGCGCGCGCGGCGTGTGCGAGTTCGACTTTGCCGCCATCGCCACCTACGACACCCGTCGCGGTACGCACACCATCCGCCGCGTGGTCGGCCAGTGGGCCGAGAACCTGGACGGCACCACGCACAACGATCCGTCGTCGATGGTGTCGATGGTGGTCAAGAACAAGCTGGCGCTGCCGGCCGGTGGCGAATGGCGCGAGCGCGACGTGCCGGTGTTCTCGCATCCGATGCGCATCCGCGACCTGGAATCGCTGCTGGTGCTGCCTTTGCTGGTGAAGGACGAAGTCGTCGGCACGTTCACGGTGGCGGCGCGACGCGCCGGCGCGTTCCCGACCGACCGCCGCGAGATGCTGGGCGTCATCGCCAACCAGGTCGCGATCTCACTGCAGAACGCGCACATGTACCAGGTGGTGGAAGAGCAGGCGACCACCGACGGCCTGACCGGCCTGGTCAATCACCGGACGTTCCAGGAACGGTTCACGACCATGCTGGGCCGCGCCGATCGACACACGTTCCCGGTGTCGCTGATCTTGACCGACATCGACCACTTCAAGAAGGTCAACGACAGCTACGGCCACCCGGTCGGCGACGAGGTGCTGCGGCGGGTGGCGGCCATCCTGAACGCCCGCGCGCGGAAGATCGACATCGTCGCCCGCTATGGCGGCGAGGAGTTCGCGATTGTTCTGGAGAGCACCGACAAGGCGGGCGCGCGCCAGCTGGCCGAGCGCATCCGCATCGAGGTCGCGCAGCAGAACTTCCCGACCGGCAAGGGCGGCACCTTCGGCGCGACCTTGTCTTTGGGGGTCGCCAGCTATCCCGAGGACGCACGCGCCAAGGACGAGATCATCGCGCTGGCCGATCAGTCCCTGTACGCGGCGAAACACGGCGGCCGCAACCGTACGGTCTGTTTCTCGGAGATCGAAAAAGCCAAACTGAAAGCGGCCAAAGCCTGAAGGTGGCAAGGGCCGCGGCGACCTGAAGCGAGGCCGCCTCAGGCACCGCGGCGACCGAGGCGGCTACGGCTTGGCCGCTTCGTCCTTTGCTTTTTTCACGTCTTTGTCGGCTTCGGTGCCGGCCTTCTCGACCTTGTTGCCGGATTTCTCCATGGTCTCGGCGGCGTCCTGGCGGGCTTCGGCGGATTTTTGCATCGCCTTGCCCTTGGCTTTGATCCGCTTGCCGCGGTTCTCCTGGGCCTTGTTGTCGGCCTTGTCGCCGGCATCCTCGACTGCGTCGCCCTTTTGTTCCAGCTGCTTGCCGCGCGCCTTCTCCGCATTGGCCGCCTTCTCTTCGGCGTTCCCCTTGCGCTCCATGGCGTTCCCGGCCGACTTCGCCGGGCTCTCGGCCAGGACGTATCCCGGGGCCAAGGCGAGGGCAGCGCTGACTACCGCGGTTCTGATCATGGTTGAGGTCATCGGTTGTTCTCCTGAGCACATTTGCGTGCCGGGAGAGAACTTGACCATCAGCTTGGCCTTGGCAACCCCGGCTCAGCCTTGGCGCGGCGGGCCCTTGATCTTCACGTCGTTCGACGCCTCCGGCACGATCTTGCCGTCCTCGGTCGGGCGAAACCGGATCTCGGTCTTCACCTCGATCACCATCTTCGACAGCGCCTTGATGAGCTCATTGTTGACGTCGAGGTGCTCCAGCCAGGTGCGCATCTCGTTGGCGGCGACGCGCATGATGTCGTCCTTGGAACGGCTGGCGGCACCCACGCCGGCGGACACCGCGCGGCGGACAAAGTCGGTGATGCCGGGCTGTCGCTCGGGCGGCTCGTCGTCGCGATCGTCGACCGCCGTCGGGATCGGTGGCGGGGTTCCGGCGGTGACCGGCCCGCTGCCTTCCACGCGGACCGCCTCCGGTCGCGCCGCCTGCGCGGCCACGGGCTCGTCCGGCTTGCGCGCGTCGTCCATGAGCGAAGGTTACCGCTCTGGGCTATTCTCCGCCAGGCCGTGGCCCGCAGCTTACGACTCATCACCGCCTACTTCGTCACCACCCAGGTCGTCCTGTCGTACGTGACGCTGGCGGTCTCGCGGCGTTTCCGCACTCCCGACGGGCTGGCGCGCGTCACCCTGGCCAAACATCAGATCAACGCGCGCCGGATCGAAGCGGCGATCATCCGGCTGCGGGGCCTGTTCATCAAGGTTGGCCAGCTGATCAGCATCATGGCCAACTTCCTGCCCGACGCCTTTCGCGAAGAGCTGCAGCGGTTGCAGGACCAGGTGCCGCCGCGCCCGTACCGCGACATCGAAGCGCGCCTGCGCGAGGAGTTTGGCGGGCGCGCGCCGGGCGAGGTGTTCGCCGAGTTCTCGCCCGAGCCGGTCGCGTCGGCGTCGATCGGCCAGGTCCACGTCGCGCGCCTCCACTCCGGCGAACGCGTGGCGGTCAAGGTGCAGTACCCCGACATCGAGGAGATCGTCCGTACCGACCTGCGCGCGCTGAAACGGATCTTCGCCATCCTGCGCTGGTTCATGCCTGACTACGGCTTCGACACCATCTACCGCGAGATCCGCGAAATGGTGCTGGCCGAGCTGGATTACCGGCTGGAGGCGGGCGCTATCCAGCGCATCAGCGCCAACTTCGTGGGGCGGGCCAACGTGCGTTTCCCGCGCGTCATCCCCGAGTTTTCGACCACGCGCGTGCTGACGCTCGAGTGGATGGACGGGACCAAGGTCGGGGATCTCGACGGCCTCGGGGCGCAGAAGATTGATCGGCGCAAGGCCGCGCAGATCTGCGTGGACGCCTACTGCCAGCAGATCTTCATCGACGGCCTCTATCACGCCGACCCGCACCCCGGAAACCTGCTGCTGCAGCCGCCCGCGACGCCGGACGCGATGCCGACCATCGTCTTCCTGGACTTCGGCGCCACCGCGCGCGTGTCCGAGGCCATGCGCCGCGGCATGGTCTCCTTCCTCCAGGGGGCGATGACGCGCGATTCAACCCGCATCGTCTCGGCCATGAAGGAGATGGGGTTCATCTCCCGGCGGGCCGATCCCGAGGTGTTCGATCGGGTGGTCCACTACTTCCACGAGAAGATGCGTGGATCGATGTCGGTGGACGGATTCTCGCTCAAGGACCTCAGCTTCAAGCCAGAGCAGAGTCTGGCCAGCCTGCTGGACCTGCGCGACCTCAACGTCAGCCTGGCTGACCTCAAGGACGCGTTTCACATTCCCAAGGAGTGGATTCTTCTCGAGCGGACGCTGCTCTTGCTGCTGGGGGTGTGCACGACCCTGGATCCCGAGATGAACCCGACCGTTGTGATAGAGCCCTATCTGGAGAGGTTTCTCCTGGGAGAAAAGCGGCAGTGGTCCGAGGTGGTGCTGGAGTCCTCGCGCGAGATGGCGCTGTCCGCGCTGTCCCTGCCGGGCGAGCTGCAGCGGTTCATGGACCGCGCGCTGCGCGGCGAGCTGGAGGTCAAGGTGCGCAACCTCGACGACAGCGCGCGCCTCATTTACCACGCCGGACAGCAACTATTGTGGGGGATGCTGGGCGCAACCGCGGGTGCGATGGCGGTCGTGTTCGACGGCCGCGGGCAGCCGCGCGCGACCCTGGTCGCTGCCATCGTCGCAGGGGTGTTTGCGCTGCTGCTGGTGGTGGCCTGGATCGCCGGCCGCCCGCGCCGGCGACGATAGCAACCTGGCCGCGGGCGGCGCTTAGGGCGTCGCTTTGGGCGTGATGCCCGCTTTGAGGCTGTCGATCTCGGCGGTGGCTCGTTTGACCCACCGCTGCTCGCTGGGGCGTGTCTCCATGGTCACGTAGGTTGCAAAAGCCGTCAGCGCCTCGGCGTTGCGGCCGACCCGGCGCAGCGCCATCCCCAGCCCATAGTGCGGATCGGGATCGTCGGGGCGCAGGGCGATGTACGATCGGTAGGCGTCGATCGCCTCGGCGAACTGTCTTTTCTCGCGCAACGCGAAGCCCAGCTCGTACCAGGCCAGCGCATAGCTGGGGTTTTGCTTGACGGCCGCGCGCAGCACCAGGATGGCCTGGTCGTCGCGGCCGATCTTCAACAACAGCTCGCCCCACGCCGCGCGGGCGACGATCAGATCCGGGTCGGCCGCGACCGCCTGCTCGAACCGGGTCAGCGCCTCCGTTATCCGCCCGCGATCGCGCAATGCCTGCGCCTGCGTATAGAGGGTTGCGCCCGGGTGCGGCTTGACCGGCACAGTCGCGGCCGGTGCGCGTGACGTCGCTGGTGACGCCGTCGGGGCCGGCGGCGAGGGGGTGACCGGCGCAGAGGGCGGCGGCGTTGCTGGCGCCGTCGGCAACGGAGGTGGCGCGACAGGTGGAGGCGCGGTCGGGCTGGCCTCCGCCGCCGCGCGCGCCGCAAGGACCAGATGGATGATAACGAGCGCATAGGTGAACAGTCGCGACACGGCCCGCGATGGTAGACGAGCGCGACCGCCAGCGCTCGCATCGCGCGAATCTTGACGGCCAGGCGCTCTGTAGGCCTGTGTAGGCGATCGTGACTTCCCTTGCCGTTCGCCTCGCGGCGGTCCTAGACTCACCGCTCTTTGGAACGGCCAGCGACCACCAGCAATAAGGACGTTCCGCCGGGCGTGGCGGCCCCGGTGGTGGTCGGCGCCGCGCCGCGTAAGGTCCGGTACGAAGACTTCACGCTCGCCGATCTGACGGCCATCCGGAACCTGCTCCGCGGCGGATCGGTCATCGACTGGCATCGCCTCTACTTCAACGACCGCGAGGAGGTGGATCGATTCCTGCGCGTGAACGAGTTCGACCCGCGCGACGAGGACGGCATGCTGCGGCTGGCCGCGCTGCGCGAGCTGGCCGTCGAGTACCTGGAACGCCACCTCGGTTTTCACATCCCCGACGAGGTCGCGCACGGTGTTCCGCCGCGCGATCTCTTGCTGATCGCATCGCAGAAGGGGAAGCGCCGGGCATACGCGTGCATCGTGCTCAAGGTCATGCACGTCATGCATCACCTGGCCGGACGCGAGCTGCTGACCAAGCTGCCGGTCTCCGACGACCAGATCTTCCACCTGGTCGAGGAGAAGGTGCTGCGCATTGTCGAGGAGCTCAAGAGCGTCGGCTGCCAGGTGGTCGAGTTCGAGTGGAGCCGCAAACACTCCGACAGCCTCATCACCAAGCTGCTGGCCAAGAAGGAATCGATCGCCGCCGACGTCTACGACAAGCTGCGCTTTCGCATGATCACCAACTCGGAGGAACAGCTGCTGTTCGTGTTGCGCGAGGTCGCGCAGCGGCTGGTTCCGTTCAACTACGTGATCCCCGGTCAGTCGGTCAACGACGTCATCAAGCTGCGTGAGACGCTGGAGGCGTCACCGGCGCTGGCCAAGTTTTTGCCGGAGCTGACCGATCTGGCGGCGGTGGCCGGCGACAAACGCCCGGCGCCGCAGAACGAGTTCTCCGGTCCCGGCTACCGCGTGATCAACTTCGTCGCCGACCTGCCGGTCCGCATGGACAAGTTTTTGTGCCGCGCGCCCGACGATCCGCTGTTCGTCGAGAACGGAACCATCGTGTTCGTTTTGACCGAGTTCCAGATCATCGACGCCCGCACCGCCGAGCTGAACGAGGCCGGCGACAACAGCCACGAAAAATACAAGGAGCGCCAGTTCGCCCGCGTCAAGGCCCGCCTCATGCACGGGATCAAAGACGAAAGTTAGCCGGCGCCTCTGCCTAGATCCGGAGATCGCCGGCGGCGCTGGGTGGCGGCGAGCGCCAGGACGGTTCCAGGGCGGCTTCGGTGGGGAGTGGCAGCCCGTCGCGGAAGGTGATGGTGTTGGCGAGGGTGGCAGGGATGCGCGGGCCAGGGGTCAGGATGCCGGCCAGGTTGAGCGGGTCGCAGGCGGACAGCTGGATGATCTCGGGATTGTGCTGGGGTTCGTCGCGGGGTGGTGCGCGGCGGAGGGCGCGCAGGGATTCCAGCGCCTCGGGCGCCGCGAACTGTTCGCCGATGAAGCTCCCCACCAGGCGGCCGCCGCGCAGCTCGCCGCGCATCTCCAGGCGGCGGTAGACCTTGAGGAGATCGCGCCACGCGGGCGCGCGCGCCTCGCGGGCCAGGACATCGCGGAAGACGATGCCGTAGCGCTTGATGTATTGCCGCGCCAGCGCCTCGTGAAGCTCGTCGTCGGCCGGGGGCGTGCCGGCCGCACGTAGCAGCGCCCAGCGGCCGGCGCCGACGGGGCCGCCGTTGCGGCGCGTCCACCTCGCGTGCCAGCGCGCGCGCGCCCCCCCGCGTGTCTGCGTCGCCGAGATCAGCGCCCGCAGGCCGGCGAAACCGTCGCCGGTGACCCTGCCGCTGCTGACCAGCTCCCACAGTCCGTCCTCGACCTCGCTGCGCAGCCGGCCAGCGCCGGCAATGATCTCGTCGAGAAAGCTGGCGCCGGTGGTACGCAAGAACCGCAACACGTCCTGCGCCACCGGCGACAGACCGCTGGTGTCGTCGTCGGCCGGCGGCGGCGTAAGCAGCCAGGTCAGGTCGCGCCGCCACACCACGCCGATGGGCGCCGCGCGGCTGGGGGCGGCCGCTGCTTCACGCGGCGCCATGCGACCCCACGCCACCTCGCCGGACAGACACAAGGCGTCCAGCCAGGCGGGCTCGTAGCCGGACACGCGCGCCGGCAGGATCTCCCGCTCCCAGGCGCCGGCGGCGATCTCGCACCCCTGCAGTTGCGAGATCACCTGCGCGAGACCGGTGCGGCCGGCCAGCTGCGTCCCCGGCCGCACGTGCTGCCACGACAGCAGGAACCGCAGGTACTCCGCGGTCGTCGCCGGCTCGATCTCCCGCCGCAGGCCATCCAACATCCGCCGGTTGATCCGCGCCAGCAGCCGTCGATCACACCACTGCAGGACGGCCTCCGGCAGGGCAGGGTTGAAGCGCCCGCGCAGGACCGCGCCCTCCATCTCGACGCGCGCCAGCGCCGCGTCGACATCGGACACCGCGACATCCAGACGGGCGCCCAGGATCGCGGCCGTCGTCGGGCCCAGCAGCGCCAGATGCGCGCGCACCACCTCGGTCAAGGCGCCCTCACGATCGGTCCACGCCGGCGGCCGCCGCACAGGTGGCTCGGTGATCGCAGGCGCCAGCAGACGCTCGGGCCATATCGTCGTGGCCAGGGATCGGCGTTCGGCGGCGATCCAGAATGCTCCCGCCTCCGCCGCAACCAGGCGGGTCGCGCGCTGGGCGAGGCTCAACTCCTCGAACAGCCGTTGCCAATCCGACGCGAGCGCGGGCTCCTCGGGCAGCGCTCCCAGGTCCAGCAACAGATCGTGAAGCTCGTCGGCGTTGCGCACGTCGGGCTGCGCCTCCGCCACCACTTCGGCGATGCGTTCGGGGTCGAGGCCCCCGATCCGATCGGCGACGTCCGCCGGCAGACCGCGCCGCACCGCCACCGCGCGCGTGCGCCGTTCCTCCAGCGGAGCGTCGTCAAGGAACGCGTACGGGTTCGCGTTCAGGATCTCATGCGAGAACACCGACGGCTCCGGCAGATCGCGCGCGATGGTCTGGATGCGGCCGGCGCGCAGGTCGTCCAGCACCACTTTCAGTCCGGCCGCGTCCATGGCTTCGGTCAGGCAGTCGCGCACCGTCTCGTTGACCAGCGGATGGTCGGGCAGCACGATGGGGCCGCCGCCGTGGTTGTCCTGGCAGCCGAGCTGCGCCGGGAACACCGCCGCGATCAGATCTTGCGCCCGCATGCGCTGGATCTGCGGCGGCACCCGGCGGCCGCCCTGGTGCCGCAGCAGCGCCAGCGATCGCATCGCGTTCCAGCGCCACCGCGTCTCGAACATCGGCGCTTGCAACGCAGCCTGGGTCAGCAGCTCGTCAACATCCTCGGAGCGCAACATCTGGAAGATGGTCTCGAGCGGGAAGCTGTGCTGCGCCCCCAGCGACAGCACCAGCCCGTCGTCGGTGGCCGCCGCCTGCAATTCGAAATCGAACGAGCGACAGAACCGCTTGCGCAGCGCCATGCCCCAGGCGCGGTTGATGCGCCCACCAAACGGCGCGTGGATGACCAGCTGCATGCCGCCGCCCTCGTCGAAGAACCGCTCGGCGATCACGCACTTCTGCGTCGGTATCGCGCCCAGCGCCGCCCGCCCCGCGGCCAGGTAGTCGCGCATCAACTCGGCGCCGCGCTGGTCCAGCGCGCAGGACGCCATCAGCGATTCGGTCTTGCCGTCGCAAACCTCCTCGCGCAGCGCGGCGACCTCCGCCGACAGCTCGCGCGTGCGCGCCGGCCCCTCGCCCAGCCAGAACGGGATGGTGGGCGGCGCGCCGGCGGCGTCCTCGACCCGCACTCGCCCCGCCTCCACGCGCCGCACCCGCCACGACGCGTTCCCGAGCAGGATCACGTCGCCCGACATGGTCTCGATGGCGAAATCTTCGTCCAGCGATCCGATCAACGTCCCCTCCGGTTCCAGGACGACGTCGTAGTTCGCGTTGTCCGGGATGGCGCCCCCCGAGGTCAGCGCGCCCAGACGCGCCCCCCGCCGCCCGCGCAGCCGGCGCGCCACCGCGTCGCGGTGGAGCATGGCGCCCGAACGCCCGCGGCTGGTCGCGATCCCCTCCGACAGCATGTCCACGACCTGGTCGAACTGCGCGCGCGGAAGCGCGGCGTACGGCGCCGCCCGGCAGCACAGGTTGTAAAGCGCGTCTTCGTCCCAATCCTCGCAGGAGCAGGCGGCGACGATCTGCTGCGCCAGAATATCCAGCGGCGCGTCGCGCAGCGCGATGGCGTCGATCTCCGCCCGCCGCGCTGCCCGCACCAGCGCCGCGCATTCGACCAGCTGGTCGCGCGTCAGCGGGAACAAACGCCCCTTGGGCGTGGCGGCGATCGTGTGTCCCGACCGTCCGATGCGCTGCAGGCCGGTCGCGATCGAGCGTGGCGACCCCACCAGACAGCAGAGCTCCACCGCGCCGACGTCGATCCCCAGCTCCAGCGAGGCGGTAGCCACCACCAGCTTCAGCTCACCGTCCTTGAGGCGCCGTTCGGCCTTGAAGCGCCGTTCACGCGACAGGCTGCCGTGGTGGGCGGCGACCACGTTCTCGCCCAGCCTCTCGCCCAGCTTGTGCGCCACCCGCTCCACCAGCCGCCGCGTGTTCACGAACACCAGGGTCGATTTGTGCGCGCGCGCCATGTCGGCCAGGCGATCGTAGATCTCCGCCCACTGCTCGTTGGTGCACACCGCGCCCAGCTCGTCCTTGGGCACCTCGATACCTAGGTCGAGGTCGCGGCGCTGGCCGACGTCGACGACCGCCGGCTCGGGCCGCCCCGCGCCGCACAGCAGCTGCCCGGCCACGCGCAACGGGTTCACGGTGGCCGACAGGCCGATGCGCTGCAGCCTGGCCGGCTGCACCAGCGCCTCCAGACGTTCCAGCGACAGCGCCAGGTGCGCACCCCGCTTGCTGGCGGCAACGGCGTGGATCTCATCCACGATCACTGTCCGCACGTCGCGCAGCGCGCGCCGTCCCGAATCCGAGGTCAGCAGGATGTACAGCGACTCCGGCGTGGTGACCAGGACGTGAGGCGGTCGGCGCACCGCCTCGCGCCGCTCGCGCGCGGTGGTGTCACCGGTGCGGACAGCGGTACGGATCGGCGGCGCAGCGAATCCCAGCTCGACGGCGATATCGCGCAGCTCGGCCAGCGGTTCTTCCAGGTTGCGTCGTATGTCGTTGGAAAGCGCCTTCAGCGGCGAGACGTACAGAATGGAGGTCTTGTCGTCCAGCACGCCGTCGCGACTGATCGCCTCTGCGAGCAATCGGTCCAGGCACGACAGAAACGCGGCCAGGGTTTTCCCGGACCCGGTCGGCGCCGTGACCAGCACGTCTTGCCCCGCCGCGATCAGCGGCCAGGCCCGCGCCTGCGCCGGCGTGGGGGCTGCGAACCGGCGCGCCAACCACGCCGAGACCACCGGGTGAAACATTTGTTCAGTATAGTCGGGTGGGATCGCGGCGAGCAAGCTCGACGGGCTCTTTCTATCCCGCAGGGGCGGCCTCGATGCGGCCTGATGATGATTCTGTTCAATGTTTGGAACTCTGATACAACTGCGCGCATGCGACTCAACAAGGAGTTGGGGCGAGGTCTCATCGCACTGGCCGTGCTGGTGACTTTCGGCGCCGCCACCTTCGCCGCGGTCGCGTGGGCGCGCCCCGGCAAGGCGTCGCTGGGCCTGACCGCGAAGACAGTGCTCGCGAACAAGCTGAAAAATACCCGCTAAGCCCGCTGTACTTGCGAAGCGAGTGCAGCGCGGCTTTGCCGCGCGGAGCGAGGGGGGACCGGGGGCGTGCGAGCGGCAGCGAGCCACGCCCCCGTCTAGTGTCGATTTGCTTGACGCTCACCCCCTGGTGCTTACGTTAGCTGCGATACCGGAGCTTGAAATTAACGCCCCGTAATCATTTAGAATTTCACGCCGCATTTCACGCCAACGCGAACTCGAAGGGACCCCGCACATGGGCAAGATAATCGGAATCGATCTCGGTACCACCAATTCTGTCGTCGCAATCATGGAGGGGAAAGACCCCAAGGTTATCCCCAACGAGGAGGGTGGCCGGTTGACGCCGTCGGTTGTGGCCTGGGACGACAAGGGCGAGGTGCTGGTCGGCCAGATCGCGCGCCGCCAGGCGATCACGAACCCCGAGAACACCGTCTATTCGATCAAACGTTTCATGGGCCGGCGATTCGACGAGGTGGCCGAGGAGATGAAACGCATCCCGTACAAGGTCGTGCGTGGGTCGACCGGCGAGGTGGCCGTCGAAATTCGCGGCAAGAAGAACTCGCCCCCGGAGATCTCGGCCAAGATTCTCGGCAAGCTGAAGAGGGCGGCGGAGGATTACCTCGGTGAAAAGGTCACCGAGGCGGTTATCACGGTCCCGGCCTACTTCAACGATGCGCAACGCCAGGCGACGAAAGACGCCGGCCGCATCGCCGGTCTCGACGTCAAACGCATCGTCAACGAGCCGACGGCGGCGGCGCTGGCGTACGGCCTCGACAAGGGCAAGGACCACATCATCGCCGTCTACGACTTCGGCGGCGGCACCTTCGACATCTCGATCCTCGAGGTCGGCGAGAAGGTCGTCGAGGTGGTATCGACCAATGGCGACACGCACCTCGGCGGTGACAACATCGACCTCATCGTCATGGACTGGCTGATCGCCGAGTTCAAGAAGGATCAGGGCATCGACGTCTCCAAGGACAAGATGGTGATCCAGCGTCTGCGCGAGGCGGCCGAAAAGGCCAAGATCGAGCTGTCCTCCGTGAACGAAACCGAGATCAACCTGCCGTTCTTGACAGCCGACGCCAGCGGCCCCAAGCACATGCAGATCAAGCTGTCGCGCGCCAAGCTGGAGCAGCTGATGGGCGATCTCATCAACCGCACCATGGAGCCGCTGAAGAAGGCCCTGGCCGACGCGAACAAGAAGGCGTCGGACATCGCCGAGGTGGTGCTGGTCGGCGGCTCGACGCGTATCCCGATGGTGCAGAAGCTGGTGAAGGAGTTCTTCGGTAAGGAGCCGCACAAGGGCGTGAACCCGGACGAGGTGGTCGCGCTGGGCGCCGCTGTTCAGGCCGGCGTTCTGTCGGGCGACGTCAAGGACATGTTGCTGCTGGACGTGACCCCGCTGTCGCTGGGCATCGAGACCCTGGGCGGCGTGATGACCACGCTGATCCCGCGCAACACGACCATCCCGACCAAGAAGTCGGAGGTGTTCTCGACCGCGGCCGACAACCAAAGCTCGGTCGAGGTGAAGGTGTTCCAGGGCGAACGCCCGATGGCGACCGACAACCGGCTGCTGGGCAAGTTCGGGCTGGACGGAATTCCGGCGGCCCCGCGTGGCGTGCCGCAGATCGAGGTCACCTTCGACATCGACGCGAACGGCATCGTCAACGTGTCGGCCAAGGACAAGGCTACCGCCAAGCAACAACACATCACCATCACGTCGTCGTCGGGCCTGTCCGAGGCCGACATTCAGCGGATGGTGAAGGATGCGCAGGAGCACGAGACGGAGGACAAGAAGCGGCGCGAGGCCATCGACGCGCGCAATCAGCTGGAGTCGCTGACGTTCAATGTCCAGAAACACCTGGACGAGAACCGCGAGAAGATTCCAGAGCAGGAACGCGCGGAGCTGGACGCGGCGCTCAAGGACGCAAAGGACACGCTGGAGAACAACAAGGAGCCGAAGGAGCCGGACATCCTGAAGTCGGCTTTTGAGAGATTGCAAAAAGCATCTCACAAAATGGCGGAAGTGTTGTACAAGGCGGCGGCCAGCGCGGGGGGTGGTGATGGTCAGGGCGACGGGGCTCCTTCGGGGGGCGCCGGCGACTCTTCGGGCGGCCCGGCCAAGGACGACGTGATCGACGCCGAATACACGGACGCGCCAAAAAACACCTAGGAAACACCTAGGAAGGGGCCCGATCGCGTGAGGGAGGGCAGGCTTTGCCTGCCCGAGCTCATCGCGGGGCGCGCGGGACCCTTTCAGGGTCCCGATTGAGATGCTAGGTTTCGGCGCGCATGCGGCCGATCCTGATCAACATTCCGTCCAAGGCTCTGCTGGTCGTCCTGCTGGCTCTGGCGGTGGCCGCCGTGGTGCGCGACCTCGTCCGGCGCCGGCGCGAGCCCAAGACGCCCTGGAGCTCGACGCCGCTGTATCTGCTGGCCGGAGCCGAGATCCTGCTGGGCCTGAAATCAGGGTCCTGGGTGCCGGCGGCGGCCGGGTTCGCCCAGCCGTGGACGCCGGTGCCGATCTACGCGTACGGCGTGATGCTGGGCACGTCGCTGATCGTGGGCTGGTTCCTGGCCATGCGCTTCGCCAAGCAGGACGGCGTGCGGACCGAGGACGCGGGGGCCCTGTACATGTGGTCGGCGGTCTGGTCGATCATCGGCGCGCGCCTGCTGTACGTCTTCACCAACCTGTCGGACTTCGAGCGGCTGACCGAGGTCTTCATGGTCAACCGCGGCGGTCTGGTCGCCTACGGCGGCATGATCGGCGGATTCCTTGCCAGCTGGTACGGCTGCCGTAAACGGAAGGTTCCGCTGCTGCAGTGGGCCGACATGGCCGCGCCGTCGGTGGTGCTGGGCACGGCCATCACCCGGGTCGGCTGCCTGCTGTTCGGCTGCGATTTCGGCGGGCGCAGCGACCTGCCCTGGGCGATCACGTTCCCGGGTCCGAGCCCCATGTCACCCAATGGAAGCCCCGCCTGGCAGCATCACGTGCAGGATTTCGGGCTGCCGCGCGACGCGCTCCAGTCCTATCCCGTGCACCCGACCCAGATCTACGAATCATTGGTCGGCCTGTTTCTGTTCGGCGTCTTGATGCTGCTGCGGCGACGACGGACCTTCTCGGGGCAGGTGTTTCTGGGATGGGTGCTGGGCTATGGCAGCCTGCGCCCCCTCATCGAGCTGGTTCGCGACGACGGCCAGCGCGGCAGCGTTGGACCGCTGTCGACGTCGCAGTTCATCGGCATCGTGACCGTGGGGCTGGGGCTGGCGTTGCTGGTGTATCTCATCAGGCGCCATCGCAAGGACCCGCAGTCCTTGCGGCTGTGGGAGCAACCGGCGTTTGCCACCGGCGTCGCCGGACCCGCGTCGTCGTCGGGCGATGGCGGGCGCGGCCCCGGCGGCAAGCGGCGAAAGCGTCGCTGACCCTTCGGGCTGGGCACCCCTTGGGTTTCGAGCGGCCGCCGATGGTGGTATAAGGCTGGCCGTCAGGGACTAAGGAGAATGCCTCGATGAGCCTTAAACGTAGCGCGTCCGGTGGCAAGAGTTCCTTCGGTGGAGGGAGCGACGCGGGAGCCAAGGTCGACCGGCAGGAGCTCTTCGATGAGCTCAAGCGCCTGGCGGGGACCAACGACGCGTTCACGCCGGTGGACGTCGCGCTGGCCATAGGCGCCGGCGAGCCGGGCGTCTCCAAGGCGCTGCTGGGGTTGGCGGTGGAAGGCTATCTTGAGAAGGCCGATGTCGGTCGCTATCGGGCCGGGCCGATGGCCGAAATGACTCAGGCCGAGTTCTTGAAGGCCTTCTCGCGGGCAGCCAAGGTCGATTCGACGCGGCAGCGCGACCTGTCCGAGATCTCTCGACTCAAGCAGAACAACGATACCATGCGCCAGCGGCTGCTGGCGGCCATCGCCGAAAAGGAGCACTACCTCGGCGTCCTCAAGAAACACGGTATCGATCCCGGCCCCGCGCCGACGCCCGTGCCGGCAGCGGCCGCGCCCTCGGCGCCGACTGCCACGCCGGCCGCCACCACGCCGCCCTCGGTCGCTGGCGAGGCGGCTCCCGGACCCCAGGGGCTGGCGGTGCCGTCGCCCGAATCCGACCGTCTCCCTTCGGGCCCCGGTGACACGGGCGCCGCATCACCCGACGCCGGGCTGGGCGTTGCGCCCGACAGCGATCACGGCCGGTAACCGAGGGGGGCCATGCGGGTCACGCTGATCCGTCACGGGGAGGCCGAGGACCACGCCCCGACCGACAGCGAGCGCGCGCTGACCAAACGCGGCCGGACGGAAGCGCGGCGGGTGGGCCGGGCGCTGGCCCGCCACGGTGTCCACTTTCGCGTAATCGTCACAAGTCCCCTGATCCGCGCCGTTCAGACCGCCGAGATCGTGGCCGCCGCCATGGGCAGCCGGGAGCCGATCATCGTCGACCGCGCGCTGGTGCCCGACGCCACCGCCGCCGGCGTGCGGACGCTGCTGCGGGGACTGGGGGATGCCCCGTCGGTCGCCCTGGTGGCTCATGAGCCAATTCTGTCGGGCATATGTGCGGTGCTGTTGGGAACTGTGAGTTTTCCCGCACTACGCAAGATGGAGGCGATTCGCATTCGCCTTGAAGGCGGCCCCGACGGACCGGGACGCCTGCGCTGGCGAATCGATCCGGCCAGCGGCAAACGCCGCCGCAGCTGACGTCGTCCCTCTGCCGACGGTGATCCTGGTCCCGGATCGCTAATATTCGTTGCTCATTCAGGTTAGGATGCAGGACATGGCAGGGGAGGAAGAGTCCCCCAAACGTCAGAATACGCGCACCCAGCCGGCTTCTCCCCCAGAGACCGACGGGGACACCAAACGCAACCGCGCCTATCTGGTCGTGTTGTCGGGAGTCAGCGCGGGCGAGATGTTCAAGGTCCAGACCGAGAGGACGGTCATCGGCCGCGGACAGAAGACGACGTTGCGGCTCAACGACGAGGGCGTCTCGCGCGAGCACTGCCAGGTGGTGTTCGAAGGCGAGAAGGTTTTCCTGCAGGATATGGGCTCGACAAACGGCACCTTCTGCAACGGCGTGCGCGTGGACAAACGCGAGCTCACCGACGGTGACAAGATCATGGTCGGGTCGACGACCATCCTGCGGTTCACCTTTCACGACTACCTGGACGAGGTGTTCCAGCGCCAGATGTTCGAATCTGCGCTGCGCGATGGGCTGACGAAGGTGTTCAACAAGAAGCATTTCACCGACACGCTCGACAAGGAGTTCTCGTATTCAGCGCGCCACAACACCGCGCTGTCGCTGATCTTCGTCGACATCGATCACTTCAAGAAGATCAACGACACGCATGGCCACCCGGCGGGAGACTTCGTCCTGACCGAACTGTCGGCGATGCTGGGATCGCTGGTTCGCACCGAGGACGTGCTGGCGCGTTTCGGCGGCGAGGAGTTCACGCTGTTGTGTCGCGGGACGGATCTGCCGGGGGCGATGATCGTGGCCGAACGGCTGCGCACGACGGTCGAAACGCGCACGTTCACCTTCGGTGGCAAGAACCTGCCGGTCACCATCAGCCTCGGGGTCGCCGCGATCCCTGATGCGTCGATCAAGGACGACGCCGGTTTCCTGGCGGCCGCCGACAAGGCGATGTACGAGGCCAAACTTTCGGGGCGAAACCGGGTCTGCGTTCGTCGCGAAGAGACCCAGGGTCCGGCAAAGGGCAAAGGCAAATAAGCGGGACGCAAGCAGGGGCGCCGGCCGGGCAGGTGGGCTCACCCGTCGCGTTTGTCCTGCAGGCGCATGGCGACGGCCGCGGCGACCACCATTCCGGCGGCACCCAGGAGGTAGGGGGCGCTGGGGTTCAAGAGCGCGTAAGACAGACCCCCGCAAGCCGGGCCCAGCACACGCGCCAGCGCCGACGCCGACTGCAGCGAGCCCAGCGTCATCCCTTGCGCGTCGGGCGGCGTTCGCCGCGATACATAGGAGGGGAGGCTGGGCGTGACCAGACCGTTACCGAGGGCGATCAACGCGGCCGAAAGATAGAGCGCGGGGACCGACAGCATCCCCAGCCGCGGACAAGTCCCCAGCAGCGTGAAGGCGGCGGCCTGGAACCAGATTCCGCCACGAACCAGCCTCGCCTCGCCAAAATGCCGCGTCAACCGTGCGATGAGGCCTCCTTGCACGATGGCCGCAACCACACCGACCAGGCCGAATAGCCGGCCGGTCTGCACGTCGGACATCCCGAATTTGTCCTCGGTGAAGAGGCGGAAGGTCTGCTCCATGCCCGCGAACCAGAAGATCACCAGGAAGTTGATCACCAGAGCCGCGCCCAGGCCGGGCAGCGCCATGGTCGCGCGCAGCTGCTTCCAGTCCAGCGGCTTTGCACGGTGGGACGGCTGTCCGCGCGAACCCGGAGGCAGTGATTCGGGCAGCGTCAGCCATGCCATCACCAGGTTGATCAGCGACAGGCCGCCGGCCACGAACGACGGCAGCGCACCCGCGCGTCCGAGGACGTGGAATTGTCCCAGCTCGCCCCCGACGAAGGGACCGATGATGAACCCGAGACCGAAGGCCATGCCGATGATGCCCATGCCGCGCGCGCGCCCCTCGGGCGGGGTGACGTCGGCGATGTAAGCCTGGGCGACGGCGATGTTGGCGGTCGCGATGCCGCTGAAGGTACGAGCGATGAACAGGGTGGGGAGGGTCTGGGCCAGACCCAGGCCGGTCATGCCGATGGCGGAGGCGGCGATGCTGACCAGCAACACCGGTCGCCGGCCGACCCGATCCGACAGCCGCCCCCAGATGGGGACGAACAGGAACTGCATCAGCGAATAGACCGCTCCGGGCAGCGTCGCGACAAAATCGCCGGCGCCCAGGCTGCGCGCGACGCCGGGCAAAAACGGGATGACCAGCCCGAACCCCAGGAGGTCCAGAAACACCGTCAGAAACAGCGTGCCGAGCGAAGCTTTTCTCATCTTAGTGTGGGCACACGACGGCGCGGCTGGTCTTGATTCGATCCCTGGTCCACCAGGCGCCGGTGTCGCGGGCCGAGAGTGGATGGCCGGGGCGCGTGAAGTGATATTGCCAGTAAACGATCCGCACCGCCTGTGGGTGCAGCGGCAGCGGTCCTGCGAACAGCGGTTGAACCACGGCGGGAGCTTCGCACATTCGTTCGATCAACGTGGCGACATAGGCGGGTTCGCGGCGCTCGAAAGACAGACCATAAAACCACAGCTGGAAGTCGACGCGCGGCTGATGCGGCGCGACGAAATCGGGGCGCCGGCTCGTGTCGCCCGGTTTGTGGCGCAGGTGGTGCGGCTGCCATGCCTCATCTGCGGGCTCGTCGCGCGGGTCACGCCCGCCATCCAGCGTCTGAAATTCCGGTTCGATCCTCTCGCGCGTAATGGCCGCGAACAGGTGATACGTGTTGATGAGGCGCCAGGTCTGATTCACCTGCGCCACCGGGGTCAGCCGCGCCAGCGTCGGGCCCGGCTCCGTGAAATGAAAGAGACCCTCGATCAGCGAAATTGCCAGGAAGAGCGCCGCGCCAGCGCCCCCCAGATACCGCCGCGTGCGCGCCAGCGCGTCTGCAACCGGTGACGGTGACGATGCTGGCGACGGCGTCCTACCCTGTCGTGGCGGCAGCCATCCGCGCACGCGCTCGACGGCGCGTCGCACGTCGCGGTCGTCCAGCAGGAAGACGTTCAATCCCGCGGACAGGTAACAGAAGAACCCGTAGTTCGCCGTCGCCGCGTTCGCGATCTGGAACGCGGTCAGAATGGCCGCGGCGCCAAGCCGCATGCGGCGCGTCCCGAAGATCGCCAGCGGGACGATCAGCTCCAGGAGCAAGGCCGCGCGGCCCTCGAAGCGATGCCACCAGGTCGGAAGGCTGTGCGCCCACCAGCCCAGCGCCGTCGGCAGCGGCGCCGTCTCGTAATAGAACGTCATGGCGCTGCCGTCGTGCCAGTCGTGCAGCGGCGACTGCCACTTGGCGATCCCTGACTCGAAGTACAGCTTGAACAGCAGGACGCGGAACAGGAACATCACCAGCGGCGCCGGCCGGCGTGCCGGCAGGAAACAGGCCAGGAGACCGCATTCGAGCAACAGGTTGTCCCACTGAAAGCTCAGGAACAGACGGCAGGCGATCGCGTAGCTGAGGTAAAGCGACGTGGACAGCGCAAAGCAGAGCTGCGGGCGATGCCCCGCCAACGCAACCAGAGACAACAGGACGCCCATGATCACGCCGGCCGTCAGCGCGCCATCGCCTTGCGCCCACCAGAACAGCGTCGGTAAATCAAAGAACGTCAGCGACCCTTGCGCACGCGCCGAGGCGATGAAATCCTCCAGCGGCAACAACCCTTCGCGGCCGATCAGAAGGTGGACCTGGACGCCCAGCGACAACCAGGCGACAACAAAGATCAGCGCCAGCAGGCGGTGAAACAGGCGCGCGACCTCGGGGCCTGCGTCGGGGCGCAGGCTGTCCCACCAGCGCGGCGGCCGGGGCAGCGAGTCCTCCAGCGTCGTTGGTAACGTCATGCGGGGTGCTACGGAAAATCACCACCGCGGCCGACCCGCCGTAGGGCATCCTGCGTGGCGCGCAGCGCCGCGACGGACTTCGATCCCGCGCCGGCCGGGAATTCCTCGCGCCGGCCGGCCAGCACTTCAAGACAGGCGCGGACGGACCCAACCAGCGCGTCCAGGTCGTAGCCGCCTTCCAGCAGCAGGACCAACTTCCCGCTGCAGCATTCCTCGGCCAGCTGTTTGACCGCGGTGCACATGGCCGCGAACCCGCGTTCGGTCACGTTCATCTCGGCCAGGGGATCGCGCGCGTGCGCGTCGAAGCCGGCCGACACGATGACCAAATCGGGTTTGAAGGAAAGTCCAGCGGGGACGAACAGATCATTGAAGACCGCGCCGTAGTCGGCGTCGCCGAGGCCGGCCGGCAGGCCGCAGTTGACGGTGAACCCGGCCCCGTCGCCCAGTCCGACCTCGTCGGGGGCGCCGGTGCCGGGATAAAACGGAAACTGGTGGCACGACGCAAACAGCACGTCCGACCGCCGTTCGAACAGATGCTGGGTGCCGTTGCCGTGGTGAACGTCCCAGTCGACGATCATCACGCGACGGGCACCCAGCCGGCGCGCGGCCTGGGCTGCGATCGCCGCGTTGTTGAACAGGCAGAAGCCCATGGCCTGCGCCTGCTCCGCGTGATGTCCGGGCGGACGCACCAGCGCGAAGGCATTCTCCGCCTGGCCGCGCCAGACGTCCTCCACCGCGCCCACGGCCGCGCCCGCCGCCAGCACCGCCGCGTCGTAGCTGCCCGGTGACATGAACGTGTCCGGGTCCAGCGCCACCCTCTGACCCGCCAGCGCGCGCAGCTCGGCAAGATAGGCCTGGTCGTGAACGGCGGCGATGTCGGCGTCGCTGGCGGGCCGCGCCGGCGTCACGCGCGCCCCGGCGGGCAGCGCTTTATCCAGGAGCGACAGCAGGCTGGCCAGCCGGGCAGGGCGCTCGGGGTGTCCCGGTCCCGGATCGTGATTCAGAAATCGGGTATCTGTGGTGATCAGCGTCGACATGACTTCAGCGTATGGCTCCGGACGGCAGATCAAAGTGGAAGCAGGCGCCACCGCCGGGCAGATTTTCGACCGCCACGTCGCCGCCGTGGTCGCGTACGATCTCGCGCACGAAGGCCAGCCCCAGCCCGGTCCCTTTCTCGCGCGTGGTGAAGAAGGGAGTGAAGATCTCGTCGCGCAGGTGCTCCGGTACGCCGGGGCCGTTGTCGCGCACCTCGACCCGAACGCGATCGTCCAGCTGCCTGGCGCCGAGGACCACCTGACCACCGGTGCTGGCGGTGGCGGCGACCGCGTTTCGCGCCAGATTCAGCAATGCCCGGCGCAGCTGTCCTGAATCGGCGCGCACGGAGATCCCCGCTGTCGCGTCGACCGTGATCTGAGCGCCGCCTGTCGCCGCCAGCTCTCGCACCTCTTCCAGCAACGGCGCCAGCGGCACTGTCGCCAGGTCCAGCAGGGGGCGCCGCGCATAGTCCAGGAACTCGGTGACCACCGCCTTCAGATAGGCCAGCTCGCGTTCGATGCGCGCCACCTCCTGCAGGCGTTCCGGTTGACCCGCGAGGGCATCTCGCAAGAGGCCCGCGTAAAGCTCCAGCCCGCCCAGAGGATTTCGAACCTCGTGGGCGATGCCGGCCAGCGTCATCTGCAGGCGTTCATCGCGCGCGCGAAGCGCGGCGCGCATGTCGTCGAGGGTCGTCGCCAGGAATCCGATCTCGTCGCGCGCTTCGATGGGCACAGTCGCGGTCAGCTCGCCGCGACCGATTCGCGCCGCGGCCCCCGCCAACCGCACGACCGGCCCCGTGATCCGGCGCGCCAGGAAGATCGTCACCAGCAGCACGCCCAGCAGGGCCACCGCGCCGCCCGTCACCAGCCAGCGCCGGAAGGTCGCCAGCGCCACGTAGTAGTCCGCGCTCCCCTCGACCACGGCGAACCCCGCCACATCGCCTCCGGCATTGCTGACGGGGGCGTACGCGCGTTTGTACGGCAGCCCGTCGTGACCCGTGAACAGCGGCGACGCGACCGCCGACCCCATCGCCGCCCGTTCCATCTCGGCGCGATCAGCCCCGAGCTCGTGCGCCGCCGACCCCAGCGCCACGCGCCCAGCCGTATCGCCACGCCCGGTCAAATCGCGCGCGACCAGCAGCACCCGCCGCACACCAAAGCGCTGCCGCGCCACCTCCAGCTTGCGCCCCACGTTCGCGTACGTGAGCGACCCTTCATCGCCCGCAGCCAGCTCGGCGATTTGCTCCGGCAAGACCATCACCGCCGCCCCCGCCGCCGCCGTCCCGAGCCGCCGCCCCAGCTCATCCTCCAGCGTCTTCCGCGCCACCTCCTGCGCCAGGATCCCAAACACCACCAACGCCGCCACCGTCGGAACCAGAGTCCCGAGCAGCAACTTCGTCAGCAGCCGAGGCGCCCTCACCCGAGCAGTTTACCCCGGCACCGAACCTGAAGGTCCGCCGAGACAACCGCGTCGGGCGACGACGGTCGCCGCATCGAAGATCTACCGCGGCGCTTTAGCGCTTGCTGAACTGGAAGCGGGCGCGGGCGCCACGCTGACCGTACTTCTTGCGCTCTTTCTGGCGCGCGTCGCGCGTCAGATAGCCGGCCTTTTTCAGCGCGCCGCGGTACGCAGGGTCGACCTTGATCAACACGCGCGAGATGCCGTGCCGGATCGCATCGGCTTGCCCCGATAGGCCGCCGCCACAGACCGTGACGAAGACGTCGAAGCGTCCGGACGTCTCGGTCAGCTCAAGCGGCTGCCGGAACACCATGCGCGACGTCTCGCGGCCGAAGTAATCCTCCAGCGTACGGTGATTGATGTCGATCTTCCCCGAACCCGGCTGCATCCAGACACGCGCCACCGCGTGCTTGCGGCGGCCGGTGGCGTAAATGCTCTTGTGTGGATCTGGCATGTCTCTGCTCCGGGTTACGAAAGGGGGAGGGGTTTTGGCTGCTGCGCGACGTGGGGATGTTCGGCGCCGGCGTAGACCTTCAGCTTCTTGTAAATGCGACGTCCCAGCGGTCCCTTGGGCAGCATGCCCCAGACCGCCCGCTTGACCAGATCGGTCGGGTGACGCGCCAGCAGCTGCTCGGCCGTCTGCGTGCGCAGGCCGCCGGGGAACAGCGAGTGGTCCCGGTAAAGCTTGGTCGTCATCTTCTTGCCGGTCAGACGAACCTTGTCGGCGTTCACCACCACCACAAAATCGCCCGCGTCCACGTGGGGGGTAAAGCTCGGGCGGTGTTTCCCGCGCAGCACGTCGGCGATCTTGGTCGCCGCGCGGCCCAGGGTCTTGCCCTCGACGTCGGCGATGAACCAGGCGCGCGCGAACGGTTCGTTGGCCTGAAAAGTGGAACGATGACGGGTTGCTGACACGGGCATGGAGCGGGGTTTCTACTGGAATGGCGGGCGGTTGTCAACCAAATCGGTGGCCGCCCGCCGGCCCGGTCAGGCTGGTTGCTGGAGGAATTTCCCAATCGCTTCGCAGGCCTTGGCGGCACGGTCGTCAGGCTCGACCAGGGCGAAGCGGACGAAGCCTTCCCCGCCGGGCCCAAACCCCACACCCGGCGAGACCGCCACCCGCGCCTTCTCCAGCAACGCGGAGGCAAAATTCACGGCCGTCATGTGGCGATGGGACGCCGGCAGCGGCGCCCAGACGAACATCGACGCCACAGGGGCCTCGACCGCCCAGCCAGCCGCGGCCAGCCCGCGCACCAGGACGGCCGCGCGCTGCTGGTAGCGCGCGCGGTTCTCTGCCACGTCGGCGTCGCAGTTGTTGAGCGCGGTCGCAGCCGCCAGCTGGGTCGGGGCGAAGATGCCGTAGTCGAGATACCCCTTGATGGAAATCAGCGCCCCGACCAGGTCCGCGTTCCCAACGCAGAAGCCGACGCGCCACCCCGGCATCGAATAACTCTTGGACACGGTGAAGAACTCGACCGCGAGATCGCGCGCGCCCGGCACCTGAAAGATGCTGGGGGCCGGCCGTCCGTCGTAGACGAGATCGGCGTAAGCGAGATCGGACATCACCCACAGCTTCTCGCGCGCGGCCAGCGCGACGACGCGCCGGTAAAACTCCAGGTCAACCGTCGCCGACGTCGGGTTGTGCGGGAAGTTGACGATGAGACCCTTGGGCTTGCGCGGCGAGCGCGCCAGCGCCGCTTCGATCTCGGCGTAGTGATCGCGGCCCGGAGCGACGGCGACCGGCACCGGTTCACCGCCGGCAATGATGACGCCGAAGCGGTGGATCGGGTAACACGGGTCGGGCGACAGCACGCAGTCACCCGGGCCGATCAGCGCGAACAGCAGGTGCGCCAGCCCCTCCTTGGCGCCGAGCGTGACGACCGCCTCGCGATCGGGATCGAACGTCTGCTGATACCGGCGCTGATACCAGTCGCAGATCGCGCGCCGCACCTCGGGCAACCCCTTCGACGGCATGTAGCGCTGATTGCCGGGACGGCGGGCCTCCGTCGTGAGGCGATCGATCGCTGCGGCCGGGCTGGGACCGTCGGGGTTGCCCAGGCCGAAGTCGAAGACGTCGTGGCCCTCGGCGCGCAGCTTCGATTTCAGGTCATCAACAGCCGCCAGGACGTAAGGCGGCAGCGCGACCAAGCGCGGGGCGTTGCTGGGGGGGCCGGCCATGAGGGCGGAGACATTACGATTCCGCGGCCATCACGGCAAGGGTGGCCGGCAGAGTGGCGCTGGGGAGTTACGGACCGACGGGCCCGACGCCGCGAATGTTACCCAGCACGTCGATGTACTGCTGCAGGATGACGATATCGTCGATCAGGTCGTCATCAGCCCAGCCGGCGATGCGCGCCTTGAATTTGGGCTGAAATGTGACCAGGAGGTCGCGCGCCCCACGCGGGTCGTTCTGCGCGCGCGCCGTTGCGTCGCGCAGGGCGGTGAACAGGGCCAGGATGATGGTGTTCTTCTCGATGTCGCGACTCGAGTAGTAGGCGGCGGTATCGCCGCCGGCGACGGTCCCGACGTCGTAACCGATGTCCGCGGTCTGGGTCTCGATGGTGCTGGATCCGGGTAGCCGGTAGCTCAGTTGCAGCGCGGCGACGTTGCACAGGCCGGCGGCGGGGAGCGTCGGCGTCGGCGCCAGCTCTGCCATGATCGCCGAACCGCCGCCGCGACGTCCGCCGTTCGCACCCGGTTTCGTGCTGGTGCGCGAGACCAGGAACACGCTGGGGATGCGGACCCGGCCGCCGCCGTTTTCCGCGCGCCACAGGTTTGTTCCCAGCACCTGTTTCAGCGTGTAGGCGGGCAACTCGTTGATGCGCAGCTCCAGATCGTAGGCGATGGGCGCGACGAAGAACGCCAGCTCCTCGGTGAACACCTCCTGCACCGCCTCCGGTTTCTCGGCGAAGTAAAAGTTGCCGCCCCCCTGCTCGGAGAGGTTGCGCAGCAATCCCGCGTCGACGTCGGTCCCCAGGCCGATGGTGGTCAGGCCGATGTACCGCTCGTTGTAGCCGGCCGACATGGCCTTGATCTGGGTAGGGTCGGTGATACCGACCGTGGGCAACCCATCGGTCAGGAAGATCACGCGTCGCTGCTGCGTCTCGTCGCCGGTGGAGATGGCCGCCTTGTACCCGGCCTCGAGCCCGCCGTAGATGTTGGTCGACCCGCGCGGTTGCAGCGCGTCCACAATGGCGATCAGCGAGGCCTTGTTCGACACGTGCGCCGGACCGAACAGCGTCTGGATCTGGTCGTCGAACGCAATCAGCGTGAACGTGTCGCCTTCGCTGAGCGCGTTCACCAGCAGCTTGAGACCCTGCTTCGCGTAGTCCATCTTGCCGGCGGCGGCCATCGACCCGGAACGGTCGACGACCACGGCCAGCGCCAGCGGCGGCTTCGTCACGGTCGCCGGATCAATCGGAGAGTTCATCCCCATCTGCAACAGGGTCCAGCGTCCGCCGCGAACCATGTCGGGCGAAACCGACAACATCCCGTGCAGGCAGAACGTCTTGCCGCACGTGGGCGGCGGCAGCGACGTGAAGTGCTCGGCGAAAAATCCCGCCGCGTCCAGGGTGCTGGTCGCCGGGATGAGCCCGCCGTTCAGCGCCCGCCGGAACGCGCCGAAGTCCTGCCCGCCTCCGATTCCGACACTGCCGAAGCTGCCCGAGCCGGCCGGCGGGCTGCCGGGCGCTACCGCCGACGCCCCCGCCGCTCCCCCCGCGCCCGAGCTGCCCCCACTTCCGGTCGCGCCGGGTGAAGGCTGGATCGGGCTGTTTCCCCCGCCGGGCCCCGGCGCCGACCCGCTTGGCAGCCCCGGCGCCGGCCCGCCGGCACCGATGTCGCCGCTGGCGCTTTGGCCCCCGCACCCCGCGATGAAACCAACAGCGCTACCCACCAGGACAAATTGAAGCCAGGCTGCTCGCATGATGTCGCCTCCCGGCCCCCGTATAAGCAACGGACAGACCAATGGGAGACGCTGTGTTTCCGGCCGGAGGCAGGCGTTCCGGTGGGGTACGTTGTCAGGCCACGACAAGGTTGTCGCGATCGTGTCGCGCCCGCGCGGGCGCTATTCGGTGACTTGAATAACACCGATCATGTCGGAGTGTATGTTGCAGTGGAATGGAAAAAAACCCGCATTCGGGAATGCAATCGTGTGCGTAGTCCCGGTGTTCATGAAGGTAATGGGATTGTTAGGGCTTCCCCCCGTCGCGGTCCGAGGCTCCAGTGGATGAGTCCCGAAGGCACCGCTAAACATCACGCTTCCCCCTTTTGCAATCTTGACGCACGGGGGGTCATACCCGTTGGCACCGTTTCGGAAGATGATTGACGTGTCAGAAGTCGTGTAGTCGCTGGCGGCGGTGCACGGCGCGATGGAGACGAAGGCAGTGCCCGTATCATCATTGCCGGTGTCGTTTGCGGTCTCTGGTGCGGTTTCGTGCGCAGTGTCTTCTGCTGCTTCGGGTGCGGTTTCGTGCGCGGTCTCTGCTGGCGTGTCGTTTGCGGTTTCGGCGGCCGTCTCCGCTGCGGTGTCGGCGCCGGCGTCAGCACCGGTGTCTGTCGCCGCATCGATCTGATTTGCGCCCCCGTCGCGAGCGTCCGTAGGCGGAACATCGGTCACGATGTCTCTGGGCACGTCGACCGTCGGCACGTCGCGGGGGACATCTTGGGGCGCGTCCATCGAGGCGCCGCCACTACCGCCGCTGCCGCCTGCTCCCGCGTCGTCGGCGCCGCCGGTGCCCGCGCCGCCGGTGCCCCCGCCAGTTCCGCCGCCCGCGGTACCGCCGGTTCCGGCGGTGGTGGGGACGTCAGGCTTCGCATCCTTGCGAGCGTCCGGGTTGCTTCCGCTGCCGCCACAGCCGACGAGCACCGCGAACGGGACCAGGGAGCACAAGAGGCCGATTCGGAGGTGAGAGCGAAACATGCGCATCCTCTTTTCTCTGGGCCAATTTGTTGTGGTCAGCGCGGTTAGGGTCTCCATCCCTGCTGCACCTGTCAATGTCCCTTCGACTCTGTAGTAGCGCCGATCGTGATAAATCTTTTGTCCTCGGCGATGCGGACCACGCGATCGAAAGGGACTAAGACGCCGTCATTCGGGTCAGCGATCCCGCGCGATCAAGAAGACGTCATGCTGCGCGTGTCGCCCGATCGCGTGGTCAAGCTTACCAACCTCGGCAAACCGTTCTGGACGGACCCGGTCATCACCAAAGGTGATCTTGTCCGTTATTACGCGGACGTATCGCCGTATTTGCTGCCGCATCTCAAAGACCGCGCGATGGTGATGAAGCGCTATCCGCATGGCGCGGCTGGCAAATTTTTTTTCATGAAGCGCGCGCCGACGCCGCGCCCATCGTGGATCGAGACGTGCGCCATCGCACACGACTCCGGCAACGTGATCGATTTTCCGCTGATTCAGGATCTCGCGTCGCTGCTGTGGGTCATCAATCTCGGCTGCATCGATCTCAATCAGTGGTACGCGCGCTGCGACGACGTCGATCGTCCCGACTACGTCCACTTCGATCTGGATCCGGTCAAGGGCGCGACCTTCGCCAACGTGCGGGAGACGGCGCTGGTCGTGCGCGACGCGCTGGCGTCGCTGGGAATGACCAGCATGGCCAAGACCACTGGCTCGAAAGGCGTTCACGTTTACGCTCCGATTGTCCGCGGGCCGACGCAAAAACAGGTGTGGACGTTCAGCAAGGCGCTGGCGCAAAACCTGGCCCAACGGTCGCCGAAATTGATCACCGCCGAATACCGTGTGGCTAACCGGCCACCGGGCCGCGTGCTGGTCGACTACAACCAGAACGCCTGGGGGCAGACGCTGGCCTCGATCTATTCGGTTCGCCCGCGCCCGCGCGCGCCGGTGTCGACGCCGGTGACTTGGGCCGAGGTCGAGCGCGGTGTCGAGATTGACGACTTCCGTATCGACAACGTCCCCGCGCGCCTCGCGAAGGTCGGCGATCTGTGGGCGCCGCTGCTCGCGAAGCGCGGTCGATTCAATCTGGAGACCCTTGTCTGACCAGGAATTCGTATCAAATGCCTTGACTGAACATTAGTTCAGGTTAGGCTTTCCGTCGCGTGAAGCCGGTTCCGATCTCCAACCCTCCCAATCCGTGGGCCAGCACGGCGGTCGAATATCTCGAAGGCGCGCCAGAGATGCGCCTCGAGGTCTTCGAGGACCACACGCGCAGCATCCTCGCCTCCAATGACAGCCCCGACGTCGGCTTCACCTGGAGCGTGAACCCCTACCGTGGTTGCTTTCACGCCTGCGCGTATTGCTATGCGCGGCCCTCGCACGAATACCTGGGCCTGGGCGCGGGCACCGACTTCGACCGCAAGATCGTCATCAAGCCGACCGCGCCGGCGCTGCTGCGCGCGGCCTTCGCCAAGAAGTCGTGGAAACGCGAGACCGTTGTCTTCAGCGGCGTGACCGACTGTTACCAGCCGCTGGAGGCGTCGTACCAGCTGACGCGCGGATGTCTTGAGGTCTGCGTCGAGCACGCGAACCCAGCAGCGATCATCACCAAGTCGGCCCTGGTCGAACGAGACATCGACGTCCTCACGGCGCTGGCGGCGGTGGCCTCGGCGCACGTGACGGTCAGCATCCCGTTCTGGGATGCGGACAAGGCGCGCGTGATCGAACCCTATGTCGCGACGCCGCTGCGCCGCCTGCACACCATCGAGAGGCTGGCGGCGGCGGGGCTGTCGGTCGGCGTGAACATCGCGCCGGTGATCCCGGGGCTGAACGACCAGGACATCCCGAAGGTGCTGACCGCCGCGCGTGAGGCGGGGGCGCGCCGCGCGGGGTATGTGCTCCTGCGGCTACCGGGTTCGGTCAAGGCGGTGTTCGAAGAGCGGCTGCGTGCGGGGCTTCCGCTGCAGGCCGAACGGGTCTTGCACCGCATCCGCGAGACGCGCGCCGGGCAGCTGTACGATCCGCGCTTCGGCATCCGCGGCAGGGGGGAAGGCCAATACGCGACGGCGATCGCGACGCTGTTCCGGACCACCGCCGCTCGCCTGGGCTTCGAGACTGGTGGTTGAGACGACATCCTACTGGATGTTGTACCGCAACAGCGTGATCGGAATGCCCCCGTTGGTCAGGCGGTGCGAGGCTGTGACCGGCATCCCGATCGCGTCGGCCGTGGCGCGGTTTGCCACCACCAGGCCGGCGCGCCAGCCCCGAAAATGTGCGCGCAGGGCCCGCCCGATGTCGCGGTAGAGGCGGCCGAGCGTTCGTTCGTTCCCCAGCCGCCGTCCGTAGGGGGGATTCAGCAACACTAGCCCGTGCGGCGCCGTCGGACGAGCGTCGCCGATGTCCGCGCAGCGTAGTTGCAGGTGCGACTCAAACCCGGCGCGCTGGGCGTTGTGTTGCGCGCTGGCGATGGCCTCGGGGTTGCGGTCAGACCCGCTTATGGGGGCGGGGAGCTGGGCGCGGATGGCGACTTGCGCCTCACCGCGCAGCCGTTGCCAGACGTCGCCACCGGCTGTTGTGGCGGTGTCGCGGAACAGAGGCCAGGCTTCGAAGCCAAAGCTCCGCCGCAATCCGGGCGCCACGTTCAAACCCCACGCGCACGCCTCCAGCGGAATCGTGCCCGCGCCGCACATCGGATCGCACAGCGCCATCGATTCGTTCCATTCACACAGCGCCAGGAGACCAACCGCCAGGGTTTCGCGCAGGGGCGCCACGGCCGTCTCCAGCCGCCAGCCGCGCCTGTGCAGCCGTTCACCCGAAGAATCGACGCTGATCGTGAAGGCGTCCTCGATGCCGCGAACCAGCACGGTCGCGATTGTTGTGTCAGATGTCGCCGCCGCCGCCGGCTGGCTTCGCTTCGGTTTGATCCTGTCGTCGACGGCCAGCAGGATGGTCTCCGCCAGCGCGCCCGTGTGATAGAGGCGACAGCGCGACGTCGTCGCGCTGACCTTGACCGTCGACCCCGCAGCGATGAACAGCTCCCAGGGCAGTCCCGCCAGGAGGCGTCGCATCTTGCCGAACTCGCGCGCGCGCACCTCGCCGACGCGCGCCACCACCCGCGTCGCCGATCGCAGCCACAGGTTCGCGCGCAGCCCGACCTGCAGCGGCCCCGACCATTCCACGCCGCCGTCCAGGCGCTGTACCTTGGTGACGCCGGGGATCCGCGCGACCTCGGCCTCCGTCACCTCTTCCAGACCGGGCGCACTGACCGCAAACCAGCGCAGCGTGTCCGCCACTACCGGCTTGCCGGCGCGTGTGGGCCGCGCCGGACGTCGTTCACCCGGCTGCGGTAGAACCGCGGAGCGGCCGGCGAAGCGCAGATGGGCCAGCATCTCGACGGTGCCGCTGCCGCCGGTGACCGGCGAATCGGCGACGGCCACCGCCTCGAACCCCAGCGCGACAGCCTTGGAGGTAAACCGGTCGATCGCCAGTCGGCGCAGATTGGGATCGTCGACCTTGCCGCCGCGCACCTGGCTGTCGGGCAGCTCGAACTGTGGTTTGACGAGAACCACGCCCTCGGCGCCATCGCGCAGGCGAAAAGCCAGGCTGCGCAACATGCTGCGCGCGGCGACAAAGCTGACGTCGACGGTGAAGAAATCAAACGGCCCCGGCAACTGGGCCAGCGGCAGCGTCTTCCAGTCGGTTCCCTCGACGCTCTCGACGCGCGAATCGCGGCGCAGTGATTCGTGCAGTTGTTTGTGCCCGACATCGACGGCGGTGACGCGCGCGGCCCCGTGCTGCAACAGACAGGCTGTGAATCCGCCCGTCGACGAGCCGACATCGACGGCGGCCGCCCCACGAATACGATCGACCAACCCGAACCGCTGCAGCGCCGCCTCCAGCTTGAGGCCGGCCCGACTGATCGGTTCCATCGCGGCGGCAGTCTAGCCCACCGGCCGCGCGTACGCGCGAGAGGTCACTCGGCTAATCAGCCAGGCCAGCGAACAGGTTCGGCGTCGTGCGGCCGAGGCAGTCGGCGCAGAGCGGAAGGCCTCCGGCGCGCGGATCCCGGCGGACGTTTTCCTCCGAATGACAGGCCACGCAGCTTTGCGGTTCGGGCGATTCGTCGTCGGTCAGGCCGGCGGTCGCCAGCGCCTCACGCGTGACGATGCCGACCAGAAACGCGCCGGTCACAACCGGCAAACAGCTCACGTCGTTCTCGGCCATGATGTCGACCGCCTCCTGAAGCGTGGTGTCGGGTCCGATGCACAGCACCGGGGAGGTCATGCACTCCCCAACCAGGGCATCACGCGATGCCGCCCGCAGATCGTCGCGACAGACGATGCCGGCCAGCGATCCGTTATCCAGGACCAGCAGGTGATTGATGTCGTTGGCCAGAGCCAACCGCTGTGCCGATGCGACGACGGTGTCAGGGGTAAGCGTGTAGAGCTCAGTTCCCATCACCTCGGCAACACAGCAAGACCCAACTTCCGACATGAGGTCCATGCGTCACGCTCCTGAATGGTTATCGTCACATCCTCAGGAAAAACGGAGGCCCCGTGCGACGCCCTCGACGCCCTTCACCAAAAACCCCCGCCGCACGGCCTCCAGGTGCAGGTCCTTTGCTCCCACGCCTGCCAAGTATGTAATCAAGACGCGTGCCACGCTCTTCGCGGCGGTTTTTCAGGCAGCACTGCGCCAGCGACGCTGCCACAGCCAGCGCAGGTAACCAGAACGCCGGGCGGGGGTTACAAGAGTGTGACTGCCTTGCGCCTACATCGACCGACTTGTCGGGGGAATTAGGGTATCTGGATACTGGTGCGCACGTTGCATCACCGTAGAGCCAACTATGCATCCGGGGACATGCATCTTGCTCGTCGACGACGATCCGGACCTTCGCGAGCTGGTCCGTGAGCTGCTGACCGCTGACGACTACACGGTCATCACGGCCGCGGACGGGTTTGCCGCGCTGAAGATGCTGAAGACGTTTCAGATCGATCTGCTGCTGTCCGATCTGCAGATGCCCGACATGGATGGCGTCGACCTGATTAAACGGGCACGCGAGGCGAATCCGACCCTGGTCGGCGTTCTCTTGACGGCCGCGCCGACCGATGATCCAGAGGCGACGATGAAGGCAGCGGGCGCCAGCGCGCTTCTGATCAAACCGTCCGATCTGGACCACCTGGGCACGATCATCGAGCTCGCGTTGCGGCGAGCTCAGGTCTTGGACGCGGGGCCGCCCGCGGCTCCGGCAGGTTAGCCCGCGGCGGCGGGCCGATTGTCTGTTACCGGAGTGTCATCGGAGGTTACGGTCCGAGAACATGCGCGCGCGGCGTCAGATTTCAAGGCCCTGGGATTCCTCGATTTGGCTGAGGTTACCCCGGTCCGCCGGCTTGGCATGAGCTTGGAATATACGTCTCGCATCTCTGATGTAGGAGGACTCATGCTGAAGACGGGAAATTCTCGGACAGTGAGCCGCTCCCTCGATGCGGCCGAGCGTGTCGAGGTCCGCAGCACGCACGTCGCACCACCTTCTTCTCTGGGCGTCGTCCACTGCTTCATCGATCACGAGGAGCTGCGGCGGCTGTTGTCGATCATGGCCGGGACCGAGCTGGTCTCGGAGATGGTCCAGAGCGTCTTGTCGTAGGCGCTTACCGTGAGAACAGGCCGCCGCGCCTGGCGCCGCTGGGTTTACTGCTGTGCCGGTTGGTCTTGGAGGCTGACGCCGTGGATTTTTTCGGCGGCGGCGATTTTTTCAGTGTCGCTTTGAGGTTCAAAGCGCGGTTCGCGACGCGCCCCTTTTTCGACGCGGAGACGTAGCCGGTCTTGGTGAAGGTGAGCTGGTAGGCGCTGCCGCGTTTCAGTCTCAATATCAGCGGGGTGGTGCCGATCTCTTCACGGTGCATCAGCACCTTGGCCCCGTCCGGCTCACTGTTGACGGTCACCGCCACCTGGTTTTTAGCCAGCGGTTTGCCCGCGGGCTGGACGGCGCCGGCGCCATCTTGCGCGGCGGCCGCAGGTTTGTCCTGCGCGGCTGCGATCGGAACCGGCGCGGCGTCGGTGGTCGCGGCGGCGATTTCCGTCGGCGTGGGCGGCTGCCCTGTGACGTCCGGGCCGTGCTGCGCCGCGGGCGACGCGGCTGCTGCCGGCGCGTCGACTACTGCCGCGGCCTGGGTTGGGTTCTGCGCTCGGGGCGACTGCGACGGGGGCTCTGCCTTGCGAGCAGGTTTCACGATCGCGAACCAACCCACCAGGCCCAGCACCGCCAGCGCCAGCCCGCCGCCGACGAGCGCCCACCGCCGCCGCGGTTTCAGGACAACGTCGGTGGATTGCGCATCGGCTTGCCCGCCGGCGTTCGCTGACGGCAAGGGGGGCGGCCGCAACCGCCCTTGCCCCTCCATCGGCGCGACGACCTCCGGACCCTCGCCCACGGGCGTGACCACCTCGGCATCGTGTATGTCGAGAACGATCCCCGATTCGCCGGTCGCGTTTGGCGTCAGCGGCGCCGATGTGTCGCGCGTCAGCGGCACGGCCCCGTCTTTCTCTGCCAGCTCGGCCAACCATCGCATCAGCTCTGTCTGGCCCACCGGCCGGAATGCCAGCCGCATGACCTGCTCGACGTCGACCAGCATCTCTTCGGCTTTTTGATAGCGATCGCCGGCGATCTTTCCCATTGCCTTGCGGATCACCCGGTACAACTCCGGGTTCAATCCCGGTCGCGCTGTCTCGGGCGGCAAAAAATCACCGCTGCGCACCTGCATCAGCGTCTCGAAATCGGTCGGCGCGTCGAACGGATAGCGACGCGTGATCATCACGTACAGCATCGTCCCCAGCGAGAAGAGATCGGAACGCGCGTCGAGCTCCGTGCCAGACGCCTGCTCGGGCGACATGAACGCAATCTTTCCCTTGATCACGCTGCCCAGCGTCTGTTCGCGCTTGTTCTGAGCCTTGGCGATGCCGAAGTCGGTCAGTTTGACCTCACCCTGCTCGCTGACGAGGATGTTGTGAGGGCTGACGTCGCGGTGAACGATGCCGAGTGGCGTACCCTCACGCGCCTTCCCGTGGGCGTAAGCCAGAGCCCGACAAACTTCGGCTGTGACGTAAAGGGCCAACGGTGGAGGAAACGGGATTCCAGCGATTTTCGCGCGTCGCAGGACCCCATCCAGCGTCCATCCGTCGACGAGTTCCAGCGCCAGGAAATAGCGGCCTTCGGCTTCGCCCAGGTCGAATACCTGGACGATATTGCTGTGATTCAGGCTCATCGCGATGTGAGCCTCGTCGACCAGCATGTGGCGAAACTGGGGGTCGGCGTAAAACGACGGGAAGATCCGCTTGAGCACCACGACCTTCTCGAATCCCTGAGCGCCGTGCTGCTTGGCCAGGAAAATTTCGGCCGTTCCTCCGTCCGCAATCTTGCGAACGATTGTATATCTCGAGTGCAGGCTCATCGCGGCTGACCGGAGCGTACGACGTTAACACGCCGTCCCTCTTGATAATTGTCGTTCAATAGACCAACCTAGATGCGACTTGCAGTCCGCGGCAAAAGGGGGGGGTGACGGGCGGAAGGGGATCGGTTGGAAGGGGATTGTCCGATGGGCGTGAGTACGGTGTTGCTGGTGGAGGACGACCTCGACATCCGCGACATCTTGCAGGACGTGCTCGAACGCGAGGGCTACGACGTCGTCCCCGCCGGCAACGGCAAGCAGGCGATTGATTTTCTCACGATGAATCAGCCGGCGCGCGCCGACCTGGTCATTTTGGACCTGATGATGCCCCTGGTGTCGGGCTGGGAGGTGTTGCAGCGCATGCGCACGGATCCGTCGCTGGCGGCGATTCCGGTAATTGTTTTGAGCGCGGTGACCAGCGACAAGCCGAACGGCGCCCACAAGTTCATCTCCAAGCCGTTCACGCTGGACATGATCTTCTCCGCGGTTCGTGAGTGCCTTGGCGATGGTAACGGTGGCGGCGGGACCGATCCCGACCGTCCCGGCCGCCGCGCCGCCTCGTCGACCTAGCCGTCGACGTAGCGGGCAATACCGTCTACGATGGCCCCGGGCAGGCCATGCGTGACCGAATCCTTCTGGTAGACGACGAAGAAGCGTTGCTGCGTATCTTCTCGCGCGTACTGAACTCAGCCGGCTATGACGTGGAGACCGCGCAGGACGGTCAGACCGCAATCGAGCTGTTCGAGACCAAGGACTTCGATCTGATCATCAGCGACATCTCGATGCCGCGAATGACCGGCATCGAGCTTCTGCGCGCGGTGCGGGAACGGAACCTCGACATCCCGGTGGTGCTGGTGACCGCCAACCCGGTGTTCGAGAGCGCGGCTCAGGCGGTCGAGTACGGCGCCCTCCGGTATCTGTCAAAACCCGTCGACGCCAAGATGCTCACCGACACGGCCGCGCGCGCGATTCACCTGCACAAGGTCGCGCGCATCAAGCGGCAGGCGCTGGAGTATCTGGGCGACGACGGCAAGCAGATCGGTGATCTGGCCGGTCTTGACGCCGGCTTTGCCCGCGCGCTGCGTTCGATGTGGATGGCGTATCAACCGATCGTCTCGTGGTCAACGCGCTCGATCTTCGGCTACGAGGCGCTGGTGCGCAGCGACGAACAGTCACTACCGCACCCGGGGGCGTTGCTGGAAGCGGCCGAGCGGCTGTTCCGGCTGCACGATCTGGGACGCGCGATCCGCGGGCGGGTGGCGAATCTGCTGGGCGAGACCAGCGACGACGTCACGATGTTCGTGAACCTGCACACGCGCGATCTCCTGGACGACGGCCTCTTGTCGGCGGATGCCGCCCTGTCCGGCTTTGCGCGGCGGGTGGTTCTGGAGATTACGGAACGGGCCGCGCTGGACGACATCAAGGACGTGCGGCGGCGTGTGGCGGCGCTGCGGGCGCTGGGTTATCGCGTGGCCATCGACGATCTGGGGGCAGGGTACGCGGGGCTCACCAGCTTCGCCCACCTCGAGCCCGACATCGTCAAGATAGACATGTCCCTGGTGCGCGACGTGCACAAGGAGCCGACCAAGCAGAAGATGATTCGATCGCTGGCGCGCCTGTGCGCCGAGCTGAAGATTCTGGTCGTGATCGAGGGCATCGAGTGCATCGAAGAACGCGACGTGATCGTGGATCTCGGCTGCGACCTGCTGCAGGGGTACCTGTTCGCGCGGCCGGAGCGGACGTTTCCCAAGGTGGCTTGGTAACGAGCCTGGTAAATGAGCCCCCATGGGCTGGTACGACATATGTGGTATTAACCCATATTCAATAAGGGGTTGACCTCGGCCGGCTGGGCTGCGGTACTCAGGTTACGGGAGACACCGTCATGACCAAACATCTTGTCCACCTGTGGGTTGTTGTTACCGTGGCCCTGGCCTCCGGCGGTCTGGCTCGCGCCCAGGACGCGGCCACTGAAGGCTGCGGTGACATTCTGATCGTCCTCGATCGGTCGGGCTCCATGCGCACCTGTTCGATCAACGGGATGACCAAGGAGGCGCTGGCCAAGAACGCGCTGCGCACGATCATCCAGGGTTTCTCCAGCGTTCCTATGGGTCTGTTCGTCTTCCCGAATGATTCGGGCGCCGGGGCCAACGCCAGCTGCGCGACCGGGCGGAAGGTCATCGACGTCTCGGCGGGAGGCGCGCCGCAGATCATCAACTACCTGGACACGCAGCTGCGCAGCAACGGCGGGACGCCGACCGGCAGCACGATGGAGGCGGTGCTGGCGTACCAGGGGTGGACGGCCAACCACGCCCACTACGCCATCCTGATCACCGACGGGCAGCCGACCTGCGACGACGGCGACAACATGCTCAACGACACCAACGGGTGCATGGGCGGCGGAGTGGGGATCCCGTGCAACGGGATGGGACGCTGTGAATGCCAGAATCCCACGCGCATGTTCAACGCCATCGACCAGATGGCGCAGAAAGGGATTCACACCTTCGTCATCGGGTTCGAGGGGATGAGCACCTGTGTCGGGCGGCCGTTCAATCCCGACACCCTGAACAAGGCCGCTGAGCTGGGACGCGAGCCCAACAAGACCGGCGCGACCAAGTACTATTCGGCCACCGACGGCATGACGCTGCAAACGGCGCTCTCGGGAATCATCGCGTACATTAGCAAGGGCGGCGACCCGGAGTTCGGGATGGCGTCGGGCTGCAAGACCGGCACGTTCGGCAGCGGCGGTACCGGCACCGGCGGCACAGCCGGGACAGTCGGTGGGACCGGCGGACGCAACGGCAGCGGTGGCCGCGGCGGATCGTCGGGGGGCGGTGCCGATGCCGGCGCCGGCCTTGGCGGCACCAAGGGAGGCTGTGGTTGCGCGGTTCCTGTGGGCGGCGGCGCGACGCTGCTGGGGCTCGGAACCTTCGCGGTTGGACTCTGGCTGTCCGCGCGCCGGCGCCAGCCCGCGGCGGTAAGTCGTAAGTAGAACACAGCACCGGCGCGGACAACGCGGTAGGCTCCGTCGCCATGAGGTTGTCGGCTGCCGTCGTCGCCCTGGCGTGCGCGGCCTCCTGTTCCAGCAGCCACGGCGTCCCGGTGCCGGTGATGATGTGGTCGTGGAACCGGCCGTTCGACCCGTTTCACGTCGTCGGCAACGTCTACTACGTCGGGCGCAGCGACATCTCATCGTTCCTCATCACCACGCCCAAGGGGCACATCCTGATCGACAGCATCTTCGAGGCGGATGTTCCCCGCCTGCGCGACAGCGTGCAGCGGCTGGGCTTTCGCTTCGAGGACGTGAAGATCCTCCTCAGCAGTCACGCCCACGTCGATCACGTTCAAGGACACGAGGCGGTTCGCAGACAGACCGGCGCGCGCGTGCTGGTCTCGGCGGGTGACGCCCCGGTCATCGAGGGCGGCGGCAAGGGCGATTTCCTTTACGAGGGGGAGTTTGCCTGGACGCCGTGCCCGGTCGACGGGATCATCAAAGACGAGGACCGCGTCGAGCTGGGCGGCACGACCCTGGTCGCTCACCTGACGCCCGGGCACACGAAGGGGGCAACCACCTGGACGATGCAGGTCGACGACGGCGGCCAGCGTCTGGACGTCGTGGTTTTTCCCAGCGCAAACGTGAACCCGGGCACGCGCCTGGTGGGCAACCCGAAGTATCCGCGCATCGCGGACGACTATCGTGAAAGCTTTGCCCGCTGGAAGGCCATGCCGTGTGACGTCTTCCTCGGCTCACACGGCAGCTTCTTCGGCCTCAAGAAGAAATACGATCTCTTGAAGGCGGGTGCGCAGCCGAACCCGTTCATCGACCCCAAGGGGTTCAAGCGGACGATCGTGGCGGCCGAGAAGCGGTTCCTGGCGATCCTGGAATCGGAGCGGTAGGGTCGTCGAACCCGATGCCGGTTGTCCCTTCCATCACGGTCGACGAGCTGCTGGCCCGCTATGACCTGTTCCTGCTGGACGCGTACGGGGTGCTGGTCAGCGCGTCCGGCGCGCTGGCGGGCGCGGCCGATTTTGTCCGGCGGATTGAACAGGAAGGCAAGAACTACCTGGTCGTCACCAACGACGCTTCGCGGTCGCCCGAGACGTCGGCGCGGCGCTACCTCGGATTTGGGCTGCCGGTGTCGGCGGACCGCGTCCTGACCTCGGGCCTGCTGCTGGGCGACTACTTCGCCCGGGAGGGGCTGGCGGGCGCGCGCACGATCGTGCTTGGCACCGACGATTCGTGCGGCTACGTGCGCGACGCGGGCGGCGTCGTGGTCGCGCCCGACGACGACACCGCGCAGGTGGTGGTGGCGGCCGACGACGACGGCTATCCGTTCCTGGATACGGTCAACGAGGTCATCAGCGTGCTCTTGCGGCGGCTGGCGGGCGCGCAGCCGACGCGCCTGGTTCTCCCCAACCCCGACCTGATCTTTCCCATGAACGGCCCCGGTGGCCGCTTCGGTATCACCGCCGGCTCGATAGCGGCGCTGATCGAGGTGGTCCTGCGGCTGCGCGATCCGGACGGCGCGCAGCGTTTCGTTCCGCTGGGCAAGCCCCACCTGCCGATGTTCGAGGCCGCCGCGCGACGGTTCCCGGCGATTGACCGCCGCCGCACCGTGATGCTCGGAGATCAGCTGGGGACAGACATCCTGGGGGCCATGCGCTTCGGGATCGATTCGGTGCTGGTCTTGACCGGCGTCGCCCGGCTGACTGACCTCGACGCCGGCGACATCCGGCCCACGTACACCTTGACCGGATTGTCGTGACGGTGACTATTCCGGGGCGCCCTTGCGCCGGCGCGGCTCGATGCCGGCCAGCCGTCCCAGCTCGCGGTAGATGCGCGCCACGCGTTCGACCTGGCCCTTGGCCGGGAAACGTTCGTAGAACCCCTCGTTGCGGAAGGCGCGCAGCTCTGCGGTCCACGACGCCAGCCGTTTTTCCCAGCGCTTGACGCGGCCATCGATGGGCTCGGCGTTCTCGCGCGCCAGATCAGCCCCGACCCGCAACATCGCCTTCAGGGTCACCGGCTTGGTCACCATGTAGGCGGGGTTGCCCCACGCCTCGCCCCAGACGGCCTGCGCCCCCTTGAGAAAATCGCGCACGCGTTCGTAGTAACGCTCGGCCTCGCGTGAGCCCTTCTTTTCCAGCTGTTTCCATTCCGCGCTGGCGGCGCGGTGGATCTCGTTGAACAGCTCGGCCTGCAGGATCCACTTCTCCTGGCGGCTGCGTCCGCCCAGGCGGTTGATCTTGTAGCGCAGCGGGCTGTCCCCCTCGCGATACAGCCTGTCGACCACCTTGGCGGCGAACTTCTTGTCGGGCGCGGCCCACGAGACCCGTTCGTACAGGTCGACCAGGTGGCTCTTGTTGATTCGGGTCGGCGTGGAGTTGATGATGACGAACATCTCGGTGGCGAAGTCCTCGCTCTTGCCGTCGAAGATGACGCACGGCACGTGCATCGTCTTGGCCTCGTCGGGGTGCTCGTTGCGGTAAAAGTGCAGCGCGGCCAGGCGGTGCTGTCCGTCGATGATGAGGTACTTGCCCTTGGGCGCCTCCAGGTTGCCGACGTTGTCGAACTTGCCGACGGCGTCGAACCGCAACGTCTCGGCCGTGAACAGCAGCACGGTGCCGGGGATGGGCGGCTGGCTGACCGCGGTTTCGTAGAAGTTCTTGATCGAGGCGACCTTGGCCTTCGATAGCTGGCGCTGGAAGGC
Organism: Polyangia bacterium; assembly: GCA_035696485.1. Classification (GTDB taxonomy): domain Bacteria; phylum Myxococcota_A; class Polyangia; order Fen-1088; family Fen-1088; genus DASRQT01. The sequence goes on along the minus strand of DASRQT010000158.1, from coordinate 5,978 downwards.
CTGGTCGGTCGCCTCGATGCGCCCGATGAAACGACCAACTTCGTCGTCGGGATCGACCTCGTCGATCTCGGTTCGTTCGGACTCGTTGTAGTACCGACTGATGAATCGGACCCTATCCAGCAAGTCCTCAGTCGGATACGCCACGAAGTAGAAAACCCCGTCCTTCTGTCTGACCTGGGTCGCAAGCATGGCGCGCATCATAAATCATGCGACGGCTTTGTTAAGCGCCGTCGGAGACGGGGGGGGATCGGCGGCCAGGCGACCCCGTGCCGCCACAGCCGCCGCCGCCCAGCCCCCACGTTCCAGGCGCCACCACAGGATCACCCCCGCGACGATGATTTCCAGGGTCAGCCCCAGCCAGCCCCCGCGCGCCCCCATCCCCAGCCGGTAGCCGAGCAGCCAGGCCAGCGGCGGGGTACAGAGCCACGACGTGATGACCCCGACAATCGCGGAATAGCGGACGTCGCCGGTGCCGCGCAGGGTTCCGCGCGCCACCACGTTGGCGGCGTCGGCCATCTGAAAGATGGCGGCGATGTGAAGCAGCATGGCCGCGGTCTCGATGACCTCCCGATCGGGGGTGAAGGCGGCGACGATCCACGACGCGCCCAGGGCGAAGATCAGCGTCCAGAGGAAGGCGTAGGCACCCGCCACCGCCATCGCCAGCCGGGCGATGCGCTTGACCAGATCGTCGCGGTTGGCGCCGACCGCCTGCCCGGCCAGCACCGCCGTCGCCTCGGCGACCGCGAAGGCGGGCAGGAACGACAGGTGGATGACCTGGATGGCGATCTGGTGCGCCGCCATGTCGATCTCCGAGTAAAGCGCGATGAACAGCGACAGCAGCGCAAACGCGCCGACCTCGAGCATCAGCTGCAACCCCAGCGGGCTGCCGAGGCGCCACAGGGCGCGCAGATGCTTGCCGGTCCAGGCGCCAAGGCCCCAGTCGGCCCGGGGCGTCGGTATGGCCAGCAGCGCCGCTTCGATGCCGTGGGCGATGACGGTGGCGATTGCGGCGCCGGCGACGCCCGCCCGCAGGACGAAGATGAACAGATACGCGAGGCCGATGTTGACCAGGTTCGCGAAGAGCGACGCGCGCATCGGCGCGCGCGATTCGCCCTGGCCGTAACGCACCTCGCGCAGGGCAACGAACACCAGCACCAGCGGCGCGCCCAGGATCCGGATGCGCAGGTAAGTACGCGCCGCCGCGCCGGTGGCTTCGGTCGCGGTCAGATGCCGCAGCAGCTCCGACGCGATCTGGCCGAGGGCGACGGTGCCGAGGCCCAAGACGACCGCCGTCACCAGCGCCGCCCCTTGATAAGGGCGGATCTCCTCACGCCGCCCGGCCCCGACGGCCTGAGACACAAGGGTATTGACCCCGCGCAGGAGCCCGATGGAAAAGCACAGGAACACGAAGGCGGCGATACCGGCCAACCCGACCCCGGCCAGCTGGGCGCGCCCGACGTGACCGATCAGCAGCGTGTCGACCAGTGTCATCGCGCTGTACGACAGGGTGGAGACGGTGATCGGCCATGCCAGCCTGATCAGCTCGGGGAGGGGATGGTCTTTCCAGCGAAGCTCGGGGAGGTTCATGTTCGTGGCCTTGAAGTGCGGGGGCGTAATTGGCGTTGATTGGGCAAAAAAAAACCGCGGGTCCCTTGCGGGCCCGCGGTCTGTTGTCTCCAGTTTGAAGGGGGTTCTAGGTCAGCTGAACCTCCCGATGACAACCGCCGCGGGCGCCGTGAACGGCATAACCGCACCGCGCTGTGAGCGGGCGATCGAGTCGTTTTGCGTATGACGCTTGGTGGGATTCATCGGAGACACCTTGTTCGTTCAGAGGCCTCCAGCAAACGCTTTTCCGTCCGGACTGTCAAGCAGATCCCCGGGTATTACAGTGTTAAATGGCGCAATTGCGGCGGTGACCAAAAAAGCTGACCAATTGTCGGCCGGGGGCGGGACTATGGAGATGGACATTGTTCATGGCTGCGCCGCGCCTCACGCTGGTCGAGACGTCGCTTCCGGAGGAAGCCGACGACCGGGCGTTGGCGCTGGCCCTGATCCGGAAGGACAACTCCGCGAATGTGACGGCCTGGAATCGCCTCTTGCCGGTGGTTCAGGCCACGCTGCGCCGGCTACTGGGCCCCAGCAGCGATAGCGACGACCTGGTCCAGGAGGTCTTCCTGCGGTTTTTCCGGACCGTCGTCAGGCTGCGCGACCCGGAGGCCCTACGCAGCTTCCTGTTCGGCATCTGCCTGAGGGTGGTCCGCGTCGAATTGCGGCGGCGCTGGCTGGGTCGATTTCTCTTTCTGACCGACAGCGGCTCGCCGCCCGAGGTAGCGGCTGACGGCGTCGACCAGGACGCGCGCGAGGCCGTGCGGCATTACTACCGTGTGCTGGATCGAATTGGCGGTGAGGCGCGCTCGCTCTTCGTCAGCCGCCACATCGAACGCTTGCCGCTGGCCGAGGTGGCTGCGGCGCACCGGCTGTCGCTGTCGACCACGCAGAGGCGTCTTACCCGCGTGACCAAGCGGGTGGCGGTGCTGGTGCAGAGCGATCCGGTGCTGGCCGAGTATGTGACAGGGCAGGGGGAGGGCGCTCTGTGAGCGACCAGCGGCTGGATCGTCTGGACGAGCTGGCGCGCGCGGCCGCGGCGGCCGGTGCCACCCAGCCTCAGCCGGGGCGGGCTTCACCGACGTGGGAGGAGTTTGTCGTGGCTCGTGCCGCCGATGAACGGGGCCGGCGTCGTCGTGGCGTCGTCCTGGGGATCGGCGGTGCGGCGGCGTTGCTCGCGGTGGTCGCCAGCGTCGGGGGCAAGCTCGGGATGGGGATCGGGGGGCTGCCCTGGGGGGCAGGCCACTCCGCGCCGCTTTCGTTTACGCTGGATGAGGGGGCGGTGACTGACCGTGGGTACATCTCGCGCGTTCACGCCAGCCGTGCCGTGTTGAAGTTTTCGGACGGCACCGAGGTCACATTGCAGCACGGGAGCCGCGCCTGGGTGGTGTCGACCGACGCGCAGGGGGGGCGCGTCCGTCTCGAGGAGGGGCAGGCGCACTTCGCCGTCGTGCCGCGGCCGGGCGCGCGCTGGGTGGTTGAGGCCGGCCCGTACACCATCGACGTGACCGGGACACGTTTCGACGTTGCGTGGGCGGGCGGCGACGATCTGTTCGAGGTCCGCCTGGTCAGCGGTGCGGTGACCGTGCGCGGGCCGTTGACCGGCGACGGCATCAAGCTTTCGCCCGGGCAGCAGTTCCGGGGGCGACTGTCGGAGGGGGCGGTCGGGATTCAGAGGGTTGCGAGCGCCGCGCGCAGCGATGAGCCACCCGCGTCCTCGCCGCCGACGGCGGCATCCACGATCACCCCGGCGCCGCCGGTGGCGCAGCTCGCGGATGTGACCGCCGGCAGTCGACGCACGAGATCGGCGGTGGCCATGCGCGCCAGCGATTCAACCGCGGCGGCGATGGCGCGTCAGGACGCCCCCGGCGAATCGATCACGTCGGTGGGAACCGACTGGCGCAAGCAGGTCGCGCGCGGGCAGTTTCACGTGGTGGTCAGGGACGCCGAGGACGCCGGCATCGACCGCTGCCTGGCCAGTCTCCCCGCCGATCGGTTGACGGCGCTGGCGGACGCCGCCCGCTACACCGCTCGCACGGAGCTGGCGCGGCGGGTGCTGGTCGCGCAGCGCCAGCGGTTCAGCGGTTCGGCAGCGGCCCATGACGCCGCGTTCCTGCTGGGCAGGTTGGCTGAAGACACGGGGGCGCCGCTGCCGAGCGCGCTCGATTGGTACGACCGGTACCTGCTCGAAGCGCCCCGGGGATCGTACGCGGCCGAGGCGCTGGGTCGAAAGATGCTGGCCCTGACCAGGATGCCCGGCGCCACCACCGGGGCGACGGTCGCGCGTGATTACCTGCTGCGCTACCCGAACGGGCAATATGTGACGCAGGCGCGTGGAATTCTCGAGAGCGGGCGATGATCCGGAGGCTAGCGCGTCGGCCCGGGCTGGTCGCGCTGGTCATCGCGCTGGCTCTGATGTCGGGCGCCGTCGCCCACGCTGCCGATCCACCCCAGGTCGCGGTGGTGAGACAGCCGGACGCCGATCCAGTCATGGTGGAGGTCGCCAACCGTACCCAGGCCGAGCTGTCGGCCAGCGGTTTCGGCGCCGTCATGAAGGACTGCGCGCGCCCGGCGCCCGACTGTCTGTCCTTGATCGCTGCGCTGCCGGGCCCCCGGTCGGTCGGCGTCGCCACCTTTCGCGACGGTGATCAGACCACCACCGAGGTCCGCGTCAACGACCGCGCGCGTCCGGCAGTGCTGCGGCGCGCGTCGATTCCCCGGGACGCCGGCGGCGCCGACGAGGCGCCGGTCCTGGCGATTCGCGCCGTCGAGCTGGTGCGCGCCACCCTGTTGCAGGCCGACGCCGCCGCGGCCGTCGTCCCGTCCTCGGTTTCGCCGGTTGTCGACGCCACGCGCGCGAGCGGCCCGCCGCCCGAGGTCACGGCCACCGTGGGGTGGTCAATCGGCGGCGGCGGAGCGCTGCTGGAGAGCGTGCACGGGTTCAGCGCCGCGTACGCGCTGTTGCTGCGTGCCGGGTATCGCGGGGAAAACGGGCTGTCGGGGGCGATGGTCGTCGCTGGCCCAGGGTTCACCTTCGATCAGGCGACCAGCTCCGGCGTGGTCAGGGTGCGACAGGAACTGGTCGCGCTGGAGCTGGGATATTCGTTCCGACGCAGCGCGCCGATCCAGCCGCGGGTGGCGATCGGGATCGGCGCGCATCACATCGACGTCAGATTGACCGACGGCGCCTCGCCAGGGCAGGCGAGCACGTTCAACCTCCTGGCCTCCGCGGGGGTCGGCGTCCTGGCGATCCTTGGGACATACGTGGCGCTGTTTTTTGACGCTCAGGCGATCTTCACCGAACCGGACCGGCAGTACGTGATTCAAAATGGCGCGCAGCTGCGGTTCGGATCACCGTCGCTGCTGCTGTCGCTGGGAATTCAGCGGACGTTTTGACGCTCCGACATCGCTCCTGTGGGTGATGTCGTCGGGTGTGAAAAGATGTGACCAGCTTTCTGTGTGACTGAGGACTACCTCCCTGAAGGGCGCTTCGCTCTTCCCTGGAGGTTCCCGATGACGCGGATAACCCGACGGCGCGTCCGCCGTGTGCTGTGCTGGGCTCTCGCCGGTGCCGGTTTGCCCCTGCTTTGGGCGTGCCAGAGCTATCGGCTGGCGCCACCCGATCCGAGACCGGAACGCGTCGTCACCCAGACCGCGTTCGTCAACCCGACCCATGAGCTGGACATTGTCTTCATGATCGACAATTCGGGCTCGATGAAGGAAGAGCAGGAGAACCTGACGCGAAACTTCCCGGTGTTCATGAAGGAGCTGGAAGCGGCCAGCCCCAGGGGGATGCTCGACGTTCACATCGCGGTCATCTCAAGCGATCTCGGCGCCGCCAGCGGCATCATGTTCTGCAATGGCAGCGGTGACGACGGCGTTTTTCAGAACCGTCCGCGTGGAAACAACGGGAGCTGTACCGCGCTGCCGCGCGATTCGTTCATCATCGCGGGGCCTGCCGGCAACAATTTCTCCGGCCTCATCGCCGACGTGTTCTCGTGCATCGCCACGCTGGGCACCGAGGGTTGCGGGTTTGAGCACCAGCTGGCGTCGTTGCGGCGGGCGCTGGGCAAAGATCCAACCGTGGGCATGCCGCCCCAGAACAACGGGTTCCTTCGCCCCAGCGCGCGCCTCGGGATCATCATCATCACCGATGAGGACGACTGTTCCGCGCCGCCGGGAACGGATCTGTTTCGCACCACCGATCGCCTGCTGTCGTCGGAATACGGGCAGCTCGATAACTTTCGATGCAACGAGTACGGGCACCTTTGTGGCGGAAGACCACCCACGCGGATGGCAGGACTTTCCTTCGACGATTGTCATTCGAACGAGACCGCGTCTTCCAAGCTGATTCACGTCGGCGACTTCGTCTC
>DASRQT010000157.1:0-4696 GCA_035696485.1 Polyangia bacterium | reverse complement strand
CGATCAAGACCTGCCCATGATCTGATCGGGAGCTAGATTCGGCCGCGCTTCTCGAGGTGCTCGCGGATGATCGCCTCGGCCAGCTCGGGGACGATCTCCCAGACGATCTGTTCGATGACCTCGCGCGAAAGTTTGGCGAGGGCTTCGTACTCGGGCCCCTTGGCAGCGAAGGCGGCCACCTTGGCGTCGACGGCGGAACCAATCGCGGCACCCAGCGCCGACGCGACGGGCGCGGTCGGCGCCGGCGCATACGGTGAAGAAGACGGTGCCGGAGATGACGACGGCGTGGGCGCGGGCCGCGACGGCGACAGGATCGAGGGCCTTGCTTGCGGCATCGCGCCCGGGTGCCCGACCGGAGCCCCGGGACGCGAGCTTCCCGGGATGGGAATGTTCGCCGCCGGCAGTCCCATGAGAGTCCGCCCGGCCGCCGGGCGCTGTACCGGAGGCGCCGCGCCGGGACCGGTGGGCCGCGCAGCGGGAACGGGAATGGCGCCGGGACGGGCGGTCGGAATCGCGCCCGGCCGCAGGCCAGGGATCAGCGATGGCCGCATCGCGGGCGATCCGGAAGCCGCAGCGGCGCCGGATGCGGGCAACGATGACGGCGCCATCGCCGCGGGGCGCATCGCCGGCGCGGCATAAGCGGGTGCCGCCGGTCGCACCGGCTCGCGGGCCGGCGAAACGTCGACGCTGATCTCGCCATAGTCGTCGTCCGGTGGCGGCGCTGAACGAAGGGGCGGCCGACCGAGGGGTGTCGGCGCGCGCGGCGCTTCCGCCGGGACGGGAACCGCACGCGCGATCGCGTCTCGCACCTTCTCGATGATCGCGGTGCTCTCGAACGGCTTGATGAAATGCCCGTCGGCGCCGATCTGACGCCCGCGCGTTTCGTCGTACGGCTGCTGCGTGGAGGAGAGGATGTAAACCAATGTCCCACGCAACGTCGGCTCCGCCTTGATGGCGGCGCACAGGTCGTAGCCCGATCGACCGGGCATGACGCCATCGGCGATCACGAGATCCGGCCGCATCTGCCTGGCCAGGCTCAGGCCTTCATCGGCCGAACGCGCCGGCATCAGCGTGATGTCCTCGGCGGCGAAGGTCATCGCGAAGGCCTTCTGGATCGTCACGCTGTCGTCGGCGATCAGTATGCGCTTCGCCATGTCGTCTTCAAATATCACCTTCGATATAGAGGGTCAATTTAGGGAAAGTGATAGAAGAACGTCGGGAGGATCGACACGGTGAGCGGATCCGAAATTCGCCTGGTGGTCAATGCCGATGACTACGGGATGACACCGGCCATCTCGCGCGGCGTCGTGCGCGCCCACCGGGAGGGAATCGTCACCAGCACGTCGGTCCTGGGCAACTGCCCCGACCTCGCTGGCGCGTTGCGGTCGTTGGCGGAGGCGCCGAAGCTGGGTGTGGGTGTTCACGTGACATTGGTCGGCGGCGCCCCGGTCTGTCCGGCTGGAACGGTTCCTTCGCTGGTCGACAGCGCCGGACTACTACACGCCACGCCCAAGACATTCATAAAGTTATGGATGAAAGGCGTCATCCAACAGTCTGATGTCGAACGTGAAATAGAAGCTCAGGTGAGGCGGGTTTTGGACGCCGGGATCCACCCGGATCATCTGGACACCCACCACCATCTAGGATTCATCCCGCCCGTGGGTCACGCGCTGGAGGCGGCGGCGCGCCGTCACGGCATCTCGGGCATCCGGAGCGCGGTCGAGCGTCCCACCATGGCCTGGATAGCGGAGCCGCGACGGGGCCTGGAGGCGGGCGTGCTGGCCGGGCTGTCGTGGCTGCTGCGCCGCCGCATGGGGACGCTACGCCACGGCCCCCAGAGCTGGGGCTTCGTGGAGATCGGCCAGCTGGACGAGGTGCGCATCCTGGAGATCATCGGGCGCCTTGGCCCCGGCCCCAACGAGCTCATCTGTCACCCGGGCGACGAGGACGACTCCGTCACTGCGGGGGCGGAGAGTCGCTACCACCGCGTGGACGAGCTACGCGCCCTGCGCTCGCCGAAGGTACGCAGCGCCCTCGACCGCCGCGGCGTCGTCCTCTGCCGCTGGGCGGACCTGGTCTAGGGGCCAACATCAGCTCAGTTGTTCTTTGACCTTGTCGCGGAGGTTGGCGGTAAGGCGGGTGACGGTCTCTTCGTCGATGCCCAGCAGGGATCGGCCGACCAGCACCAGGGCGTCGTTGTCCTCGGTGGCGACGTCGCCCACGTAGATCCCCTGCTGCTTGGCCAGGGCGTTCGCGAAGCGAACCGCGTTGGCGATCGAGAGACGATCCGCGTTGTCGTACTCCTGGCAGTCGCGAATGCCGCGCAGGACCGGCTCCGGCATCTCCCACTTTTCCGCCAGGGCGACGCCCACGTGACGGTGAACGCGCTGAACAACGCCGATCCATTCCCCGGAGCCGATCCAGGTGGCGCCGGACTTGGCGCCCAGGATGGCCTTCTCGGCCTCCAGCAGCATCGCCGCCACGATCGGCTTGCCCACGTCGTGCAGCAGCCCGGCCAGGTAGCCAAAGTCGGGGGAACCGCTGTTGGAGAAGGCGACGATGTCCCGTCCCAGCATCGCCACTGCAAGCGAATGCTCCCAGACGCCACGCGAGGCCTCGACGATGCGCGGATCGCGCGACTCGAACACCTTGCGCGCGGACGACTCGATGAGAAACGTCCGTAGCTTCTGCACGCCCATGCGGGTGACCGCGGCCAGCACGCTCTGCGCCGAGTCACGGGTGGCCATGGCGGCGCTGTTGGCCAGCCGCATGATCATCGCGGTCAGGATTGGATCCCGTTCGACGATCGCGGCCGCTTCCTTGAGAGAGAACTCGGGGTCCTTGATCAGGTTGAGGCACTTGAGCGCCACCGCGGGCATGGACGGCAGCACCAGCTGATCGGCGGCGATGCGCTTGGTGACGATCTTCTCGAGCTCGGCGGCCAGGCGCCCCTGGGGCGCCGTCGGCGCGGCCGGCGGTGGGGCGGCGCTGCTCACCGGCTGCTCTCCGCGGCTGACGACGGCTTGCCGGCCTGCGCGTCGGCGACCGAGCCGAACACGGGGACGTCAGCCGTGTCGGCCAGCTGCTTGAGCACCTTGGACAGCTCCGGTGACCCGACCAGGCGCATTTCCAGGCCGACCCGGCGGCTGTGCTCGGCAAGCTGCAACACAAGGCGCGCCGTCTTTTCAGGGATCACCGGCATCTGCGAGATGTCCACGACCACCTCGGCGAAACAGGCGGCGGCCAGCTCGTCGACCGCCTTGGGAATGAGTCCGCCGACCTGCGAGAAGTAACCCGGCAGCTTGGTCTCGCGCCCGCGAAATGCCGCCACCGCCAGCACGTTCTCCTTGGTGACCAGGAGCTCTTGGTTGTCGAAAAAGCGCTGCAGCAGCTCATCCAGCCCGGCCTGGTCGAAGGGCTTGAACAGGTTGCCGTCGAAACCAGCCGCGCGCGACTCTTCCTGCGCCTTGCTGACCGTGCGCAGCGACATCGACACGAACGCCGCCTGCGGCTGTACGACGCGCAGCTGGCGCATCAAGGAGGTGCTGTCGGTGTTGGGCATGTCGTTGTCGACCAGCACCAGCCGGAATACGCGTTCGCGGGCCGCCGTCAGGGCAGCCTGGGCGGTCGTGACCCCCTCCATCGACACCGCTTCGGGGACCATGGTTCGCAGTCGCTTCTGCACGTTCTCCATGTCATCGACGACCAGGATGTCGACGGCTGGTTTGCCACCTCCACCCAATGTTGGCGCGGACCCAGGCGCCGCCGCGGTCGATTCGGCTGCGTTGCCGCCGCCTTCGGCCTGGGCGACGGCCGGCGCCTTGTCCAGCTTCAGCACCTTGACGATCTTGGCCTTCAGCTCGTCAGCCTTGAACGGCTTGAGGATGAAGTCGTCGATGCCCAACTTCATCAACGCCGCGACGATCGAGCGCTTGGATTCGGAGGTCAACATCAGGACCGGCGTGCGGTCGCCCTTCTCGCGAAGCTGCGTCAACATGGCCGGCCCGTCGAGCACGGGCATCGTGATGTCCAGGATGATGAGATCGTATTTGCCCTCGGCGAGGCGGGCCAGCGCCTGCTCGCCATCTTCGGCCTCGGCGACCTCCAGGCCCAGCTCGCGAGCTTGTTTGCCGACCAGCATGCGAACGGCGCGGCTGTCGTCGACGGTGAGGATTTTCACGGCTGTCCCTCCCCAATCCAGATCATGAGGTTAACGGCATCCCGGCTACGCAGCAGCACGCCGTCGGTCAGCGACGCCTGCGTCTGGGGTGACAGCTCAGCCATGGTGACGATCTTGGGCAAACCCAGGGCCTGGTCCAGGGCCAGCGCGCCCTTGATCTGTCCGGCCGCCATATTCAGGAGCTCACACAAGGAGTCGTCGATCATACCGCTGTCCAGCGCTTCTGGCGGGCAATCGAACAAGGCCGACCCCAGCGCCGTGCACCCGCTTTCATCGGAGTAGAGGGCCACGTGCAGCGGCCGGGCGCCAGCGACGTTGAGCGACGCCATCCGCCAGCAGAAGACCGCCTTGTCGCCGGGCTGGGCGATGCCGAACGAGATGCCACACATGGTTTGCGTCACGTTGGACACCAGCGCTGCCAGTTTCTGAGGGTCGGGAAGGTTGGTCATCAAGGCGCGCCTCAGTTCGTCCGCTGGTAAAGGATGCTCTTTCCGCTGGTGACTTCCTTGAAGTTGT
>DASRQT010000156.1:0-7983 GCA_035696485.1 Polyangia bacterium | reverse complement strand
CTCGCGTCGCTGAGCCGGGCGCAGGTGTGCTTCGCGCCAGCGACGAGCTCCACCACATTCGACAGGCCCACCACGGTTCGCGCATTGCTGCGGACATTCGTCGTGCCGTCCCCGAGCTGCCCGACGTCGTTGAGCCCCCAGCATTTGACCGTCGCGTTCGCGAGCACGACGCACGTGTGGCTCCCGCCGGACGCCACCGTCAGCCCGGAGCCGCCGCCTGTGCCACCGCCGCCGGCCATGCCGCCGCTACCACCGGTGCCGGCTGTGCCGCCGCTACCGCCGCTACCGCCGCTACCGGCCATACCGGCCATGCCGCCGCTACCGCCGCTACCGGCCGTGCCGCCCATGCCACCGCTACCGGCCGTGCCGCCCATGCCGCCGCTACCGGCCGTGCCGCCCGTGCCGCCGATGGCACCGCTGCCGCCCGCGCCGGTTGGATCACTCACGGTGTCGTCAAAGTCGAAGCCCACGCCCGAGCGACCGTTGCGTTTCATCTTCAGGATCACATCGACGATGCTCGCGGCGCTGACCGTGGCGACGACGGGGTCGCTGATCCACTCCGGGGCCGCAGTTCCGATGTTCGCGCACGCCGCGCTGAAGGCCTCTCCGTTGAAGGTGTCGCTGCCCACGGGAAGACCACCCACGGTGAACACCGTGCTCTGACCCGCGGTCACGCTGAAGAGCTTCACGACCCGGCGGCTACCGTCGACGGTAAGACGCAAGCAAGCCACGCCGGTCGGTGCCTGCGTGAGCGCGATGCGCGCGACGCCGACCTCGTCTTTGTCGGCGCCACAGGCGGCCGCCGAGAACACCAGCAGAAGCCCGAACCCCGCGTTACGAAGACCTGTTTTTGACTTATCGATTGATCCCATTGCCGTCTCCTTGAATTTCACCGTTATTGGCCGAGCACACAGTCGGCCATGCGGGGAGACAGCGCCATCGCACGATCATGCGAGGTCAGCGATCGACAAAGCGGCAAGTGAGCCTCAGGACGGTGACTTCGACACGGCCGAGGCCGCCATCAGTAGGATCGGCGGCTGACCTGGTCTTGCGCGGGCCCGTTCTTGTAATGCATTATTAATGGGACGAAGGCATCGCCTACCGGGCGGGAGCGCCCGACCAGCGTCTGGGGAGATCAGGAATGCGTCTGGGCGAAAACGACAACTGGATCGCCGCGACCGCCTTGCGCTATTCGGCGACATTGCTGCACGTGGACGGCGATTTCCAGCGGGTTCCCCGCCTGAAACGCCACCAGCTTCACACCTGATTCGCGATCAACGATGGCGATCTCGGCGACGATGTACCACCTTCAGATCGAGCTGTCGGACGTCGATCGCGGCGTGTACGAGGCGCTGGATCTGCGCGTGGCGCGGCACCCGTCGGAGAGCATGCGGTACCTGCTGACGCGGGTCATCGCCTACTGCCTGCTGTACGAGGAGGGGATGGCGTTCTCACGCGGGCTCTCGACGGCCGACGAGCCGGCAGCGTGGGTAAAGGACATGCAGGGCAACCTGCGTGTCTGGATCGAGGTGGGGTCTCCCTCGGCGGAGCGCCTTCACAAGGCCAGCAAGGCCTCACCGCGGGTTGTCGTCTTCACACAAAACGATCCCGCGCTCTTGAAAAAAGCAGCGCGCGAAAAGGCCATTCACAAGGCCGAGACCATCGACATGTTTGCGCTGGCGCCCGCGTTTCTGGATGATCTGGACGCCGCGACTGACCGAACCTCAAGGTGGATGCTGGCCCAGACCGAGGGCGTGCTGTACGTGACCATCGGCGACAAGAGCCTGTCGACCCCGGTCACCCGCCACTCGCTGACGGCTGACTGATTGGTCACAGCCGTGGCAATATCTCCCATGAACATGACGATGGTCCGTTGTCGGACAGCCGCGGGTCTCCTTGTCATTGCAGCAACAGCCGCCGGCTGTGATTCCAGCTCGTCGGCCAAGCCCGATGCATCCGATGGCGGCGAGCCTACCGACTCGCCCGGCCCGCGAGCGACGACATGGTCGGGTTTCGTGTACGAAGGAAAGGTCGGGCCAGACGGGGGCAGCGTTCCCATTGGCGGCGCGAAGGTCTGCTTGCTCGATCATCCGGAAGTCGCCTGCGCCGTGACCGATTCACTGGGAGCATATTCGATGACGCTGCCGCTCCCGGATGGGTCGGGCCTATATGCCGTCACCTTTGCGGCTCCTGGCCATCTGGGATACACGACGCCAGGTGGCGATGGATTTTGGCCGTCCGGCGTTGGACTTTATTTGGACGGCTGGGCAACTGATTTGTCGATGGCGGCCGGCTTCACCTATCCGGCGCAAGGGACCGCCTTTGTTGCGGTCCGGCTCCTCAGGGAACAGGGGGGAGGATTGTCCGGTGCAACCGTGACCCTGTCGTCCGCAGCGGCGAAGGGTCCCGTTTACGAGAATGTGATGTTCATGCCCGACCCATCACTGCCGTCGACATCGTTGCGGGGGATCGCGTGGTTTGGCAACGTCACGCCCGGCGAATTCACCGTCACCGTGAATTCGCCTGTGGCACCGTGCACCACGCTCGACATCACCGGGCTGTGGCCCGCAGTTGGCCCCGATACCGTGAAGGCGGAGGTCGGGGCTGACACCATCGCAAAAATCGACATCATCTGCCGTTAGGGCAGTCCGGGAAGGTTCATGTCGATCACGCGTGCGCTCTGGTTGGCGACCAGCAGCAGCATTTTTCCGTCGGCCCCGCCGAAGGACATGTTGGTACTGGCGGGTAAAGTCCCGATCCTTTGTCCGGCAGGGTTGCTGATGTTGCCGCCGTTGTCGTAGACGTTGCCCGCACAATCGACGGCAATGCCGTCGCCGCCCAGGTTGAAGGCCCGTTTGTTCGATGGGACGCCCTGAATGTCCAGATCCCACACGCCCTGTCCGACAACGTAAAGGCGTCGCTCGTCGGGCGATAGCGCAATGCCGTTACTGGCGCCCAGCCCAACGACGGTGACGGCCCCCATCGGATCGATGCGCAGCGTGGCGGATTCGAATCCCGCGGGACGGCCCGGGCGCACAGCCGGGCTGGAGAAATAGATGCTTCCGTTGCTGTGTTGAATCAGATCGTTGGGCTGGCCGAAAATTGTCCCCTGCACCATCGACGCCACGGTGGTCGCCTGCTTGGTGGCAAGGTCGTACTTCATGATGGCGCGCGTTCCCTGGCAGGCGCCGACGATGTTGCCGTCGGTCGTCGGGGCAAGGCCGTTGCAACGCGCCCCTTCGATGAAGATCTCACAGACCCCGGTGCCGGGCGTGTACTTGATGATGTCTCCGGTGTCGAAGATCATGTTGGGAAAGTTCGTGAAGTAAAAGGCACCCTGAGTGGCGACCCATGCCGGGCCTTCGCTCCAGTTGTACCTGGCCACGCCGGCGCAGACCGTGCGCGATGCGCCGACGCGTGGCATCTCGAACGGTCCGGGAGGACACAGCGGCCTGGCCGCCACGGCATCGCGACCCGCGTCCGCCGCCACATTCCCTGCGGCGCCACCGATCCCCGACGCGTCACCCCCATCGTTCGTGTTTCCGGCCGCGCCCCCAGACGACCCTCCGGTCGACGGTCGATCGGCAGCGTCGTCGTTGGTGGTCACGCCCGCCGCGCCGCCGGAGCCCGCCGCTTCTGCCGCCGAATCGACGGCGCCGGACGAGCCACCCGACCCCGGCGATCCAACCCCCGGCCCGGCAGCGCTGCCGCAGCCAGAGGCGACAAGCACCCATCCGGCGACGGCGATCCCTAAAAGAGAGTTGTCCAAACCTCCCATACGATGCTCCCTTGGTGACGCCTAGCCGGTCAGGCCCAGCATGTCATTAAGGACGCCGGCGGCGGTCACGGCCAGGCCCGCGCCAGGGCCGGTGATCACCAGCGGATTCTGCCGGTATCTCACGGTCGTGAAGGCGACCTGGTTGTCGGTCCCCTTGAGCGAGAAGAAGGGGCTTGTACCATCGACCATCTTCAGGCCGACGCTGATCTTGGTCTTGGTCACCGAAGCGATGTAGCGCAGCGATGCGCCCTTGGCGCGGGCGGCGGTGGCGCGGCGTTCCCACTCGGCGTCCATATCCTCCAGGCGTTCCAGGAAGACCTTGCCCGACAGGGCGCGCGCTGCCTCGGGCACCAGCGACTCGACCGCGACGTCGCTTGGCTCGCCGGCGAAACCCAGCAGCCGTCCCAATATCAGCGCCTTGCGCCCCACGTCGGCGCCCGACAGATCGTCGCGCGGATCGGGCTCGGTGTAGCCCTTGGCGATGGCCTTGCGCAGCGCCTGCGAAAACGGACGGCCGCGGTCGATCTCGGTCATCAGCAGGCCCAGCGTCCCCGAAAGGCAGCCTTCGATCTTGAGGACGCGGTCGCCCGATTCGACCAGCTTGCGGTAGGTATCGAGAATCGGCAGTCCGGCGCCGACCGTTGCCTCGAAAAGGATCCGCCGGCTCTGCGCCTGCGCGACGCTCTCCAGATCTTCGCGATCGCTGCGCGGGCCGGACAGGGGGCGCTTGTTGGCCAGCACCACGTCCATGCCGGCGCCCAGCGCCTGTTTCACCAGCGGCCCGGTCTCGGCCGCGGTCACGTCCACCAGGATCGGATGCGACAGGGCGTGGCGCTGCAGGAAGGTCAACGCATCGGCGGGCGTTGCCGCCTGCCCACCCGTCATCTTGTTGAACCCCTTGCCGGCTTTTTTCCAGGCGACTAGGGCGGCCACGCCGCGCGACGACAGGCCGCGCGGTTCGAACACGAAGCCGCTGCGGTCGACAACCGCGACGATGCGAACCTTGTCAGCGCGATGGCGCGCTGCCTTGCTCACCTTGCCGGCGTCCTTACCGGCGCCGTCTGGGACCCCGTTCCTGCCGCCGGTCTTTGCACTGGCTTTGACGCCGACCTTGGCGCCGTTCTTGGTGATCATCGCCGCCAGGGTGCGGCCGATCTGGCCAAAGCCCAGCAGGATGACGTCCGCGTGCTCCGCGTGGGTCGCGCCGCCGCCGCCGATCTTGGCCAGCTGGAAGGCGTCGTGGATGGCGCGCTGGGCGGCCGCGGCCTCCTGACTGCCGACCACGAACGAGATGTTCAGCTCCGACGAACCCTGCGCGATGGCGACGATGTTGATGCCGGCGCTGGACAGCGCGCCGAACACCCGCGCCGCGATGCCGGGATGGCCCGCCATGCCGATGCCGACCACCGCCAGCGTGGCAAGACCGCCCTGTAGCTGCACGCCGTCGATGTCCTTGCGGGCGATCTCCTCACGAAACACCTCCGCTAGCCGCTCGCGCGCCTTGCGGGCGGCCCCCTCCGGGACGCTGAAGCAGATCGACTGTTCGGACGACGACTGCGAGATCAGCGACACCGACGTCCCCAGACGGTAAAGCGCCTCGAAGGTCCGCGCCGCGATGCCGGGCACGCCCAGCATGCCACTGCCGGTGACGGTCAGCAGCGCCTGGCCCGACGCGGCCGACAGCGCCTTGACCGGGTACTTGTCCAGCGTTCGCCGCGCCGAGATCTCGGTGCCGGCGGCGCGCGGATCGGCAAAGGGACGGACGAACACCGGGATCGGCCGCCCGACCACCGGAATCAGCGCACGCGGGTGCAAGACCTTGGCGCCGAAATAGGCCAGCTCGGCCGCCTCGCGGATGTTCAGCTGCGGGATCACGCGGGCGTTTGGCACAACCCGAGGATCGGCGGTCAAGAGGCCGGGAACGTCCTTCCAGAGTGACACCTGCCGCGCGCCAAGGGCCCGCCCGACCAGCGTCGCGGTCAGGTCGGAGCCGCCTCGACCCAGCGTCGCCACCGCGCGCGGCTTGGTCCGATCGGTGTCGTCCTCGGTGCCGGGTGCCGCCCCCAGAAAACCCGGGACCACGGGGATGACGCCGCTGTCGACCAGCGGGCGCAGTGCCTTGCGCGCGGCCAGGTCGGTCAACATCAGATTGGGCGAGGCGCCCCCGAAGGGGCCCTCGGTGACCACCACCTCCAGCGCATCGACGTATTTCGAGCGCACGCCCGAGCCTGCCAGCGCCGCCGCGAACAGGCGCGCCGACAGGCGTTCGCCGCGCGCCACCACAAAATCGCTGGTTCGCGCCGTCAGCTCCTTGAGCACCAGCAGGCTGCCCAGCAGGCCATCCAGCTCGTCAAACGAGCGGTCGATCTCGGCTGCCGTCTCCTGGCGCCCGGCGCCGGCGGGGCAGATGGCCTCCAGGATGGTGTGATACCGCCGTCGCTGTAGGTCGGCCTCGGCCTTGAGCCCGGCCTCGCGACCGGCGCTGGCCCGGTTGGCCAGGCCAAGCAGCGCGTCGGTGATCCCGCCCAGCGCCGAGACCACCACGGCCTGCGGCCCCGGACGCTGCGCGATGATGCCAACCGCGTGACGGAATGCCGGCGCATCGCTGAGGGAGGCCCCCCCGAACTTGTGAACCTCCGGTACCGCCTTCTTGACCGCCATGACGAGCCGACAAAACTACCACGGCGCGGCCGTCCTCCGAAGGTCCTCGCAGCCGATCCCGCTCCGCTTTGCGACGGAAAGCGGCGGCCAATGCGGTAGATTTGCCGTATGGCTTCCCGATCCGTATTTCGCTGCATCACCGGATGCGCGGGCGAATATGCCCTGGACGAGATCATCTACCGCTGCCCCAAGTGTGGCGATCTGCTGGAAGTGGTGCACGATCTCGACGCACTCCGCACCCGCACCGCCGCCGAATGGACCAAGCTGTTCGACGAACGATACCTGCGGACACAGTGGCCGTACGGCTCGGGGGTATGGGGCAAGAAGGAATGGGTGCAGCCGCACGTCCGCGACGAAAACGTGGTCTCGATGCTGGAGGGGGGGACGAACCTCCTGTGGGCCGAACGCTACGGTCGCGAGCTGGGGCTCGGCAACCTGTGGGTCAAGCAGTGCGGCGTCTCGCACACCGGATCATTCAAGGACCTGGGCATGACCGTGCTGGTGTCCACGGTCAAGCAGATGATCGCCGACGGCAAGCCGATCCAGGCCGTCGCCTGCGCGTCGACGGGTGACACCTCGGCGGCGCTGGCGGCGTACGCGGCCGCCGCCGGCGTGCGCGCGATGGTGATCCTGCCGCGCGGGAAGGTCTCGACCGCGCAACTGGTGCAGCCGCTGGCCAACGGCGCGACGGTGCTGGCCATCGACGGCGACTTCGACGCCTGCATGACCATCGTTCAGCGGCTGGCGGAGGAGGAGGGCGTGTACCTGGCCAACAGCATGAACAGCCTGCGCGTCGAAGGTCAGAAGACCGTGGCCATCGAGATGGTGCAGCAGTTCGACTGGCAGGTGCCCGACGTCGTCGTGATACCGGGCGGGAATCTCGGCAACGTCAGCGCGCTCGGGGCGGGGTTCGACCTGCTCGAGAACCTGGGCGTCACGACCAGGCGGCC
This sequence comes from Polyangia bacterium, assembly GCA_035696485.1. Classification (GTDB taxonomy): domain Bacteria; phylum Myxococcota_A; class Polyangia; order Fen-1088; family Fen-1088; genus DASRQT01. The sequence continues at coordinate 594 of DASRQT010000156.1, read as the reverse complement.
CCGGATCGTCGTCGCGCAGGCCGAAGCGGCCAACCCGCTCTACCTGGCGTACCGCAACAACTGGGAGTTCGAGCCGATGACGGCGCGGCCGACGTTGGCCTCCGCGATCCGGATCGGCAACCCGGTGTCGGTGCGCAAGGCGATCCGCACCCTGCAGAAGTACAACGGCATCGTGGAGCAGGCGAGCGAGCAGGAACTGGCCGACGCATCCGCCGAAGCCGACCGGACGGGCATGTTCAACTGCCCGCATACGGGTGTGGCCCTGGCGGTGCTGAAGAAGCTTGCGGCGCGCGGCGAGGTGACCTCAGGTCACCGGGTCGTCGTCATCTCAACCGCCAACGGGCTGAAGTTCGCGGACTTCAAGGTCGGGTATCACGACGGCCAACTGCCAGGTATCGTGTCTCACCAGGCCAACCGGCCCATCGAGCTGCCAGACGACTACGCCGCAGTCGTGGATGCTCTCGGCGACGCGGCACACGTGCGGACCGCATAACGGATCCTCCTCCTCAGCACACACGCTGACTGCAAAAAACAGCGGGCGGGACGACGGCTCGCCCCGCCCGATTGTGCAAGCCCCCTCCGAAGGTTATTGCT
>DASRQT010000155.1:0-9300 GCA_035696485.1 Polyangia bacterium | reverse complement strand
GGTGCTTTACCGCGGCCGCGACATCACGCCGCTGTCGACGCGCGCGATGCGGCCTCTGCGGCGGGATCTGCAGGTCATCTTCCAGGACCCGTTCGCCAGCTTGAACCCGCGCATGCGGGTCGGCGCCATCATCGGCGAGGCGCTGGACACGCACGGGCTGCACCGCGGCAGCGCGCGGCCGCAGCGAATCGCCGAGCTGCTGCAGCTGGTGGGGCTGCAGCCTGAACAAGCCCGGCGCTTCCCGCATGAATTTTCGGGTGGGCAGCGCCAGCGTATCGGCATCGCCCGCGCGCTGGCGGTCGAGCCGCGGTTCATCGTCGCCGACGAGCCGGTCTCCGCGCTGGATGTCTCGATCCAGGCCCAGGTGCTGAACCTGTTACAGGACCTGCGCGAACGGCTGAAGCTGACGATGCTGTTCATCTCGCACGACCTGGACGTGGTCGAGTATCTGTGTGACCGCGTGGTGGTGCTGTATCTGGGCAAAGTGATGGAGATCGCGCCGACGGCGGCGCTGTACGAAGAGCCACTGCACCCGTACACGGGGGCGTTGCTGGCCGCGTCGCCCAAACCGGATCCGGCGGCCCGGCGAGAGAACAAGATGCTGCTGGTGGGTGACATCCCCAGCCCCATCGATCCACCCTCCGGCTGCGTCTTTCGCACGCGCTGCCCCTATGCGCTGCCGGCGTGCGCGGAGGCGGTGCCCCAGCTGCGCGAGATGAGCCCCGGGCGGTTCAAGGCCTGCATTCGCGACGATCTACATGATGCCTTGCTGGAGGTGCGCGGACCATGACCCAGGGGGGCCTTGTGCTGACCGGCGGCACCGTCATCGACGGCACCGGCGCGCCACGGTTCGCCGCCGACGTTCGCGTTGAGAGCGGCGTCATCGTCGCCGTCGGACAGATCTTGCCGCAACCGGGAGATGAAATCATCGACATCCGCGGTCGCGTGCTGGCGCCGGGTTTCATCGACGTTCACACCCACGACGATCAGATCGTGCTGGAGGCGCCGGCGGTGCTGCCCAAGCTGACGCAGGGGGTGACGACGGTGGTCATCGGTAACTGCGGCATCAGCCTGGCGCCGCTGGTCAAATCGACGGTGCCGCCACCGCTGAATCTGCTGGGCGGCACCGACAAGTACCGGTTCGCCACCATGGCCGAATACGCGGACGCCGTCGACCAGGCCCGTCCCGCGGTGAACGTCGCCGCGCTGGTGGGCCATTCGACGCTGCGGGTGAACGTTTTGGCTGACCCCTACCTGCCGGCATCGGCCGCCGAGGTCCAGCGCATGGCCGTGCTGACCGAAGAGGCGATGGCGGCGGGGGCATTCGGCCTGTCGACCGGCGTCTTCTACGCGCCGGCCGCGGCGGCGGACGTGGCGGAGGTCGCCGCCCTGGCCAAGGTGGCGGCGGCGTCGGGCGGCGTGTACACGACCCACATCCGAACCGAGCAGGCCGAGATCATGTCGGCGCTGGACGAGGCCTTGACCGCGGCGCAGCTGGCCGACGTGCCGGTGATCCTGTCGCACCACAAGTGCGCGGGCCTGGCGAACTGGGGACGCTCGGTGGAGACGCTGGCGCACATCGACGCGGCCAGCAAGCGCCAGCGCGTGGGCCTGGACGCGTACCCCTACGTGGCAGGGTCGACGGTCCTGCGCACCGATCTGGTCGACGGCGTCATCGAGATCCTGGTGACCTGGTCCGAGACTTACCCGGAGATGGCGGGGCGGTGGCTGGCCGACATCGCGCGCGACTGGGGCTGCCCGCAGAAAGAAGCCTGTGACCGGCTGCAGCCAGGAGGCGCCTGTTACTTCCAGATGGACGAGGAAGACGTCCGCCGCGTGCTGCAGTATCCCGGGACCATGATCGGGTCCGACGGGTTGCCGCACGACGCCCACCCGCACCCGCGCCTGTGGGGGACGTTCCCGCGCGTGCTGGGCGTTTACGCGCGCGAGCTCGGCCTGTTCACGCTGGAGGAGGCGGTCCACAAGATGACCGGCCTGTCGGCGTCGCGCTTCGGCCTGCGCGGTCGCGGCGAGATCGCGGCCGGCAACATCGCCGATATGGTGGTGTTCGACGCCCAGCGCGTCGTTGACCGGTCGACCTTCGAAGCGCCGATCCAGCAGGCCCAGGGGATCGACCTGGTGATGGTGGCCGGCGAGATCGCGCTGCGTGACGGGCAGCCGACGGGCCAGCGGTCGGGACGATTCTTGCGGCGACCGCCGCCGCTGCCTCAGGACGCGGCGAAGCGCACGGCGTAGATCGGCGGCAGGTGGGTCGAGAGGCAAGTCCAGCGATCGCCGGCGTCCTCGGTCAGCCACAGCGACCCGGTCGTGCTGCCGAAGGCCAGCCTGCGCCCGCTGGCGTCGACGTCCAGCCCGTGACGGAAGGTCAGATCGTAGGCGTGGTCCTGCGGCAGACCCTCGGTCAGCACCTGCCAGGTCCGTCCCCCGTCGCGCGTGCGTGACACGACGATCCGGGCGTCGACCGGGACGCGGGTCTGGTCCTTCTGCGCCGGGATGAACCACGCCGTGTCGCCGTCGTTGGGATCAACCGCCACCGCGAAGCCGAAGACGGCAGGGGGCACATTGGCGATGGTCTCCCAGCTTCGTCCGCCGTCGTCGGAGCGGAAGACGCCGTTGTGGTGCTGGCACCAGAGGCGATCGGGATTGGCGCGGCAGGCGACCACGCGGTGCGGGTCCTGGATGGCGGGATCGTCGCGCAGGTTGGGCGGCATGTACTCGGCGAACATTCCCTTTCCGCCCAGGGCCCAGGTGCCGCCGCCGTCCTCGGACCGCCAGACGCCGCCGCAGGAGACGCCCAGCACGATCGCGCGCGGATCCCTGGGTGAAACGCACAGCGAGTGGATGCCGGGAAGCTCGGCGCCGCCGCCGAACCAGGCCTTTCGTTTCGGGTGGTCCCACAGGCTCTGCGACAGCGTCCATGAGGCGGCGCGATCCGACGACTGAAACAACCCGCCCCCGATGGTGCCGCACCAGAGGCTGCCGTGGGCGCCGGTCTCCAGTGACCAGATCTGCTCCACGCGCCACGGCCAGGGTTTGCCGTCGGCGAAGGTCTCGACGTGGCCTTCGGGCTGCGGCGGGAAGGCGGGGGCGGCGACCTCGTCCCAGCGCGCGCCCAGATCGGACGACCGGCGCATCTTCACGCCGAAATGACCCAGGCCCAGGGCGGCGTAAAGGGTACCGTCGCCCCCGCCGGCGCCGTCGTGAAGCGCCAGCGACACCGCGTCGCCCAGGAACGACACCCGTTCGATCTCCCAGCGGCCGGCGCCGCCGCGGACAAACGAGAACAGTCCTTTTCGCGTCGAAACAAACAGCCGATTGCTCACCGTTATCCTCCCGACAGGGCTTGCATCACGTAGACCTCGGCCTGGGCGGACACCGGGTCCGTCAGGGTTGTGCGATCGCGGGCCTGTTCGTCGCCGATGAAAACTACCACGTGGCGCCGCAACGCCTGCTGTTCGTCCAGCACGTAGCCGCGAACCTGCGGGTGGCGCGCGAAATAAGCGTCCAGAACCTCGCGTAGCGTCGCGCCGGGAACGGTCTCCGGCGGGCAGGTGACGTGGCGGCCGAGGTGCGCCGTGAACGAGAGCAGGGGCACCGGCGTAAGGTAGCGCCTTACGGCGGCTGCGAGAATAAGGACCGCAGCGAATCCAGGCGCGAGAGCAGGCTGCGAAATTCCAGCTCGCCGAAAAAGGCGCCGACCTTGTCCAGGGCGCCGACGGTGACAGGGGAGGCGAGGGGGCCGGCGGGGAGCGTGACGTCGTCGCGGAGGCGGGCGAGGCGTTCGTTCAGTTCAAGCTGGGATGCTGCATCTTGCAGGCTGACGCGAAGTTTCGCCGGCGTCACCTCGTCCAGTCTGCGCAGCAACGCGGGAATGTCCCCGAAGCGCTGAACCAGGCTGGACGCGGTCCGGGGTCCGACGCCGGCGACGCCGGGGAGGTTGTCGGACGGGTCGCCGACCAGCGCGATCCACGACGGTAGCCGCTGGGCGGAGACTTGAAACCGGTTGTGTACGGCGTCGTCGTCGTAGAGGACGGCCTCCTGCCCGCGCGCGCCGACGAACAACACACGAACGCTGCCCTGCGCCAGTTGAAGCAGATCGCGATCGCCGCTGACGACGACGGCCGGCGTGTCGGTATCGCGCAACCGCCGCGCAACCGTGGCCAGAATGTCATCGGCCTCGAACCCGGGCGCGCGGAAGACCGGAACGGCAAGCCGGTCGAGCAGATCGCGCAGCGGTGCCATCTGCGCCGCGAGGGCGCTGGGGGCCGACGTCCGCTGTGCCTTGTAGTTCTGGTACAGGCCGTGGCGGAAGGTCTTTTCGGGCGCGTCGACGGCGAAGGCGACGGCTGCCGGATGGTGTTCCTTGAGTAGTTTGAGCAACAGCGACGAGAAACCGTACAGCGCCGACGTCGGCTGACCCTGCGTCGTCGTCATCGGCGGCAGCGCGTGGTACGCGCGGAAGAACAGTGAATAGGTATCAACCAGCAGTACCGGCCGCATGATCATTTTTACGACGAATCGTGCCGACGGAAATCTCTCCGAAACACGGCTCTGTCATCGTGGCGGCTCACTTAACAATCAGGAGTCGACAATGTTCAGGAAGCTTGCCATATCTTTGTCCGTCCTCGCCTTGACCGGTTCGTTGAATGCCGCCTGCTCCGACAGCCCGAAGAAGACGACCGATGCCGGTGATGACGCCGCGGCGGGCACCGGCGGAAAGGACGCGGCCGGAGGAACCGAGGCCGGCACCGGAGGGGCAGGCGGCAGCGACGCCGCCGCCGAAATGGCGACCGACACCGCAACCGAAACGGCCGACACGGCGATGGAGACCGGCGGCGAGACCGGCGACGCTGTACCCGAAGTCCTTCCGACCGACCTGGTGACCGAAACGCCCGAGACAGGCACCGACACGGCCGAGACCGGGGGTTAGTCGACCCGGTAGCGGTTGACAGTGCCGCGAACCTGGGCGAGGAACGGAGGGGATGGCGAACTTTCTCAAGGGTCCGGGGATGTCGAACGAGGGTTACGATCGGGGCATCAATCGCCAGATCTTGCAAATCGGGAAGTCATCGCCCATTGCGCTGTGGGGCGGCGGTCCTGGCAACGACCGGCTCGTGGTCAACCTCAATGACCCGAAGATCGGCGTGGTCGTCGAGAAAGGCCAGCTAGACGCCGCTACACGCACCTTCGACCTGGTCGCACGCAGCGCCGGCCACGCCATGGTCGAGGCAAAGGCATCCGACGGCAGCGTCTGGGCGTTCATGCAGCTCGAGGTCCGCGGCGGACAGGCCGTGGCCGCGATGTCAATGAACGAGAAACTGGACGTCGTCATCCGTCGGTCTCAGGCGCACATGCCAGCGGAGATGTGGAACCAGGTGAAGCAGCTTTTGGAGCCTGCTTCGCTGGCCATCATGGCGGGGGTCACCCTGGCCTGGGCTGGCTCGCATTTCTTCGGTGTCGGCGAGATCGCCGACGTGGTTCTGGTCGTCGCTGGTGGCGTGGTGCTGGGCCTTTCCGCGATCGAGGTCGGACGTGAGATTTACGCGTTCGCGGTCGGCACCAAGAAGGCTCAGAACGAAGCCGATCTCGAAGAAGCGAGCAAACACTTTGCCCGCGCCGTGGTGCTTGGCGGCATCACCATTGTCTCGGCCATGTTCTTCAAGAGCCGCCCCAAGACTTTCAAGGAGCCGTTTTTCGGCGGGCCCGTGAAGGTTCCGGTCGGTCCGCGGGGGCCGGGAATCCTCTATGAGGCGACCGAGGTTCTGGCGCCCATCAAGAGCCCGCCCGGTGTGATCATCCGCGGCACCACCGACCAGTTCGGGAACATCACCGTCGAGATCCGTCAGAGCGCGGCCATGATTCGACAGACCCTGTTGCACGAGCGGGTGCACGCGTTCCTGACACCCAGGCTGTATTTTATGCGTCGGATTCGCATCAAGGTGGCGATGGAGGGTTACAACCGTTCCTACTTGCTCCGTTACCTCGAAGAGGCCCTGGCCGAAACCTATGCGTTGGTTCGAACGGAGGGGATGGGTTCGGTGGTGGAGGGATTGAAATTTCCCGTCCAGAACGGCTATGTGACGGTGGTCAGCATGACGCGCGAAGCGACGGGCATCCTGATCGGCACCATCGTCGTGGGCGGCACGACGTATCGGGTTTTGGCCCAGCTGAGCGGATCTTGATCGGTCCATTTCTGAGGGGGCTGGTGCGCTGGCTGAATCCCCCGCAACCGCCGCCGCGTTTGACGACTGCCGAGGCCATCGAGATCGCCCGCCGCCATCTGTCGCCAGACGACAACCTGCCCGGCGCCGGCGCCGGCACCGTCGAAGAGAACGGGCGCCTGGTCTGGCGGGTGGTGACGCACGCGGGTCTGCGCGGTGGCCATAGCCAGGTGTACGTCGACGATCAGACGGGCGCCGTGATTCGCACCCAACACGTCACTCACTAGGACGAGCCGGCTGACGCGCTGAGTCCGGTTCGACGCGACATATGTCGCGACCCCCCGTCCTCCTAGACGGAGGGGAACACCATGGAGACCAGCCGGCAGGACTGCAAGGCACCGTTCGATTTTGTAATTCCACTGCAACCGCAGCTACTTAGCCGGGCACGCTACCTGGCGGGGAACGAGGCGGATGCCAACGACCTGGTTCAGGACACGTTCGAGCGCGCGCTGCGCAGCGAGCGGGCGCCGGCCAACACGGCGGAGCTGCGCCCGTGGTTGATGCGCGTCCTGACCAACCTGTGGATTGACCGGGTCCGGTCGCAGGCGGTGCGGCGGACGGTTCCCTTCATGGAAGAGACCATGGGCGACGTCGTGTTCTCGGTGGACAACGAAGGGGCCGAGCAAGACCGCTGGCGGCGGGTGTCGGTCGCCGACGTGGCGGCGGCCCTGGAGCAGGTGCCCGAGCCTTACCAGACGGCGTTCCGGAAACACGTGTTCGAGCACAAGACCTATGCGGAGATCGCCGACGAGCTGGGGGTCCGGGCCATGACCATCGGGACGCGCATCCTGAGGGCGCGCCGGTGCATCCGCCGCATCCTGGTCGGCAGGCTTGCAACGGAAATGTTGCCTGCGCGCCGGCTTGTGGCGTAATAGCGCGCGCGGCTGAGCTGAAGAAATTGGCGTCGACATTCAGCAGGCCCCCAGGAGGCCAGGATGAAAAATCTACGCTCGGTTTTACTCGCGCTCTCGATCGGAACGGCGGCATCGATAGTTGGTTGCATGGTCAACAAAGGGACTCCGCCCGCGGTGACACCCGGGTGGCACTACGACGGGACGTATCTGGTCAGCACGTTCCAGGGAACGTTCAGCATCGGCCGCAACCGCGTGCGCGCGGCTGAAAAGTCGACCGACCTGGCGGTCGCGAGGCTTGATGGCAACGGCCGGTCGCAATGGCTGCGATCGTTTGCCGGCCTGGCGCCCGGGCGCGCGGTGGCCAGCGCCAACGTCCAGAAGAATGTCGCGGTGGTCGGCGTGTTCGCCGGGAGCTTCCAGTTCGACAAGCAGGACCAGATGCTGAAATCGGGGAATCGCGAGGGATTGTTCGTCGCCATTTTCGACCCGACGGGGCGCGCGATCGCCGCCAACCTGCTGGCGCGCGCGGATCGGCTGGCCGCGCCTGACGTGGTGGCCCAGGGTGACCAGGTGATCGTGAGCGTCCCCTACGAGGGTATGGGCGACGTCGGGGGCAAGGAGTTGCCGAAGGGCAGTGGCCAGTCGGTGGTACGGATGACGGTTTCGAATGATGGCAAGCTGATCAACTTTGAGCCGCCACGAGCGTCGCTGGACCGGCCGCTGCCGTCAGGAAAGATCGTGCAGGGGACGTTTATCGAGGAGAAACCGGCGCCCGGAACGGGTCTGGTGATGGCGTCGATGATGCAAGGCGGGTCGTGTAACGTTTGTGCCGTGAACACGCCCATGACGGATTCCAGTTGCCAGAGTTGCAGAGACATTGTCTGCCTCGGGGATCCGTGGTGCTGCGCCAGCGGATGGGATCACATATGCATGGATGAGGCGATGACCAGCTGCGGGTCGAACATTAGAACGTGCACGTGCACCCACGGCACGTGTTCGGTGGGAACGTGGCTTCATCCCCGGTGCAACGAAGGCACCCCATATGGTACCTGCGTCCAGACAATCGACGCTGGCGACAGCTATTGCGCAACCGTTGCCTGGGACGGCGTCTGTAATAGCGAGAGCTCATCCTGGTGCGGGCGCTGTTTCCCCTGAGAGCCGGCCTTACAGCGGGGGGGCCCCTTCGCCAGCCGTGCGAATAAGAAAGCCTTCCAGCGCTTCCAATTCCGAATCGTAGAGCGGCCCTCTGATCATCACAACCGCGGCCAGTCCTCCGTGAAAGTTAGTGCGGAACGTCGGAGGATTGGACGCGAAGGCACCCACAAATAGAGGCAGCTCGTCCTTCAGGTCCACAGACGGAGGAATCTCAATCTCACCTTCAAGCGCACCGTCCACGCGAAGCTGAAGGCGGTGACCCTCGACTCTCCGGGCGGCGAGAAGGTGAAGCTTGCCAGGGAGGTCAGTTCTCTGCGAAGCGATCATGCCATTGACGGCTATCGGCACGTACATATCGTCAATGATCTGCAGGAACACCCGATTTGACGCTCTCGAGGTGCCAATGAGAAGGTCGCCGCCATCGTGGTTGCAGAACATCACGACACCCGTTCGGGGTCGGTCGATGCTGCGCTTTTGGAACACAGCCGCCTGCTGCGCTTCAACATCACAGCGGGCGAGCGCGAGTATCGTGAAGTCCTCAATTCCTAGGCGCAGCGCAGAGCCTGCTTCCGTCGCTAGCACCATGCGCGTATCGTCGAAATCTGCGATCGGTCCAACGGGGTCGATCCCGACGCGTGGTGGAAAATCGGCATTGAGCGACATGAGGTGATGCGCACCTGCGGATCGATCCAGCCATGTTTCCAGGGGAAATCCGGGTCGCCCCATTGATGTACGGTCAGCCCATATCAGGAGGCCCTGGCGGACTCGGGGGACGAGATCGAGGCATGGGGCGCCGATGCAGCAGCGATCAACGCACTGGTTGGCGCCGACCTCTGTGGAGGAGTCAGGCGCGTCGCTAACGTCGTTGTAGCTGTCCAGCGCGGGGACGTCGGAGGCCACTTCGGTGCTGCCGCCGGAATCCATGGCGGCGTCCGTGGCGCACTTGTCAGTTGGCTTGTCCAGGCAGAGACCGCCGAGGCACATGAGACCGTCGGCGCAAAAAGTGGCGTTACCGCAGGGTGAGCACTTCATGCTGGGGCGGAAGCAGG
>DASRQT010000154.1:0-5405 GCA_035696485.1 Polyangia bacterium | reverse complement strand
GCCGCGGTGCCCGACGCGTCGTAGAGCTTCAGCGTCACGCCCACCACATCCACACCCGACTCCAGCAACAGGTCAGCCGCCGTCGACGAATCGACGCCACCCGACATAGCGACGACGATCCGCGCGCGCGCGTCATCCGGCTGCCGCGACCGCGCCGCCCCGGTCACCCGCCGCGGTTGCCGCAACCGTTGCACGATCCCCGGCAGCAGCGTGGCGATGCGATCAATCTCGGCCGCGGTCGTGGACCGACCCAGGCTGATCCGCACCCCTTCCGCCGCCTGCGACGCGGTCAATCCCAGCGCCCGCAGCACCGGCGACGGCGCCAGCGACCCCGATGTGCACGCCGCGCCCGTCGAGACGCAGATCCCCTCGAGGTCCAGGTTGATGGCCACAAGCTGTCCCACCGCGCCCGAAAAAGCGACGTTGGTCGTACCCGGCACGCGGCCGTCGGGCGCCCCATGCAGGCGCGCGCCTTCGATCGCCAGCAGCCGCCGCTCGAGATCGGCCCGCAGATCATCAAGACGCCCGGCCACCGTGTCCAGCTCTGCCAGTGCCAGCCGCGCCGCGACCCCAAAGCCAACCACGGCGGCGACGTTCTCGGTCCCGGCGCGGCGCTCGCGCTCCTGGTGGCCGCCGGCGACCAGGGAATGCAGCGTGACGCCCTGGCGCACGAAGATGGCGCCCGTGCCCTTGGGCCCACCCAGCTTGTGCGCCGACACGGTCGCCGCGTCGACGCCGTCATCGCCCAGCGCCAGCGCGATTTTTCCCGCCGCCGCCACCGCGTCGGTATGGAAAAGTGCGCCGCCGTCGTGCGCGACCGCCGCCAGTCGGGCGGTGGGAAATCTGTTCCCAAGCTCATGGTTCGCGGTGGCCAGCGTCACCAGCACGGTGTCGTCACGCAGCGCCGCCTTCACGTCGGCGGGGTCGATCTCGCCGCGCGGGCTAACCGGCACCAGCGTCACCACGAACCCCTCGCGCTCCAGCTCGCGGAGCGCGCCGGCGACGGCGGGGTGCTCGAGCGGCGACGAGACAATGTGCCCGCGGCCCGGTCCCCACCCGCGCCGCGCCCGCGCGGCCAGGGCGAGGCCGCGAATCGCGAGGTTGTCCCCCTCGGTTCCGCCCGACGTGAACACGATCTCCTCGGCCTGCACGCCCATCAGCGTCGCGACATCGCGCCGCGCGTCCTCGACGCACGCGCGCGCATGCCGGCCGGCGGCGTGCGTGCTGGAAGGGTTGCCGTGAACGGACACCAGCGCCTCCGCCATGGCGGCGGCCACCTCCGCGCGCAACGGCGTGGAGGCGTTATGGTCCAGGTAAACGAGGGGGCGCATACCTACCCCGCGCCGGCGCTACGTCTTGGGCGTCAGCGTCAGCTTCTGCTCGATCGTGACGGCCTTGCCGGTGAAGGTTGGGAACTTCCAGTGCCCGACGGTGTTCTTGAAGCACTGGCTCATGTCCTTGTCGACCGTCGGCGACACGTCGACGACCTCGACCTCGCCCGACGGCCTGACCGTGATTCCCAGCGTCACCGCCAGGCCGGCCTGGAACTGCAGCGCCGAGTTCTTCTTCAATGCCTTTTCATAGCAGCCCTGCATCGCAGGCGCCCCACGCATGACGATGCGGCTGGCTTCTCTTGGATCCAGCGACGGCTCGACGTCGCCCGAGGGCGCAACCCTTTCGGCCTTGCGGCTGGCGACCAGCTGGATGATGTCCGGGTCGGTCAGGGTGATCCTGCCCGGGTTGGCCAGCGCGTCGGCGACCTGCCGTTTGAGGCTGGCAATCTCGCTCTTGGCGCCGGCCAGCTCTTTCTGGCACGCGACCACCTTCTCGTTGGACTCCATGAGGCGCTGGGTCAACCCCTCGTCGCTCTTGTTGCACGCCCCCAGCGGCGCGACCAGCGCCGCCGTGACGGCCATGAGCCGGACACCATTTCGCATGATGGCCCTGATTGTGTTCATTTCCCCAAAGCGCGCAAGCAGAAGTTGCTCGCTCGGCGGACAGCAGACCTGCCCGATTCCGGAAGGTTTGGCGTACATCCCCTGCTACTCGTCTTTTATGGGCGGTCGGTTTAGCAGGGGGCGAACGATCATTCCCCCCATGAGGTGCCGGTCAATGACCCGGTCCACGTCGGCGACCGTCATCCGATTGTAAAGAACGGCCGACGATCGCCCCGGCTCGGGGATCACCAGCCGCCCCCCGATCTCGTCCGTGTCACACACCAGGATGTTGGGGCCGCGCAGGCAATGGCCAAAACAGGTCTCTCGCCATAGCGTTATCTGATCGCCGAGGCCCCTGGTGGCGATCGTCTCCTCCAGCCGCTGGTACAGCGCCTGGGAGTTCCTCTTGTCGCCACAGGTTGGCCCCTGACAGACAATCACCGTGAACCGAAAAGGTTCCGTCACTCCTTCATCTTGGGCGAAGGCGCACCCCCGGAGGGCCCAGGCGCGGTCTGGGTCAACGCGCGGCGAATGTGCATGCGCAGGGGATCGATGGTCTTGGGCTCCTCGGCGATGAACAACAACAACTGGCGCTCCGACACCCCGCCCAGCTTGACCAGCGCCTCGGCGGCAGCGATAAGCGCCCCGGGGTCGGCGTCGTAGGCAGGATCAGCCCGGTACATGCTGATGAAGTCGCGCAGCGCCGGCAGCGCCTCGGTGGCCCCCATGCCGGCCAGCGCCCGACTGATCTGCATCGCCGCCGCCGGTTCGGTCTCGGGTAGGCGTAGGTGCTCAATCAGCGCAGGTGCCAGGGTGCGGGCCTGCGACCCGCCCAGCGCCACCGCGGCCTTGGCCAGAACCTCGACCCCCGGAGCCCGCTCCCCCTCGGCGTAGTCGCTGTGGATCTTCAGGGAGGCGTTGTAGAGGTCGGTGGCGCTGGCGTCCTTGCGGTCGATCAGCGCTTCGCCGGCCTTCTGGTAGACGGCGGGCGGCAGGCCTTCCTTCTGCGAAATCTTCAGCAAATCGGCGGTCACCTCCCGCCCCGGCTGTTTCGCCATCTGCTCGATGGCGAAAATCTTCACGTCCCAGAAGCGGCGATCCGGGTCCCAGATGATCGACGACAGGATGGTCGCCAGGCTTGCCGAGCCGGCGGCATCGGACGGCGCGCCCGTCGGCACATACCCCTCGGCGTCGAACGTCGCACCCCGCACGACCGCTGCCCCCGGAACCTGCGCCTTGGAGAGGCGTCGACCGGTGGCCCGGTCCAACGCTCCGACCTCGCCGTCCGCGGTGACGAAAACGATCGCGCGCCCGGTGTCCGTCGACGACACCGCCTCGGTCATGGGCTGGTTGTAGGCCCAGCGCAGATCCCCCGAACGCGCATCCAGGCCGAAGAAGAAACGATAGTTGTGAACCACCGCCAGCCCGCCGCGGAAGTGCGCCTTCTCCGCCCCCGCGGTCACGCGCCACAAGATCCGGTTCCGGTCGATGGCCGAGTAGTCCATCTGTTCGATCCGGTACATGTCGTGGTGGTAAAACGGCCGCACGAACTTGGGCAGGTTCGCCTGCAGATATCCGGGTGATCGGCGCGACCCGGACGCCGTCTGCCGGTCGACCAGGAAGATCCCCTTCGATCCGAAGAACAGCCCCTCCGGCAGGCCGCGCACGAACACCGCCGCCTCCTCGCTGGACAGGATCTGCGCCAGCTGATTGCCCGAGGCCCCGTCGAGGATCATCACGTACTGCGACTGCATCGGTACCGCGACCAGGCCGCCGCGGGCCGCGGGGCCGCCCACGTCACCCGAGGCCAGCTCGGTCCGCCAGCGCTGGCCTCCGGAGCGCGCGTCCAGCGCCATGACCTCGGCGTCGCGGCGGTGGGCCTGCCCGGTACCGGTTTGCAGGACCAGGTAGACCATGGCTCCGTCGGCGGCATATCCGACCAGACGCTGGCCCGCGGCCACCGGGTGCTGCCACAGGATCGCGCCGCTGGTGATGTCGCGCGCGACCAGCCCCGCGCCCTTTTGCGCGTGCACGAGCACGTCGGCGCCGACCTCCACGCGCGCCGTCAGCTCGGCCGGTTGCGTCCACAGAAGCTTCGACGCCGACAGATCATACGCCGCCAACCGCCCTCCCCCGGTGCCCCCCAGCGCCAGAAATGCCATCGCGCGGCCGGTCCGATTCACGGGCGCCTCGGCCACCGGCTGCGAGCGCGCCAGCGCGGCCGCCACGTCGTCGGAGTTACCCGCCCTGCTATTCGCCGAGGTGGCGCAGCCCAGCGCCAGCGCGCCGGCCAGAGACATGGCCAGCGCCAGCGCCGACGTTCCTCGGCCGAGCGGCGGCGTCAATTGCGGGCGGTTCATTTCTGTTTGCTCCGATCGTCGACCAGCTTCTGCGCCTCGCGCTGCGACGCGCGGTCCTCCTTGGCCGGGACCGAGGCCAGATATTCGATCAGCGCCGCCGTCGCCGAAACGCCGGACAGCTTGCCCATGGTCTTGATGACCTCGACGCGCAGCTTGTCGGGGACGTCGCTGCGTTTAATGTACTCACCCAGCGTCGTCGCCAGCACCTCGTCGTTGACGCCGCCCTGCAGCTCGGCGATCTGCGGAACCAGGTCGGGCGTCGCCAGCATCCCCAGCGGCCCGGCGGCAGCCGCGTCGTTCTTCTTCACCAGCTTGAACAGCCGCCCGTTGGCTTTTTTCTCCTTGCGCGCCGCCAGCGCCTCGGCGGCCGCGGCCCGCACGTCGGGCGCCGCGTCCCCCAGCCGCGCCAGCAGCGTCGGGACCACGCGACCGTCGGACATCGCCCCCAGCGCAGCCACCGCCCGCCGGCGCAGGTCGGGACTTCGGTGTCCCGCGTACAGCTCGAGAATATCAATGGTGGCCGGATCGGCCAGCTTGGCCAGGGCATCCAGCGCCGCCTCACCGCGTTCCGGCACCGTGCCGACGGCCAGGACCGACACCAGCAGCTCGCCCGCGTTGGCCGCGCCGGATTCGCCCAGCTGCTTGGCCGCGGCAGCGCCCAGCGCGGCGTCGTCACCCTGCAGATTGTCACGCAGCTTATCCAGCGCGTCAGCGCTCAGCATCTTCGTCTTCTGCGGACCGGCGGGTTTCTTCTTGGCGGCGGCCGTCGCCGCCAGGACCGGCGTCGCCACCACAGAGAACACGATCGCAAGCGCCAGGCTTTTCATGTTGGTAGCCGCCTTATTTGCCGCGCGCCTCGGAGTCCGAGAATTCCACCTTGCCGCTGTAGTTGGCGCCTTTGCCCAGCAGCCAGAACGTCGTCGACGCGATCACGCGGCGGCCGGCCGACTCGACGGTCATCATGTAGTGCTTGCGCACGTCGAACTCCGGCTTCGCCAGCACGATGCTGGAACCGAAGATCCGCGAGCCCTTGTCACGCGTGTACTGCGGGTCGCCGGCCACGTATTTCCGGTCGCCGCCGGTGATGTCGTAGAACTTCACCTGGATC
>DASRQT010000153.1:0-13732 GCA_035696485.1 Polyangia bacterium | reverse complement strand
GGATCATTGCTGAGGTCGACGCAGGCAGAACCACATTTGTCGAGACCGTCCGCACATCCGCACTTGCCATCGGCGCAGATCTCGCCGGCCGCGCAGGTTCGGCCACACGCGCCGCAGTTGCGTTCGTCGGTGGCGACGTCGGTGCAGGCGCCGGCGCAGGCGGTCAACCCGCCGGAACAGGAATCGTTGCAGCTGCCCTGCGAGCAGACCTTGGGGCTGGCACATGCCGTGGTGCACGCTCCGCAGTGAACGCTGTCCTTCAGCGGGTCGATGCAGGTTGCGTCGCACATGATCTGGCCCGAGGGGCAGACGCAGGCCCCCTGTGAACAGACCGTGTTGCCGCCGCAGACGGTTCCGCAGGCGCCGCAGTTGGCGGGATCAGATTTGCCGTCGATGCACTGTCCGCCACAAGCCAGCAATCCCATGGCGCAGCCACGCCCGGAATTTGTTCCGCCATCGTCATCGCCGGTCATGATCGCCGTTCGGTCCACGGCACCGTCGACGCCGTCGATAACGTACCGTGTCCTCTCGGTGCTGTTGCAGGCGGCGATCGCCACGACACAAGCCAATATCCGAGAAACCGGGGGAAAAACGTTATCCCTCATGACCGTTGCAGTATAACCATCAGACGCGGTGCACCCTGCGGGCGAAAAACAGAAAAAGAGACCTTGGCCTGGTGTGTCGGGTCGTGGTGTGTCGGGTCGTGGTGTGTCGGGTCAGTGTCGCCGTTTTTGCAATTTCTTCAGTCTTTCGGCGGCAGCCTCGATGGTCTCGGCCTTTTTCGCGAAGCAGAACCGCGCCAGCACCGGCGCCGTCTTCGGGTCGGCGTAAAACGCCGAGGGCGGAATCGCCGCCACCCCCACGTCGATGCACAGGTGTCGGCAAAAGCTAACATCGTCGGTGAATCCGAGGCCGGTGATGTCCGACAACAAGAAGTAGGCGCCCTGGATCGGCAGGGTCGGCAACCCGACGCCGTCCAGGATCGCCGCCAGCTGATCGCGGCGGCGCGTGTAGGTCGCCCGCAGCGTGTCGTAGAAGTCGTTGGTCGCGGCCTCGGTCAGGACGTCGGCCAGCGCCTCCTGAAACGGGACCGCGTTGGTGAAGGTCACGAACTGGTGCACGCCGCGCAGCGCCTGCGTGATGGCGGGCGACGCGACGGCCCAGCCGACCTTCCACCCGGTCACGCTGAAGGTCTTGCCCATGCTGTCGATGGTGACGGTCCGGTCACGCATTCCCGGCAGCGTGGCGATCGGGACGTGGCGCGCGCCGTCCAGCGTGATCTCCGAATACACCTCGTCGCTGATGACCACGACGTCGTGCTCGCAGCACAGGCCGGCTAGCTCGCGTAGCTCGTCGAGGCTGAACATCTTTCCGGTCGGGTTGTGCGGCGTATTCAGGATCACCGCGCGGGTCTCTGGCGTGAACGCCGCCCGCAGCTCGGCCGGATCCCAGCGCCAGTTCGGCAGCCGCAGGGTGACCACGCGCGGGATGGCGCCCGCCATCTGGATGTCGGGGACGTAGGCGTCGTAAAACGGTTCGAACACGATCACCTCGTCGCCGGGGTTGACCAGCGCCAGCACCGCGTCGATGAGCAGCTCGGTCGCACCGCTGGCCACCGTGATCTCCTGGTCGGCGTCGATCGGCTGGCCGTGGCGGCGCAACCAGTTCGCCGCCAGGGCGGCGCGCAGGCGCGGCAGCCCCCAGCTCAGCGCGTATTGATTGCGGTCTTCGCGGATGTGGCGCAGCGCCGCCTCCTTGACGAAGTCCGGAGCCGGGAAATCAGGGAACCCCTGACCCAGGTTCACGGCGCCGTGTTTGACCGCCAGGCTGGAGATCTCGGTGAAGATCGAGGTCCCAAAACCCTTCAGCCGGTCGGCCGCTTGAGCCGCCATGAAGCTGGTATATCAGGAAATTGACCCATCGCCGCCAGGGAGCAGAATTCCCCTCATGATGCCGAAGCCGCGACTGTTGGTTGTCTTGTCCCTGTGCGGCGTGATCATCGCGCCGGGGCTGCCGCGCGCCCAGGCGCCGGGATCGACGGCGCCGGGCGGCGCGCCGCCGTCGATCGTCCACCCCATCTATGCGCACCAGCCCGATGCGCCGTTTAACGACGTCGCCCGTCGCGTGTTCGCGCAGGCGGCGGATCGTTACAAGCTACGGCCGCTGGAGGTGATCGACATCGTCGCGCCGGCGCCATCCCAGGCTGGTGAGGCGATCAAGGTGGGCAAGGAAAAGATGCGCAAGCTGGCCTTTGACGAGGCGCTCAACGTTCTGGACCCCGCCGGCTCCGAGGCTATTGCGTCGGGTGGCGCCGGCCTGACCACGGCCGAGCTGAGCGATCTCTATCTTTTTCGTGGAATGGCCGTCGCGCGCGCTGACTGGAAACCGGAGCGCTCCGTCGATGACGCCACCATCGCGCGCGCGTACGCCGACTACGTTCGAGCGGTGACCTTGACGCCGACCCGCGCGTTGAACCCGCGCGAGACGCCGCCCCAGGTGATGGCTGACTGGGCGCGGGCGCTGGCCGAGGTGCGCGGCCGTCCGCGCGGCACGCTCACGGTTCGCGGACCGGCCGACGCCACGTTGTCGCTGGACGGCGACGCAGCGGCCGCCTTGCGTGGTGGAGCCACCTTCAAGGAGCTGGCCTACGGCGAGCATTTCCTGCGCGTGGAGGAGGTCGGGCGCGCGCCCTGGGGAACGGTGATCACGCTGGCGGCTCCGCAGCAGGACGTCGACGTCCCGGCGCGCGCCGAGCTGGTTCTGGACGATGGCGTCGCCGCCGCCCACGCCCGCCGCATGGGGGCAAAGTTCGCGCTGGTCGCCGAGGTGAAGCTGGGGGCGCCCGAGCTGTCGCTGGAGATGCGCCTGGTCGACATCGGCGGCATCCGCCATGACAGCGTCGTGATCGCGCTCGGCGGCGCTGAACGCGGCGTGGCCGACGCCGCCGTGATGCGCATGGACGAACAGGCGCGCCGGATCGACCACATGGGTCTGGCGCCGTCGCTCACCGCCGGCGATCCCGGCACCCCTGCCGCTGACGCGGCCGCGCCGCCGCTGCTGTCGGCGACGCCCGCGCGCGCGACCCTGAGCGACGACCCGGCGGCCTGGGCGCGCGACCACTGGCCGCTTCTGACCGCGGTCGGAGTCGTGGTCGGCGCGGCCCTGGTCCTGAGCCTGTCGGTGGCCGCGGATCGCCCCGCGCGCTAGGCCGTGATCTTGACCTTGAAGGATCGCTTGATCATCCCGAACCAGAAGCCGGTGCCCAGAATGGTGACCACGATCAGCACCGGGAACTTCATGACGCCGAAGTGGGTCGCGCCGATCATGCCGAACAGCATCGGCCCCGACGCGTAGGTGTTGAAGCGCGACGCCTTGCCGGCGGCGGCGGCCATGGTGGCCGCGTCGGGGTGGGGCGTTCCGGCCGCCAGCCCGCCCAGGATCTTCTTCTGGCGCGGCCAGATGACGAACCAGACGTTGAACCACATGATGGTTCCCAGCAGGCCCCCGAACAGGATCCACATGGCCCGGCCGGTCATACCGCCCCCCTCGGTCTCGGGGAAGGTCATGTTGTGCTCGGGAGTTACGTAGTGCCAGATGAACAGCACCCAGCCAAACAGGAACGTGTACATCGCGCCCCACCGGAACCAGAAGAAGGCGCGCAGCAGCAGCGCCGGGTTCACCTTGGGTTTGAGCTCCTTGTCCAACCCCCCTTGAAAGGGAACGTTGACCAGGTTGAAGAAGTACAGGTGGCCAAGCCAGATGATGCCAAAGATGATGTGCCCCCATCTAAGGAGGTACGGAACAAAAGCCGCGCTGAACAAAGCGTCCATGAATGGTCCTCCGGTTTTCTCGGTACGGCGCTGCGGACATACCACCAACGCCCAACTCTGGCTAGTGCCTCACGGCAAGCGCTGGCCGCGCCGCCTTTTCGGTTTCGTCTCTTTCGTCTCTTTCGTCTCTTTTTTGGTCTCTTGCGCCGGCCAGTGGCGCGCGTAGAGCTCGGTTTTGCGGTACTCGCTGCGCAGGGCCTCCACCATTCTTGGCAGCCTCTTGTACAGGCGTCGCGGTTTGCGCGGTTTGCACCTGGACAGCACGTACGAGGCCAAGAGCGGCATCGCGACCGTCGAATCGATGTAGCAGACGACGGTGTCGGGCAATTTGTCGGGGTCGATCTTGCCCCACGACACGGCCTCGGCGGGCGTCGCCCCCGACAGCCCGCCGGTGTCGGGGCGGGCGTCGGTGATCTGGATGAAATAGTCGTGCCCCTTTTCGGCGACGCCCAGGATCTCCTGCAGCTGCGGCTCGGTCTGCAGGAGGAAGTTCTTGGGGGCGCCGCCGCCGAAGATCAGCACGCCCGACAGGCCGCCCTTGTTGCGTTTCGCGTCCAGCACCAGCGCCGCCATCTCCATCACGTCGGCGGCCGGATCCACGTGCGGGCCGCGTTCGGGGTCGGCGGTGTGAATGGCCGACATGTTGAGCCCGATGGTCGAATCTCCCGGCGATGCCACCCAGATCGGCACTTCAAGATCGTGACACGCACCCAGCAGAGACGGCCGATCGACGCCGGTCTCCTTGGCGGTCGCCAGCGCGTACTTGCCGATGAGGTAATGCAGCTCCGAGCCCGACATGCGCTTGCCGAACTCGGGCGCCATCATCACGCGATAGACCCACTCGTCGGTCTTGTAGAGGACGTCGGCCTCGAACAGCACGTCGTAGACGCGGATGATGCCGTCCTTGCGCAGGGTGACGTCGTGCGCGCCCGAGGCCACCTCGGGCATGCCGCGGTATAGCGCCAGCCCCAGATCGAAGTGAAGGTCATGGTAAAGGTTCGCGCCCGTCGACGAGACATAGTCGATGAAGCCGTTTTGCAGCAGCGGCACCAGGACCGATGACAGCCCCGCCGGCGTCAGCGCGCCAGTGATGGAGACGCCGATGGTGGCGCCGCCGTCGATCATGCGGGCGAAGGTCTGGCAGGCCTCGCGCAACCGGGCGGCGTTGTACGCGTTGAAGTAAGTGTCGATCAGGGACGCGACGTCCTTCGACCCTTTGTCGAGGGGCGGGGGGCGGATCCGCCTCTTGGGATGCAACATGCGGCGCACGCTAGCACAGGAGGCCGCACGCGCGGCGGCCGACCTCAGTTCACGCGAAACGGAATGTTGGCGGTGCCGGCGTGCCCTTTGCCGTCGAGGACGTAGACCAGCAGGCGATACTGGCCGCTGCCGCTGGGCGCCGTCACGTTCAGCCTGGGGGTGGTCCCCATTTGCGGCGTGCCGACGCGAGCCTCGCGCGGTTCGGGCGCGCCCTTCAGATCGGGCTGGGCGGGGTCCTGCAAGATCTCCCAGACGTACGACATGGTGTCCCCGTCCGGCTCGGTGGCGGTCACCTCGGCCGCCACAGACTGCCCGCCCGCCAGCGCGACATTGGCCGTCGCTGCTTTTCCACCCAGCGTCAGGGCCGTGACGTCCGGAGCGCGGTTGCCGGGATACGCGCCCGACCATTCCAGCGCCATGACGTCGACCGTGGGCAGCGACTGCGCGGTCAGGCCCAGGTCGGGATTGGTTTCCAGAAACATCCCGTACCAGGTGGGGGTGCGCTCGATCTTCTGACCCCACAGGAACACGTAGTCGCCAAGGATGCGGCCCGTGTGCGCGAAGCTCTCATAGCGCGTCTTGTAGACGCGCGACTTCGCGCCGCTGGTCTCCTCGATCGGACGGCCCCAGCTGGTGTTGGGCGATTCCCAGTGGCCGGTCGGTCCCCACTCCGTCACGATGACGGGGCCGGTAAAGGTCGACCGCGCGACCTCCGTGTTGGTGTTGACGACGGCGGCGTAGCTGTTGATCCCGACGACGTCGATGCCCTGTGACCACTGCACCATGTGATTGATGGCGGTGACGTTGGCGCCTGCGAACACGGTGATGACCGGGTGGTTGGGATCTTGCTGATGAATCAGCTGCGCCAGCTGTCCGATGAAGGCCCAGGCCGCCTGCGTGTCAGCGCCCAGGTTGGTCTCGTTGCCGAGGGCCCACATCAGGAGCGCCGGATGAGTCTTGACGGTGGCGAGGAGACTGGTGACCTCGGCGCGCTTGCCGTCCGTGTATTGAGCGTTCGCATAGTCAGCGGGGTCCTTGGACAGCTCGATGCCCAGCAACACCGTCATGCAGTGGCTCCTGGCGCCGTCGAGGATTCCTGCGGCGCCGTTGCTGCTGAAGGTGCGCGTGGAATTGACGCCATATTGCTGCGCCAGGGTCAGGTTCGCGCCTCCGGCGATGCCCTTGATGTAGTACGGGTTGCCGTCGCGGGTTACAAAGAACGTCACCCCGCTCTTGACCACCTTCACCTGCCCGGCACCCGATAGGCCCGTCGCGGGACAGGACGACCCGCCTCCCGCATCGCCCGAGACACCGCCGGCACCCCCCAGGTCGCCGCGCCCGGCATCGGTCGTGACGACGCCGCCGGTGCCGCCGGCCTCCTTGCTATCTCCCGAGCCGGAATCGGTGCTCGCGCCGCCGCTGCCACTGGCGCCAGCGCTTCCTCCGGCACCACCGCTTCCTGTGCCGCCGCTTCCGCCGGCGCCGCCGCTTCCACCCGATCCCGCGGCGGTGCCGCCGCTACCGCCGCTTCCGGTGCTGGTCGGAACGTCCGAACCCGATGTTGTCTCCGGGCTGGACCCGCCATCGATACCCGCGGCCACTTTGGGTGGAACCATCGGGTTGCAAGCCGCCAGCGAAAGCCAGAACGCCGAAGCCACGACCCACCGAACCCGCTCAGAATGAATCATCGCGCCACAGCCCCCAACATGGGGCGGACGCTAGCACAAGACACCTGACCGTGAGACCGTCGCCTGCTAAGAATTAGACGGTTGGCGCATCACCGAACTGGAGAAGGCTCTGAGTAAAGTCGAATCGAGAATCGGCGTCCGTGCAATCGGATTGGCGCTGATGGTTTGCAGCTGTGCCGCCGGACCCTCGCCGAAGGTCGGCGACCCGTCCGGCCTGGCGGCGGCCGCGGGGGTGGTCGCCATCGGCCCGCCGGCCGAGAAGGTGCCGCCGCTGGCGGGGGGCGGGGCGTCCAAACCGGCGGGGCTGTCGGCGCTGGAACAGGAGATCCACCGTGCCATGAAGGAGCTGGGCGGCAAGGGGAAGCCGCCCCCTTATTTCATCGGCTACGAGGTGCACGACCGCACCGAGATCGTCGTGTCGGCCAGCTACGGGGCGCTGGTTCAATCTTCGGTGCGCCGGTCCCGGACCCTGGACACCGACGTTCGCGTGGGCAACTACAAGCTGGACTCCACGCATCCCATCAGGTCGGATGGCTTCGACTTCGTGGGCGCCTTCGGCGGCCGCGGCGCCGCGCTGCCGCTGTCGGACGACGCCGCCGCCATCCGCGCCGTGGCCTGGATCGAGACCGACCGTCGCTACAAGGAATCGGCCGAGCGGTTCGTGAAGATCCGGACCCAGCGGACGTTGAAGGTCGCCGAGGAGGATCAGTCCGACGACTTCTCGCAGGAGAAACCGGTTCAGTATCTGGGCAAGCCAGCCTCGATCGAGGTTGACGTCCCGGCCTGGGAGAAGAAGATTCGCGCGATCTCGGCCCGCTTCAGGGGGCACGCCGACATTCTGGATTCGCAGGTGACGTTGCAGGTGGTGAGCCTCACGCGCTGGATGCTGAACTCCGAGGGCTCGCTGATTCAGACCGGGCGGAACTACGTGCGCGTGTTCCTGCAGGCGGACGCGCGCGCCGACGACGGCATGGAGTTCGATCGCTTCGAGAGCTTCGACACCGCGTCGTTCGAGGCGCTGGTCGGCGAGCAGCAAATGTTCAAGGCCGCCGACGCCATGATCATCGACCTTCAGGCGCTGCGGAAGGCCCCGCTGGCCGACCCGTACATCGGGCCGGCGATCCTGGAAGGGCGGGCCGCGGGCGTGTTCTTCCACGAGATCTTCGGCCACCGCGTCGAGGGGCACCGGCAGAAGAACGAGGAGGAGGGGCAGACCTTCGCCAAGAAGATCGGCGAGCCGATCATGCCGGCCTTTGTCTCGGTGTACGACGATCCGACGCTGGCGCGCATCGGCGGCGCCGACCTCAACGGTCACTACAACTTCGACGACGAGGCGGTGACAGCTCAGCGAGCGCCGCTGGTCGACGCCGGTGTCCTGCGCGGGTTTCTGCTCAGCCGATCGCCGACGCGCGGATTTTTCGCCTCCAACGGGCACGGCCGCCGCCAGGAGGGGCGTCAGGTCGTGTCACGGCAAGGGAACCTGGTCGTGCAGCCGTCGCTGACCGTTTCGATCGAAGAGCTGCGCCGCCGCCTGCGCGAGGAGGCGAAACGGCAGGGCAAGCTGTATGGGCTTTTGTTCCGCGACATCTCGGGCGGCTTCACCAACACGGCGCGGATGGGCCCGCAGGCGTTCAAGGTCCTGCCCATCCTCGTGTACCGGGTGTGGGCCGACGGGCGCCCCGACGAACTGGTTCGCGGCGCCGATCTGGTCGGCACGCCGTTGTCCGCGCTGTCGCGGATGCTGGCCGCGTCCAGTGACTACCAGACCTTCAATGGATACTGCGGCGCCGAGTCGGGCTTCGTCCCGGTGTCCGCCACCAGCCCCAGCTTGCTGCTTGAGCAGATCGAGATCGAACGGCGCGACAAGGGCAGCGACAAACCACCCGTGCTGCCGTCGCCAGCGCTGCAGGAGCGGTCGCCATGAAAGGCGTGCGTAAGGCCGTGGCCTTGGCCTTGGTCGCCGGCGTGTGCGCCGCGTCGGCGGCAGGATTCGGCAAAGGTCCGGGGGAGGCGGACACCGAGGCGCGCGTGCGCGTCCACGATCCCGCCGTGCAGAAAGCCATGCAGGACGAGGTGCAGCGGTCGATGTCAGACCTGCACCTCGGCGACGAGCCCAAGCCGTACTACGTCGCGTACACCATCACCGACATCACGCAGGCGACGGCCAGCGCCACGTTCGGGGCCGCCACGGCCGCGCACGGGTTCGCCGGGCGCGTGTTGCGCACGGACGTCCGGGTCGGCGACCCCAGCTTCGACAACAGCAACTTCGAGGGCGCCGGCGGCCAGGTCCAGACCTTGCCGCTCGAGGACGATTATGCGGCCCTGCGCCGCGAGCTGTGGCTGCGCACCGATGAGGGGTACAAGGGCGCGCTGGAGACATTGGCGCGCAAACGCGCGGCCGGTGCCAGCCAGGCGGCGGGTGAAGAGGACGACACCGTCGGAGACTTCTCCAAGGAGACCGCCAGCCGCATCGAGGTTCCGTTCGCCGCGGCCGCCCCCGACCCGGAGACGCAGCGCGAGCTGGTCGTGCGTCTGTCGGCGATCTTCCGGGAGTTTCCCCGGCTGAACAGCTCGCGCGTGACCGCCAGCCACGCGATCATCCGGCGCCGGATGGCGACCAGCGAGGGGACCTGGGTTGACGACAGCAAGACCACCGTTCGCGTCGACGTGACCGCCGAGACCCAGGCCGAAGACGGCATGCGCTTGCGCAGCTTTGTCCCGTTCAACGCGCTGACGCTGGCGCAACTGCCGCCGCTGCCCGAGATGGAAAAGGCCGTGCGCGCGATGGCGACCGAGCTGACCGCGCTTCGAGGCGCGCCCATTGCGCAGAGCGGAGCCGGGGCGGTGCTGTTCGAGGGAATGGCGGCGGCGCAGATCGCCAAGCTGCTGCTGGCCGACAACCTGTCGGGCACGCCGCCACCCAAGACCGCGGCCGCCGGCAATCAGGAGCGCGGTGAACAGAGCGAGCTGGCCAACAAGATCGGCCAGAAGATCGCCTCGCCGCTGCTGTGGGTGGTGGACGATCCGCAACAGACGCACGGGCCAGGCAAGGTCGCCCTGTTCGGGACCTACCGCGCCGACGATGAGGGGATGCCGGCGCGGCGGGTTTCGCTGGTCGAAAACGGCGTCCTCAAATCATTGCTGATGTCGCGTACGCCGCGCAAGGAGATCGTCTCGTCAAACGGCCACGCGCGGGCGCCTCGGTTCGCCAGTCCCCGGGCGCACATCGGCAACCTGTTCCTCAGCGCCAAGGCCGGCTTTGCGCGCAAGGGTCTGCTGGATCAGCTGGGCAAGATCGCGAAGGGTGGGGGCGTGACCACGTACGTCGTGCGCCTGCTGGAGGATTCCACCGTGGCCGGCGCCAACAGCGACGGTGACGACATGATGTCGCTGCTGTCGTTTGGAACGGGGGGCGGGCAAAGTCCGCCGTCGGTCCGGCCGCTGGTCGTCTATCGCGTCAAGGACGGCAAGGAGACGCTGGTGCGCGGCCTGACCTTCGAGAACCTGCTGCCGCGCTCGCTCAAGGACATCTCCGCCGTCGGCCGCGACCTCGTCGTCTACAACTTCATCGACGGCGGCGCTGGCTTCACCGGGATCCCGTCATCCATCGTGACGCCGCCGTTGCTGTTCGCGGATGTCGACATCCGCCGCCAGACCGGCCGCAACCGCAAACCCCCGCTTTACCCCCACCCGGGATTCTAGGTCAGCCAGTCCTCCACGGTCAGTCCCGGCACGCGCGCGAACTCACCCACGTTGCTTGTCAGGACACCCATCCCATTTGCCAGGGCGATCGAGGCAATCATCAGATCTCGATCGCCGATCTGCCTGCCTGCCCGACCCAGGTGTGCCCGGATCGTGGCGTAGCGATCAGCGGCGGCGGTGCCGAAGTCGACGACTCGCAACGGCTCCAGGAATGCGTCCTGGTCGGCCCGATTCCGGTGGGGATGGTGACTTTTGGCCGCTCCGTACCACAGCTCCGCGCAGGTGATCGCCGAAACCGCGAGCGCTGCCGGGCCGGCGGCGCGAACCCGACTCATCAGCGGTTCGCGCAGCTTCATAAGATGGATGCAGGTATTCGTATCCAGCAGCCAAGTCACTAGTCGTCCAGATCGACGTCCTGCAGCTGCAGGTGCATGGGTTCAACCGCCACGACGCCACGACCGTTCGCTTCGCGGAGGCGGGACCAATACCCCCGAGGCCAACTCCGTTTCGTTATCGGTTCCAGAATCACGGCGTCTCCCTCTCGGCGGAGCGAAACCTCAGTGCCCTCGAACCGGAACTCCTTGGGCAACCGAACGGCCTGAGAACGGCCGTTCTGAAATAGCTTGGCGCGCGTGACAGGGTTCCCCATGGAAGTGGCCTCCTACCAAAAGATATATATCAGTATATACCAACCGGTCGTCGGCGCAACCTAGCGGCCAATGTCGCTGGAGCGACCTCGGGCAGGGTTGCCGCGCCGCCGAGACCACCACAACACGACGGCGCCGACGGCAAGGACGAGAGAGGCCGCCGCCAGGAAGAGGCCGCGCGCTAGGCGGCTGGGGGGCTTGCGAGCGGGTGCGATGGTCAGCCGTCGTGTGGCCAGGTCGCTCAGGGCTCGGCGGACGTCTTCGGCCGAGGCCGGGTCCGACCGCGCGATCAGCGCGCGCAGGTCGGCGCGGGCCTGGGAAAAATCGTGCGTGCTGCCGGACCACGACGCCGCCTGGTCGGCGCCGGCTTCGTCCAGGATCGCCGGCAGCAGCTTGGCAGCCAGGCGTGACGTCTCGGCCGGGTGCTCGCGCGCGGCCAGGGCAAGGTACCCGGCGTCCTGGATACCGCGGCGAATTGCCTTCAACCGCACCGACGGGAACACCCCGGGATAGCCCGCTGATTTTCCCGCGAAGGCACCGCGCTGGCGGCCCGGATACAGCAGCAGGCCGTCGCCCAGAGCGGTGTCGCCGTCGCGATTATGAAAGTTTTCGGCCGTCGAGAACGGATCGACGGGTCCTCGTCCACCCTGGTTGTCGTCGTCCCAGAACGTCGCCTCCCAGTAGAACCAGCGTTCGATGTCGGCCAGCGCCGCGATCCACCCGTTCGCTGTTAGTCCGCGCGGGTCGGCGTCCAGAAGCATCGTCCCGGTGTGTGGCAGAACGCCGTTGTAGATCCAGGCCCGCCGACCGATGGCTCGCGCCGCCGTCACGTGGCGCCGGGCAAGATCGCTCGCCGGCATCAACACGACGTCGGCCGCCTGCCGATCCGGGGGCTCGCCACAGGTCTGGCCGATCCGGACGCGGCCGACATGAGGCCCTGCTGCCGGCGCGGACAGCGCGTGCTTCCAGGCCGCGGCGCGCGGGCTGCTGCACTGTTCGTCAACCGCGTACAGAAAGATGTCGCCGATTCCGGCGGGCAGCTTCCCGGCCATCTCTTCGACGCGCGCGATCGACTCGGGCGTCGGATCGCCCAGGCTGCCGTAGGCGCCCAGCGCAACGACGGCGGGCGGCAGGTTCGCTCCCGGTCCGCGATACCCGGCCGCCGCCGAGAACAGCCAGCCGTCGAACACCGTGGCCAGCCGCTGCACGTCCTCGGCGCCGGCCAGCGGCGCCAGCGCGTCGATGTGATGCTGGTGCAGAAGCTGCCAAAGCTGGCGTTCGACAACGGCGCCGTCTCCGATGCGCGCCTCCAGGCGCGGCGTTTCGTAAAACACGAAGACGCTGGCGGCCCGGTAGGGGAGCTGCGCCGCGTGCACGGCAACCGTCACGGCAAAACGCGCGACGCGCCCGCCGTCGATCACCACCTCGGCCTCGCTGCGGTACCGTCCCGGGGCGGCCTGTTCGGGGACGTCGACGTCGACCCAGAAGGCCCCCAGCTGCCCGGCGGGCACCATCGGCGGTGGCGCCAACGCCCGCGCATCGACCTCCACCGGGATCAAGGCATCGGGGATCTCCCCCATGACCTCGCTGTCGGGGGACCTGGCGGCCGGCCGCCAGCCGAGCGACTCGTTCGGCCGCCGGTCATTGTGCGACCGCCGGTCGATGTGCAGGGTGTGCTGCCGAAAGACGCGCACACTCGGGCGCACGGTGCCGCCCACCATCTCGGAGAACGAGACCGCCGCCGTCCCGATCGGTCGCTGCCCGGCCAGCAACACCACCTGAAACGCCACCGTCTCCCCGCGCAGCGCGGCCAGCTGAACCTCGCCGCCCTCGGCCGGCAACACCATCCCTGGCACGCTGGTGTCGCCCCGTCTCGGCCTCACCTCGTCGCTGGCGACGACAATCCTGACGGTGGTGTCCCCGGCGGCGCGCGCGGGCGAGGCCAGCAGCGCCGCGAACGCGAGCCCGCGTGCGGCCCAGACAATGCCTGACAGGACGGCGGACACGACTACGCCATGTTACCGGCGGCTGCGCGCCGCGTCTGCTGTTACATCTTGGTCCCGATGAAGATGTGGGCCGGCCGATCGCACCCGCGTATGGACGGCGGTATCAGGGTGTCAGTCGGCCGATCTGGTTGGCGTTGCCCTCTGTGAACCAGATGTTGCCGTCCGACCCAACGGCAATACCGCTGGGTCCGCTCTCGGGCGTCGGTGGCGAAAACTCGCGGATGGTTCCGGCGAGCGTGACCTGAGCGATCTTGCTGGCGGTGGCGTTGTTCTCCGTGAACCAGATGTTGCCGTCTGGCCCCGTGATGATGGCTAGGAAAGGCCCGCTGTTGGCGGTCGGGATCGGAAATTCGGTCACGGCCCCGGCCGGGGTCATCCGTCCTATGTTTCCGCCCAGCTGTTCGGTGAACCAGAGGTTGCCATCGGGGCCAGCCGTGATACCCGCGGGTGCGCTGCCAGTGGTCGATAGCTCGGGGAACTCCTGGACGACTCCAGCAAGCGTGACGCGGCCGATCTTGTTGGCGAAGCGTTCGGTGAACCAGATGTTGCCGTCCGGCCCGGCGACAATGCCGGTGGGAGCGGCCTTGGCGGTGGCTAGG
>DASRQT010000152.1:0-2866 GCA_035696485.1 Polyangia bacterium | reverse complement strand
CGGCGACTGAGATGCGGCGCTTGTAGCCCGCAGGTTCCGAAGAGTAAACTCGGAGTATGCGTCCGCAGCTTGTTTTCGCGGGTATCAGCGTCGCGCTGAGCCTCGGCGGCTGCACGCTGAACACGAACGGACTCAGCCCCGACAGCGCACGATTGCCCGTGTTGGGCGACGGCGGTTCCGATTCGGGCACGCCTGCCGGCACCGGAGGCTCCGGCGCGGGAGGCGCCGGCGGAAGCGCCGGATCCACCGGAGGCAGCAACGGTGGCACCGGTGGCACCGGTGGCACCGGTGGCGGGGGCAACGGGGGAGCAGGAATGACAGGTACCGGAGGCGATCCGATGGGGGGCACCGGCGGCACGGTATCGCCGCCGGACAGCGGCCCCGTGCCCGACGCTGTCGGGCCTGGCGGAACCGGCGGGACCGATGCTGGTACCGGCAGCGGCGGCACCAGCGGAGCCGGGGGAACCGGTGGCATGATCGTCGTGGACGCATCAGCACCGGACATGCGGACCGTCTCCGCCGTCGGATGCGCCGACGGAACCCGCGAGGGGTTCTTGAGCCTGAACCGCTATCCCGATATCGCCGCCTGTGCGGGCGGATGGACGGAACCGGGTCTGCTCACGCCGGGATCGCGGGTCGCGACCTGCGACAACAAAGCGGGGAACAGCGGTCCCCTGCCGAACGGCAGCGGCTGCTCGGCGGCCGATCTGTGCGCGGTGGGATGGCACGTCTGCGAATCAGTCGACGAAGTGACGCGCTACAACGCCGACTGCGACGACGCTATCGCCCCGGCGAACTCACGGCCCATCTTTTTCGCCACGCGCCAGCCGGCGTCGAACGCGGCGTGCAACAACAACAGCACCAGCAGCATCATCGGTTGCGGCAACATCGGGGCCCAGGCCTACCCGAACTGCGATCCGTTGAACGCACGCATGGGCAGTATCGCCTGCGCTGACAACGCCCCCTGGCAGTGCGGCGAACCCGGAAACGCGGGCAGCATGGAGTCGCGCCTGGTCACCAAGCCTGGCTCGCTGCGCGGCGGCGTGCTCTGCTGCCGGATTTGACTCGCTCGATCTAGACGCCGGGGCTGCCGTCGGCGGACGTGATGATCCGTCCCAGGCGCGCAAGTGCGGTCTCGACGGTGTCCAGCGACGGTCCGAACGAAAAACGGACGTGGTCGCGGAAGCGCGAGGCACGCTGGCTGCGCCGTTTGCCCGGGTTTACGTCGAAGAATTCGCCGGGCACGGTGATGACCTTCTCGGCCAGGGCGGCGCGAAAGAAGCTCATGCCGTCGTTCAGCGGCGGCGGCAGGGCGTCGACGCGTCCCCAGACGTAGAACGTGCCGTCGGGGGCGCGGTCGCAGTGAATCGACAGATGTTCCAGGCCCGCGAGCAACCGTTCGCGCTTTTCCCGGAACGCGGCGTGAATGGCCCTGGTCTCGGCGTACACGTGGGCGTCGGTCAAGAGCGGTATGGCCGCCCGCTGCAGCGGCTTTGAGCCGCCGCCGTCCAGGAACGACCCGGCGCTGGCGACCGCCTCGATCACCCGGCGCGGGCCCAGCGTCCAGGTGACGCGCCAGCCGGGATAGCGCCAGTTCTTGGTGAAGCCGTCGAAGATGATGACCGGATCGCGATTGACGTCCTGGACGTAGCGGGCTGCGCTCTCGACCGGCAACTGGTCGCGCGGGCCCGTCCAGATGTAGTGGGAATAAAACTCGTCGAACAGCAGCGCGCAATCGAGCGCGCGTCCGAGCTCGACCCACTGGCCGAGCTCGCTGCCCTGCAACAGCTTGCCGGTCGGGTTGCAGGGGTTGGACAGCAGCAACGCCGACAGCCCGCGCCCGTGCACCTCGCGGCGCAGGTCGTCGACGGTGAAGGCGTATCGCCGTTCCCCCTCCAGCAGAATTGGTATGGCGGTGAAGGCCTTGAAGATGTCCAGCAGCTCTTCGTACGCGGTGTAGTCGGGAAGAAAGTGGCCGAGGTTGATGTGCCCCAGGCTGGCCGCGGCCCGGGTCAACGACGCGCGCCCTCCCCCCGACACGCTGACGTTCTCCGCGCTGTACTGCGACGGCAGGCCCCGCCGATAGAGGCGATTGTAAAGGTCGGCGATGGCCTCGCGCAGCTCCCAGATGCCGGGGATGGGCGCGTATTCTTGATCGTCGATGTCGATGGCCACCTGGTGGATGCGCGCGGGCGCGCCCGGCAGCGGCCCGGTCTCGGGCTGCCCCTGGCCGAGGTTGCACCACGACGGGTCGCCGGCGTGAAATCCCTGCTTGGCCGCCTCGGTGGTGACGTAGATGACCCCGGTCCGGGGGACGGTGCGAAACGCGGAGAACGAGCCTTCGTCAGTCACTTGAACGGTGGCCATAGTAATATACCCGAGCCATGAGATCCCTCGGCGTCGGCCTCCCCGTCGCGGCCGCCCTGGCGGCCGTGGGCTTCCTGCTGGTCCCGGGCCTGATCCTGACCGCGCCGATCGAACCGGTGATGGGCGTGGTCCAGAAGATCTTCTACTTCCACGTCCCCTGCGCGATCATGCTGTTTCTGTCCACCTTCGTGTGCGCGGGCGGCAGCCTGGCGTATCTGTTTCGCGGGTCGGACAAGGGCGACCGGCTGGCGGCGGCGGCCGGCGAGCTGGCGGTGCTGTTCGGCGCCTGCGCGCTGGTGACCGGCCCGCTGTGGGGGCGCAAGGCCTGGGGCGTCTACTGGCAGTGGGACGCGCGGCTGACCAGCTCGCTGTTGCTGTTCTTGATCATGATCGGCTACATGCTGGCGCGGCGCTACGGCGGCGCAGGCGGCAAGCGCCTGGCCGCGGCTCTGGCGCTGTTCGCGGCGGTGGACGTTCCCCTGGTCTTCAAGAGCGTCGA
>DASRQT010000151.1:0-16085 GCA_035696485.1 Polyangia bacterium | reverse complement strand
ATCATTGGACTCGACCACACGGTAGTTGCCGGCGCGATCCAGCCAGACATCGGTGGTGGTGGTGACGGCGTCCGGTCCCTTGCCGTCGGGACCGACCGCGAAGCGCGACGTGCTGTGAAAGTGGCCGCCCCCCATCTTGCGTACGGCGGCGGCGAAGAACGACGGGCGCAGCGCCTGCTCCAGCGATGCGGTCCGGGCGCGGGCCTGTTCACTGGGGCCGCGATCGCAGGCGGCCGCGGCCACCAGCACCGCGGTCGTCAGGGTGATCGGAAACGGCGCGACAATTCGCTTCACCGGGGCCAGACACTAGCACCATCTTCGCGCGGCACCACAGCCGGGCCCCGTGACAGAAAGCCGCGATAAACCCGCGCTAGCCTTTCCCCTCGTACTTGAACGAGATCTTCAGCTTGGCGCGATAGCTGTCGACCTTGCCGTTCTTGATGGTCATGTCGAGGGTGGAGACCTCGGCCACGCGCAGGTCGCGCAGTGACTTGGAGGCGCGGCTGACGGCCGCGGCGGCGGCCTTCTCCCAGGACTCCGTGCTGGTGCCCACGAGCTCGATAACCTTGTACACGCTTTCAGCCATGATCCGACTCCTTCCGCGATGAATGGAAAATGCCCCCCACCATACAAGACCAGGCGGACAGGAGCTATGTGAGCGGTCAGTGAACGACGGCGACGCGGCCGCGGTCGGGGCGTTCTCCCGTCTGCAGCCGCCAGAGCGCTGCGTACTGGCCGCCCGCCGCGACCAGATCGTCGTGGGTGCCGCGTTCGACGATGCGGCCGTCGTCGAGGACGTAGATGACGTCGGCGTGACGAACGGTGGACAGACGATGCGCGATGATGATGCTGGTTCGGCCGACGACCAGCCGGTCCAGCGATCGCTGGATGGCGGCTTCGGTCTCGTTGTCGACCGCGCTGGTGGCTTCGTCCAGCACCAGAATCGGCGGGTTCTTCAGGATCGCGCGCGCCAGGGCGATGCGCTGGCGCTGGCCGCCCGACAGCTTCTGTCCCCGTTCGCCGACCTGGGTATCGTAGCCGTGCGGCAGGGTGGCGACGAACTCGTCGGCTTCGGCGGCCACCGCCGCGGCGACGATGGCATCGCGTGGGGCGCCCGGGACGCCGTAGGCGATGTTCTCGGCCACGGTGGCGTCGGTGAGAAAGCTGTCCTGGGCGACATAGCCGATGGCGCGCCGCAGATCCTGCAGGTCCAGCTCCCCGATGGGACGGCCGTCCAGGCGGATGGTTCCTGCGCGCGGTTCGTAAAAACGCAGCAGCAGCTTGACCAGCGTGCTCTTGCCGCTGCCGGTGCTGCCGACGAAGGCGACGGTCTGGCCGGCGGGGATGTTGAAGGTGATCGCCTGCAGCGTCGGGCGCTCGTCGTAAGAGAAGCTGACGTCGTCGAACGACAGCGCCCCCTTCACGGTGGCGGCCGGCAGGGCAGCGCCGTCGTATCGGATGGCGACGGGCGTCTGCAGCAGATCCATCACGCGCTGGATGGACGCCATCGATCGCTGGTAGAGGTCGGTCATGTCGGCCAGCCGGGTCAGAGGCCACAGCAGGCGCTGGGTCAGGTACACCAGCACCGAATAGCTGCCGACGCCCAGCCGGCCGTTGAGCGCCAGAAACCCGCCGTAGAGCAGGGTTACCGTGAACCCGGCCAGGACCGCCAGGCGAATGATGGGGGTGATCGCCGCGGAAAATCGGATGGCGCGCTGATTCGCCGAGCGATAGGCCGTCGAGGCGGAGCTGATGTGCCCGGCCTCGAAATCTTCGGCGGTGTACGCCTTGATGGTGGCGACGCCCAGCAGGTTGTTGTTCAGGCGCGCGTTGAGGCTGCCGGCCGCCTCGCGCACGGCGGTGTAGCGGGCAGCCAGCCGGTGCTGAAACCAGAACGCGCCGTAGATGATCGCCGGGACGGGGATCAGCGCCAGGAAGGCGATCTTGCTGGTCAGCACGAAGAACACCGCCCCGACCAGCAGCGACGACGTGATGACCTGGATCAGATCATTGGCGCCGCCGTTGAGGAAACGTTCCATTTGGTTGATGTCGTCGTTGAGGATCGACATCAGATTTCCCGTGCGGCGGCTCTCGAACCACGACAGCTCCAGTTTCTGGATGTGGTTGTAGGCGTCCATGCGCAGATCGTGCTGCAGGTTCTGGGCGAGGTTGCGCCACAGCACGTCGTAGAGGTACTGGAACAGCGATTCGCCCACCCAGATGAGAACGGTCACCACCGCCAGCCAGATGATCTGCGCCTTGGGGTCCACGATTCCGAGCCGCGCCAGGAACGAATCCTTCCGGTTCACGACCACGTCGACGGCGATGCCGATCAGGACCTCCGGCAGGATGTCGAAGAACTTGTTCAGGACCGAAAACAGCGAGGCCAGCCGGACATCGCGACGGTAGCGGTACGCGTAGGCGAACAGGCGGCGAAGGGGATGGGCGGATTTCATCGGCGCGGAAAGCACTGGCATCTGTCGCTGCGCGCAAGTCTAGCGTGTCGGACGGCGACGCGCGGCATTCGTTACTTGATGATCCGTGTTTGATGAATCGGCTTCGGCCGTCATACTGATGACAGGGAGTTTTGTTGGATGAACACACCTTCTCCGTCGACCGCAGGTCTCTATTTTCTGTTGCTTGCCGCCGGGGTGACGGCCGCGTGCAGCTCTTCGGGGCCGGGCTCTGGCGGCGTTGACGCCGGTCGGACCGGGAGCGGCGGCAGCGGCAGCGGTGGTTCCGCGCCAAGCGGCGTCGCGGGTAGCGGCGGCGGCTCCGGCGGCTCTGGTGGCGGCGCGGCGGGCGGCGGCGGTACCGTGGTCGACGGCGGGACCGGGGGGACGGGTGGAACGGCCGGCGTCGGGACCGGCGGCAGCGGCGGCCTGGACGCGGGCGGGACCATCGACGGCACACCGGCGGGTGACGGGGCCGGGTTGCCTCGATTCAGTTTTTTCGTGACCAGCCTGGAGGCCATGCGCCGCCTGTCGAAGAACGACATGGGGTTCGGTGGTGATCTGAAGTATGGCCAGGCGGACGGGCTGGCCGGCGCCGACAAGATCTGCACCGAGATCGCCGAGGCGTCGCTGCCGGGCTCCGGCGCCAAGCAATGGCGCGCCTTCCTGAGCGTGACGCGTGGCCCGGCGGGCACGCCGGTCAACGCCGCGGATCGAATCGGTAATGGCCCCTGGTACGATCGGCGGGCGCGCCTCTTGGCCATGACCAAGGCCGACGTGTTGCAGAATCGGCCAAACGGCGCCGACCCGTTGATCAAGGAAGACCTTCCGAATGAGTTCGGGATCCCGAACCATCGCCCCGATCCGGCCATGCCCGTGGCGGACAACCATCACACGCTGACCGGGTCGAACGCCCAGGGGCAGCTTTACGGAGCCAAGGCCACCTGCCTCGACTGGACCAGCAACGCGCGCGACAACGTGGCCACCGGGCGGCCGCGGATTGGGTTCTCGTGGTCGATCGCCAATCGGACAAACTGGATCTCGGGACAGGACGAAGGCGGCTGTGGCGCCGGCGTCGCTGTTGAACAGAATGACGGCTCCGACCCCAGCAACCCGATCGTTGGCTCAGGCGGAGGCTACGGCGGCATCTACTGCTTCGCGCTGGCGCCCTAGCGTCGCCCTGAGCGTCGTCAGCCTGCACCGGGGTCGGCGGCGGCGTTCATGAATCCCTCCCCAATGGCGTCAGAATGGCCGATATTAGACGCTGCGGAGGTAGTGGATGGCGCCCGACAGCGTGCTCCTGGAACGGGAGCTCAGGGAGGCTCGAGAGCGGGAAGCCCAGCTGCGCGCGCGGCTGGCGCGGCAGCGCGGTCTGTCGGGCAAGCTTCGGGCCTTCGCGGCCACGTTGCGTGAGGCGCTGAAGGGGCCCGCGACCCGCTCGGGCAACGTCACCCGGGTGCTGGCACATGTCGCCCGGCTGTCAGCCCAGGCGCTGGGGATTCCGCGGGCCAGCATCTGGCTGTTCGACGAAGCGCGCGAAAACCTGATCTGTCGTTTCAGACTGCCCGAGGAGATCGGGCCGGCCGACGGTGACGTACGACTGGCGGTGGCCTCGTGTCCGTCGTACATCGCGGCGCTGGGAAACGGCGACGCCGGGGCGGCCGCAGTCGGTGACGCCTGGCGCGATCCGCGCACCGCCGAACTGGCCGACTATCTGCACGAGCACCACATCGGCGCACTGCTGGCGATCCCGCTCATCGGCCCCGGCGGGTTGCACGGCGTGCTGTGCCACGAACACCAGGGCGGATCACGCGTGTGGCTGGACGAGGAGATCGACTTTGCCACCAATGTCGGCGCGATGGTGGCGCTGGCGCTTGAAGCTGACGGGCGCATGTTCACCAAACGGACCGCGACCTGGCCGGAGGCCATTTACAAGCGCCTGCTGGAATCACTGCCGGTAACGGCGTACTCGTTTCATGCCAAGACCGGGACGCTGGAATATCTCAGCCCCCGCATCGTCGAGCTGGGCGGGCAGGGGCCCGAGCAATATCTGGTCTCGGGTGGCATCGACCGCTGGGTGCAATCCATCGAACCCGAGGATCGCGAGCCGGTGAAGAAACGGCTGACCGGCAGCATCGCCGACGGGTTCAGCCGCGAGCTGGTTTACCGGATCAACCTCGGCGACGGGAAGCAGCGCTGGGTGCGTGACACCTGCGAGGTGGTGCGCGATTCCAGCGGGCATCCGGTCGCCGTTCACGGAACCATGTCCGACATTACCAGCCTCAAGGAGGGCGAGCGCGCGCGCGCCGAGATAGAGCAGCGTTACCGGACGTTGCTGGAGAACGTCGATCTTCTGGTGGTGATGCTGGGCGCGTCCGGGCACATCGAATTCGTCAACCGTTGCTTTCAGCGAACCACCGGCTTTGGAAAACAGGAGTTGATGGGCGCTGACGGGTTTGCCTTGATGCTGCCATCCGCCGTTGGCGACCGCCTGCGCGATGAATTCATCAAGGGCCTCGGCAAGGGCAAGATCGCCTCTCGCCTGGAGAGCAACCTGCGCACGGCCGGTGGATCAAACCGGCGCATCTTGTGGACCAACACCGTGCTGCGATCGCTGGACGGGACGGTGATCGGAAGCGCCAGCGTGGGCGCGGACATCACAGAGCGTATGCAGGCGGAGACGTCGCAGCGGGAACAAAACAAGCTCGAGAGTCTCGGGCGTCTGGCGGCCAGCGTGGCGCATGACTTCAACAACGTGCTGACCGTGCTGACCACGGCCACCGCCATGCTGGAGCGGGCGCCGGGCGACGAATCCGTGGTGGCCGAGATGAAGACGGCGATCAAGGAGGCCACCGGGTTGCCGAAGGCATTGCTGGCGTATGCGCGCCGCGAGGGGATCAGACCGACGTTGCTGTCGATGGACGATCTGGTGGTCGCGACCTGGCCCATGCTGCAGAACCTGGTCGGGCAAGGCGTAGCGGATGTCCTCAAGCTGACCCACCGCCTGGGTGCGCCGCGCGCGCGCGTGGTGGTGGACGAGGCGCAGCTGCGCCAGGTGCTGGCCCATCTGATAACCAATGCCGCCGACGCCACGCGCGGCCACGGCAGCGAGCTGCGGGTGTCGACGCATCTGGTGGTGCTGGATTCCGATCAGGCGAAGGCGCGTGGCCTCATCGCCGAGGGGCCGTTTGTGGTTGTGGCCGTCGCCGACGACGGTCGCGGCATGCAGTCGGAGCAGCTGGCGCGCGCCTTCGACCCCTTCTTCACGACCAAGAACCGGGGGCAAGGACGGGGGCTGGGCCTGGCGATGTGCGCGTCGATCGTGCAGCGGGCGGGAGGTTTCATCTCGGCCGAGAGTGAACCTGAGCGTGGCACCACGGTTCGCGTGCACCTACCGGCGGCGAAGCTGGGGGTGCCCGAGGTTTCGCGGCCAGAGCCTCAGAATCGCGCCGGCGCCGCATCTGGCACCATGAGCGTCCTGGTGGTCGAAGACAGCGAATCGATCCGCAATCTGCTCATTTCAGTCCTGACCGGGCAGGGGGTCGAGGTGATAGCCGCGGCCGATCTACGGCGCGCCCGCGGCATCCTGGCGCAAAGGAGCGTCGACGTCCTGCTGACCGACGGAACGCTGCCCGACGGCGATGGCGAGGAGCTGGCGCGCGAAGGCCTCGAGCGTCGCCAGGTTCGCCGCGCCATCCTGATCTCGGGCTCGGCGCTGGACGGGGAGAGCAGCCTCTTCCATGCGGTGATCCCCAAGCCCTTCCGTGTCGAGACCGTTATCGAGACGGTGCTTGGCCAGTTTCCACCGTTCTGGAGCGGCAACCCGTCGGTTTGATATTGCCAGGCGGGCTGAATTCGCCTTCGGGGTGCGGATGCGGCATACGTATGATGTGGAGCTAGCTGAGTTTCTCTGCTCGCCCTGGGCGGTGGGGGTGGCTGCCATCTGGGGGGCCATCTGGGGCAGCTTCTTCAATGTGTGCGTGGCCCGCATCCCGCTGGGGCAATCGGTGGTGCGGCCGGGGTCGCACTGCATGGCGTGCGGGGCTCCGGTTCGCGGCATCGACAACATCCCGATCGTCTCGTACTTGGTGCTGCGCGGGCGCTGTCGCGCGTGCAAGGCCGGCTATTCTCCCCGCTATGCGGTGATCGAGGCCTTGATGGCCGCGCTGAGCGCGGCGCTGTTCTGGAAATTCGTCGCCGCCGATCCCGACGGGGCGGTAGCGGTGCGGCTGGCGCGGTTCGCGCTTTATTTCGCCTTCCTGGGGGCGCTGGTGGTGCTGTCGTTCATCGACCTCGACACCAGGCTCCTGCCCGACGTGATCACGCTGCCGTCCATCCCGATCTTTTTCCTGGCCGCGTTCGGGGCCCACGACGTGCCTTGGTCTGAACGCGCGATCGGCGTCGCGGCCGGTTACCTGTTCGTGCGCATCATCGCCGACGCCTACTACTACATCCTCAAGCGCGAGGGGATGGGCCTCGGCGACGGCAAGCTGCTGGCGATGATGGGCGCGGTGTTCGGCTGGAAGGGGCTGCCGTTCATCATCTTCGCGGGGTCCTTTCTGGGCGCGGCCATCAGCATTCCGCTGCTGCTCATCGCGCGCCGGCGCGGCGGCAACGAGGTGCAGCTGCGCCACGCCCAGGTCCCCTTCGGGCCGTTCCTGGCGCTGGGCGGGATCATCTACCTCTTTGCCGGGCCGGGACTTCTGGCGCGGTTGATGGGGCCCGACGACGGCTACTGACCGGCGCGCGGCTACTGGCTAGATGAGATCCTCGCGTCCAGCTTTTTTGATCGCTTCAACAATCAGGCGGACGTCCTGGGCGCGATCCTTGGGAATGACCAGCACGGCGTCGGCGGTCGCGACGACGACCACGTCGCGCACCCCGACCACGCCGACGAAGGGCGCGCCGGCCTCGGCCAGCACGACGCTGTTGTCGCCGTCCAGCAAGGTGGCGTCGCCCACGACGACGTTGCCGCGGGCGTCGGGCTGGCGGATGGAATGCAACGCGGCCCAGCTACCGACGTCGTTCCAGCCAAAGGTGCCGGGGATGACGCGGATGCCGGCGGCCTTCTCCATGATGCCGTAGTCGATCGAGACGGCCGGGACGGTCGGGTACAGCTCGCGTACCTTCGCGTCGAAGTCGGGGGCCGCTATCATCGCGTCCAGCGCTGTTGCCAGCGCGGGCATCTGGCGGCGTGTCTCCTCCAGCAGGCGCCGCGCGGTGAGAAAGAACATCCCCGAGTTCCACAGGTAGTCGCCGGCCGCGAAGTAGCGCAGGGCGGTGGCCCGATCGGGTTTCTCGACGAACGCGCCGACATCGAACACGGCGACGCCGGCCGGCGCCTCACCTTTGCCAACGCTTGATCGACGGGCGCCCAGGCGGATATAGCCAAAGCCGGTTTCCGCGTGGGTCGGCGAAATGCCGATGGTCACGATCGCGTCAACCGCCTCGTTGATGGCGGCGCGCACCACGGTCTCGAAGGCGGCCTCGTTCCCGATGTGCGGGTCGGCCGGCAAGACCGCGAGCACAGCGTCAGGGCCTGCGCGGCGCATCGCGGCGGCCGCGCCCAGACCGACCGCGGCGGCGGTATTTCGCGGTTGCGGCTCGGCGATGATGTTCGCGGCCGGCAACTCGGGCAGCGCGGCGCGGATCTGCGCCTCCTGATCGGCCGCGGTCACCACCAGCGTGTGTTCGGCGTCGACCACCGCCCGCGCGCGCCGCGCGGCGGCCGCCAGCAACGATTCGGTGCCCCCCAGTTTCAAGAGCTGCTTGGGTCGGCGGCGGCGGCTGGCCGGCCACAACCGGGTCCCCCCGCCCCCCGCGAGTATGAGCGCGAACGCCGTCGGCATTTGGGGACGCACTTTAACAAACAAAAGGCGGCGCGGTGAGCTTGCCGACTCGGGTCGCCGGCGGGAACGTGTTATTTTCCCGGCGTGGTATCGGTCGGAAGTGCGAGGGCCGCCGCCAGCTCTCGTATCGACGAGCTGCGCCGCGTGGTCGCGGTGACGGAGGACGCCGCGATTCGCGCCCGCCTGCGCGTCGAGCTGTCGGATCTTCTGCGCGCGCGGGACGACGCTTCGGGCGCGCTGGCAGAGCTGCGGCTGGCCGCGGCCGAGGCCCCGAGGCTTCCCAGCGTGCGGCTGGCGCTGCTCAGCGCCGCCGGTCAGATGCCGGTCAGCAAGCGCGCGCGCTTTTTGGCCAAGCTGGTCGAGGAAGACGCCGAGGCCCAGGGTGATCCGGTTTCCGTGTGGGGGGACGCCGCCGCCTCGGCGCGCGCGGAGAGCGGCGCCGTCGACGACGCCATCGTCGCCTGGCTGGCGTTGGCCACCGACGCGCGCGTCCCGATGTACCGTCGGCGGGCGGCGGCACGCCGCGCCAGCAGCGTGGCGGAGGATCGGTCGCCGGCGCAGTTTCTGGCCGCGTTGCGCCTGCACGCCGGCCTGACCACGGGGCGCACACGGTTGGCGTTGCTGCGGCGGGCGATCGGGATCGCGCGCGGAGCGAAGGATCGCACGGCCTTGCTGGGATTGGCCGCCGACTGGCTGGACATCGGCGGCGCGCCCGCCTCGGCGGCGGCGCTGGTGAAACAGGCGTGGGCGGCCGGCGCGCCCGCCTCCGAGGTCGCACGGCTGGAAGCCGAGATCGCGCGCCGTCTCGGGCGGCGGCCGCCGGCGCCCGCGATGCGCAGCCTGCGCGCAGCGCTGGAGCCGGGGCAAAATGGCGCCGCTCCCGAGGTGCGCCGCCCCAGCCGCGCCCGGCGTGACGCCGCCGCTCTGCTGGAGGAGGCGTTGCAAGCCGCCCGTGCCGGCCAGGCCGGTCGCGCGCGGCGCCTGGCTGAACGTGCGCTGCGGTCGGGGGGCGAGGGGCGCCGATATGGAGGCGGTGACGGTGCCAGCGACGCCAGTCTGGCGCCGCGTCTGGGCGCTGTCGACGCGGCCCTGCGCCAGGCCGGGGCGTTGCGCGAGGCGCTGCTGCTGCGACGGACGCAGCTTGAGGCGGAACCCGAGGCCACACGCGCGCGCGCCTTGATCGCGCTGGCCGCTGACGCGGCCGCCGCCGGCCTGGATCGTCTGGCGCGCACCTGGCGCGCTGATGTGTCGCTGGCGATGCCGCCGCCGCGGCCGTCCGCGCTCCCTCGGCCGGTGTCGCCGGCGGACCACTACCTCGGGGCCCAGCGTCTGCTGGCGCGGATGGCTCCCGACGCGCCGGTCGACCCGGTGCTCGCGCTCCTGTCGGGGGCGGTTGCAGGTCACGTCGCCGCGGACGAGGCGCTGGCCCTGGGTGAACGATTGATCGCGCGGTCGGCACCGACGTCGACGGGCGCCGCCGAATCAACGGCGCGCGTGGATCCGCGGTTCGTTGATCTTCTGCGTGCCGCCAGCGCCGCCGAGACCGAGGACGTCCGGCGGGCGCGTATCGCCGAGCGGCTGGCCGACGCCCTGGAACGGCTCCAGGATCCCATCGGATCGATCGCCGTCCTGGCGCGTGCGCTGGAGACGCTGCCGCCGGAGGTGGGCGTTACATTGCGCCTGCGGCGGTCGCGACTTCTGCGCCAGCTCGGCCGCCTGCGGGAGCTGGGCGAGGCGCTGGACCGCGACGTGGTCGCGCTGACTGGACCTCCCCGTCTGGCGGCGTTCACGGAACGGGCCGCGCTGCTGGACGGCGCCGGCGAGCCGGAACGCGCCCTCGAAGTGCGGCTGCGGGCCCTGGGCGATCATCCCGCCGAGTTGCCGCTGCTCAGCGCCGCGCGCCGCCGGTTTGAGAGCACCGGCCGGCCGGACCAGTCGTTGCGGTTGGCGGTGGCGGCGGTCGAACATGTGACGGCCCCCGCTGAACGGCTGGCGCTGCTGCGTGACATCGCGGTGCTCAGCGAGAAAGCCGCGCGCAACCTGACCGACGCCGCGACCGCCTGGCTGGCGGTGCTGGAGATCGACCCCGACGACGTCAACGCCGCCGAGGCCGCCGAGCGCCTCCTGGTGGCCAGCGGCCAGTCCGATCGCTGCGCCGATTTACTGGCCTGGGCGGCGGCGCGGGCGGCAGGAGCCGCCGCCTCAATGTCTGGTGAATCATCGGCGGCCGGCGACAACCCCCGCCCCGAGGATCCCGCGCGTCGCGCGGCGCTGCTGTGGCGCCTGGCGGAGCTGCGGCGCGCGCGCCTGGGACAGGAGGACGAGGCTCTGCGCCTCTATGTGGAGCTGGGACGGCTGTCGGGTCAGGCGGCGGCGACACCGATGGCGCTGGATCCGGTGCCGGGCCGTCGCTCGGGCAAGCAGTTGGCGCTGCACACGGCGCGGGCGGCCGTGGCTCCGACCGCGGTCGATCGGGCGCGCGCGCTGCTGGATCGGGGGCTGTACATCTTCGATCACGCGGGAAAGACCGGCATCGCCGACGCTGAACGTGAGCTGATGCGCGCGCTGGACCTGGATCCGCGCAACGTCGACATCGTGATCGCGCTGGAACGCGTGACCGAACGCAACGGTCGCTGGGCCGAGCTGGGGGAGACACTCCGTGGCAAGGCCGCCGAGGTCGTCCCCTCGGCGGCCGCGCGCCTGTGGTACGGGGCCGGCCGGGCCAGCGAACGGATGGCGAATCTGGAGGTCGCCCGCGAGGCCTACCAGCGGGCGGCGGCGCTGGATCCGGCGCTGCGCCAGCCGGTGTCGGCGCTGGCGCGGCTGGCTGCGGCGCGCGCGGATTGGGCGGAGGCGGCGCGTCTGCTCGAGATCGAGATCGATCTCTGCGTGATGCCGGGCGACAAGGCGCGGGTCTCGTCGGAGCTGGCCGGCGTCGTTGGTGAGCACCTGCGCCAGCCGGGGCGCGCGCTGGAGCTGCTGGAGGCGGCGGCCACGCTTTTCCCCGACGACGCGGTGACGCTGGAGCGCCTTTATCGTTTCAACCTGGCGGCCGGCGGGCCGCGCTGGGAGCAGGCCGGCCTTGTGCTGGAGCGCTGGATCGCGGCCGGGGCGACCATCCCCGATGCCGCCGACAAGTACTTCGCCGTCGGCGCAGCCGCCGAGGCCGATGGCCGCGCCGATCGCGCGCTGGCATTCTATTCGCGCGCCTACGGCCGCAACAACAGCCACCGCGAGGCGTTGGAGCGGCTGTCGGAGATCTGTTTCGACCGAGACCAGTGGGAGAACGCCTGGAAGGCGACCGAGGCCTTGCTGGACCGACACCGGCCGGTCCTCTCGCGCGGCGCGATCTCCGAGCTGCTATTGCGTTCGGCGTTGTGCGACGTTCACGTCGCGCAGCGGACCAGCGCCGTCAACGGGATGGCCGCCCTGCTGAACGGCGGCGTTCGATTCGTCGCCGACGGCGGCGTCCGCGA
Source organism: Polyangia bacterium (assembly GCA_035696485.1). Lineage (GTDB taxonomy): Bacteria > Myxococcota_A > Polyangia > Fen-1088 > Fen-1088 > DASRQT01. Next base: position 4,307 of record DASRQT010000151.1, on the reverse strand, counting down.
CGTCGCCGAGAGCTGGGGCGCCATGCGTCTGGAACCGAGGCTGCTGGCCGGCCTGGACGGCGAACGGCGCGCGCGCGCTGTGAAACGCTCCACCGACGCGCTGGCGCTGGTCGAGGGTGAACCCGGCCCGGTGCGGGCGGGGGCGCGGCAGCTGCTGGGCGCGATCGCGATGGTGGATCGCCGCTGGACGGACGCGCTGGCTTTTCTTGAAGCGCTGGGCGACGATCAGTCCTGCCACGCGCGCGAACGCGGCGGGTTCCTGATCGCGGCCGGCGACATCCGCCAGCACGAGAAACACGATCCCGATGGGGCGCAGCGGCTATATCAGCGGGCGCGCGAGCTTGTCCCCCGCGACGCGCGTCTCGACACGCGCCTCGAACATTCGCTGGACGGCGACATCGAGGGGGCCACGGTGGTGGAGTCGGGCGACTCGGCCAGCGATTCGGCCTCCAAGACCGGCAAATACCGAATCTGAGGTCGCTCTCAGCCGCCCGGCTGCAGCAGTTTTGCCAGCCCGTCCTCGTCGACGACGGTGGTTCCCAGCTTGCGGGCGGCGTCCAGTTTCGACTTTCCGACGTCGGCGCCGGCGACCAGGATGTCGGTGGTCTTTCCCACCGCGGTCACGAACTGGCCGCCCGCGGCCTCGATGTCCTTCTGGATGTCGCTGCGCGGCCGCGACAGCTTGCCGGTCACGCACACACGCTTGCCCGACAACGGACCGTCCCTGGCAGGGCGCGCCACCGGTTCAACCGGGGAGACGCCGCGCTCGCGCAGCCGCGCCAGCAAGCGCGCGTTGTCTGGGTTTTCCACGTAGAGGGCGACAGCCTCGGCGATGACCGGCCCGACCCCGTCGATGGCGGTGATGGCCGCGCGCCGTTCATCGGCGCTGGCCGCGCAGAAGCTCTCGAACGATCCAAAGCGCGCCGCGATGGCGCGGGCCGCGACCGCGCCCACGTGTGGGATGCCAAGGCCGATCAGCAGGCGCGAAAACGTCGCCGTCTGCTTGGCGCGCGTGATGCCAGCGACGAGATTTTCGGCGGATTTCTTGGCCATGCGTTCCACGCGCGGGGCGGCATCATCCGCGGGGATCAGCCGGTCGACCGTGAGATCGAAGATGTCGGCGGCGTCTTCGACCAACCCCTTGCGGACCAGCTCCTGCGCCAGCACCTCGCCCAGCCCGTCGATGTTCATGGCGCCGCGGTGGGCGAAGAACTGCAGCGCCTTCCAGCGCTGGTCGGGGCAGGCCCGGTTCGCGCAGCGCAGGGCCACCTCCCCCTCCCGTCGCAGCAGCTCCGAGCCGCAGCTCGGACAGCGGTCGGGGACGGCGACCGGCGTTTCAGCGCCCGTGCGTAGCGCGGTCAGCACTTCAACCACCTGGGGAATGATCTCGCCGGCCTTCTCGACGATGACCTGATCGCCGATGCGGACGTCCAGGCGCGCGACCTCGTCCCAGTTGAACAGCGACGCCCGCTTGACCGTGGTGCCCGACAGCTCGACCGGGTCCAGCATCGCCACCGGCGTCACCGCGCCGGTGCGGCCGATGTTGATCTCCACCCCCACCAATCTGGTCTGCGAACGCAACGCGGGAAATTTGTAGGCGATGGCCCAGCGCGGGAACTTGGCGGTGAAACCCAGCAGGCGCCTGTGCGCGAATGAATCGATCTTCGCCACCAGGCCGTCCGCCTCATAGGGCAGCGACGCCTTGCGGTCCGCCCAGGCTGCGACCGCGCCCGCCAGCGCCTGCCAGCCGCTGACCAGGGAAACCATCGACGACGTCGGCAAGCCCAGCTCGCGCATCCAGGCCAGGCTCGCGGAGTGCAGCGGGCGGTGCGACTCGCCGCCCACCAGCTCGTACAGGATCACGCGCAGGGGGCGCTTGGCGCACTCGCGGGGGTCCAGCAGCTTGAGCGATCCGCCGGTGAAGTTGCGGGCGTTCTTCCACAGCTCCTCGCCGGCCAGCGCGCGCTCGCGGTTGATGGCAGCGAAGTCCTCCTTCTGCATGAAGACCTCGCCGCGGACGGCGATGGTCACCGGTTCGCGCAGCGAAAGCGGCAGCGACCGCAATGTCCGTAGATTGGCGGTGATGTCCTCGCCGACGCGCCCGTCGCCCCGGGTCGCGCCCAGCACGAACCGGCCGCGTTCGTATTGCAGCTCGATGCCGATGCCGTCGATCTTCGGCTCGACGACAAAGGTGGGATCGTCACCCTCGATGGTCTCGCCGTGCAGACCCTTGACCACGCGATCGTAGAAGGCGGCCAGCTCGCCTTCGCTGTACGCGTTGTCCAGCGACAACATCGGCACCGCGCGCACCACCTTGGGAAACGACGAGATGGGGGCCGGCGCCACCCGCTGGGTCGGCGAATCGGCGGTGATCCAGTCCAGGTGCGCCGCCTCGATGTCGCGCAGCTCGCGGTACAGAAGATCGTATTGCGCGTCCGAGACGGTGGGGGCCATCTCGACGTAGTAGCGGCGATCGTGCTCGGCCAGCTCGCGGACCAGCGTCTGGTAGCGGTTCCTGACGGCGTCGTCACTCATGGGTTGATGGTCTCTACGCCCTTTACTTCTTGGGCTTCCAACCTTTGACACATCCCGCGACCACGGTCACGGCGAATGCGCCGTCGGCAAAGTAGGCGTCGATCGCCTCCTTGACGAAGAAGAAGATGTCCTGCATCTCCTCGCCACGCCCGGCCATCTGTTTCCAGCGCGACAAGGGTCCTAGCTCGATGGCCGCCGCGAAGAAGAACTCGCGCGCGCTCTTGAACAGCAGCTCCCAGCGCTGCACGGAGACCTCGACCTTCTCCAGGCCGGCCTGCTCCAGCAGTCGGGCGGCCGCCTCCCCGTCGGGCAGCGCATTAATGTAATCGCCGAGCGCGGTCAAGCTGTCGGCTTTCTTGTTCTCCTCCAGGACGTCCCGGTAGATGTCCAGGAACTCCGTCCAGGTCCCGCGCAAGAGAAATCCGGCGCTGAGCTGGCCACCGGGTCGCAGCACGCGGGCGAGCTCGGCGACCAGGTCGGCGGGAGCGGTCTCGTCACCGACGGTCGGGTGTGACAGGACCACGTCGAAGCTGGCGGCCGGGAAGGGCAGCGGCAGCGACCCGGGAACCAGCGTCGCGCGCGCGGCGGCTTTCGCATCAGCCTCGAGCCTGCGGCGAGCGAGCGCGATCAGCGGCGCCTGATCCACCGCGGTGATGCGGCTCTGCCCGTCGAATCGCCGCAGCAACTCCGCCGTGGTCGCGCCGGTCGCGGCCCCCACCTCCAGCACGGCGGCCCGCGGGCGCGGCTTTATCGAACGCAGCAGCATCTGGGCGAAGTGCTGGCCGAACAGAGGCCAGACCTCGGTGTCGTAGACCCGCGCCAGCCGCTCGTGCTTGTCGGGCGTGCGCGGGCCACTAGACAGCGACATGGGGGACTCTCATGAACGGGGCGGCGGACGCCACCCGCGAATGGGGCCTCTGGGACGGCGGTTGCCCTGGTACAACCCGCCGACGTATTTGCACGCCAGCAGATACAGCGCCGACGAGATCCGGTTTAGCGCCCGGCACAGATCGGCGCGGCTGGGCGGCGCGGTCGCCGCGCCCTCGGTGGCGGCGAAGGCGACCAGCGCCGCCACCTCGGCTTCGCGGGCCACGGCGCGGGCCAGGTTCAGCTTGGCGACCACCGGCCCCTGGCGAACGTCAGGGTACATGAACGGCACGCCATAAAGCTCGTGGGTGTGGTGGGTGGCGTCGCGCACCTCGTCGGCGGTCATGCCAAACAGCGCAAACGGCTGCAGCGGCTGGCCGGTGACCTCGGCGCCGATCAGACTGCGCGACAGCTCCAGCAGCTCACCAAGCTCGCCGACCAGGGACGACGCCCCCTCGGCGTCGGCCGCGACCTGCGCGTCCAGGATCGCCGACTGCAGCATGTCGACCTTGCCGCGCACGACGATGCGCGGGTGGGTCTTGCGCACCAACGACGCGTCGTCCACCAGGTGCGTCAGGTGATCGGGCTTGCTGACGAACCGCTCGCCGGTGTCCAGGGCGCGGAATTTTCCGCTGCTCTCCGGCATCACGGTTGCGCCAGCCGCCGGCCCCAGCTCGCCGCCGCCCCGCGCCGACCGCGCGCCCAGCGGGGCGCCAGCGACGTCGGTGATCGCGGAGGCAAACGCACGCGCCGCTGCCTCGCACGCCGGCTGGTCGCCGACCAGATAACCGCCGCCGAAGTTGGTCTCCGACGGCGGGCCAAACCACTTGGCCAGCCGCACCGGGGCGGCCTTGCACGCGGCGTCGATGGCAATGACCGATTCCAGCGGCGGCGCGATGAGGTAG
>DASRQT010000150.1:0-2824 GCA_035696485.1 Polyangia bacterium | reverse complement strand
ATACAGGCCACGGGCGCGCGCGAGGTCGCGGTCCGCCACGCCCCCGACCGGCAGCTCTGCGACGCGCTCGGCGCGCGCGGGATCGATGCCTATCCACTGGGCGCGCCCCAACAAATCGCGCTCTTCTGACGCGAACCTCCGGCACCCGTACGCTACGTTGTGCGTTTGCGCGGATTCAGGGTAAATATCCAATCGTGTTCAACCTCGGAATGGGAGAGATCACCGTCATCCTGGTCCTCGCCCTGATCTTCCTTGGCCCAACGAAGCTTCCGGAGTTGGCCTCCGGACTGGGGAAGCTGATTCGCGAGATTCGCAAGACCACCGCCGACGTCAAGAACGAGATCCAGCTCGACGAGCACATCCGAAAGCCGTTTGACGAGCTGCGCGATGCCATGACCCTGCACCCCGACGAGCTGAAACGGCGCGACGGTATCGCCAAGGAGCTGGAGGAAGCGCGCCGGCGACTGGAGGCCGAGGTCAAGGCAATCGGCGATTCGATTGGCGACGCGGTCAGCAGCGATTCCGCCACGGCAGCCGCCACCGCCGATCACGTCTCCGGCGCTGTTCCGTCGACGACCGCCACCGGCGAATCGGTCGCCAACGTCCCGGCCGGCCCGGCGGGGACCGTCCCGCGCCACGAGACGCCCGCCTACGTCAATCCGGGCGCGCCGGTGGCGCCACTCGGCGGCTCCAAATCGGGACCGATCTCGAGCTCCATCTCGGGAACCATCACGGGGCCGGGCTCGCCCAAGACATCCGTCGATCTGCTCCGGACCACCCTCAAAGGCAGTGGCGACGCCTCGCGCCCGCGGTCGGCGACGCCGCCTCCGCCGACCACCCCGTTTGCGACCAAGCAGCGCGTGGCCCCGCCGGTGTCGTCCGTCGACAAGACCAACACCACCCAGTATCTATCGGAGGAGGATCTGCTGCCCAGCGATGCCGCCGCCTCGCCGCCACCCGCGCCGCCCGCGTCCACGCGCTCGACCGGGACGCACAAGATACCGCCCCCGACGCCCGGCAAACCGCCGGGAGAGAAAAAGACCTGACCGCCCTGTCTCAACCCGAATCGGGGCGACCGCCAGCTCCTGAACGAGGACGTTTCACCTGACCACCGCCGAACCAGAACCAACCCCCGCCGCGACCGCCGAGCCACACCCTGCTGACGTCGCCGAAGGCCGGATGTCGTTCATGGAACACCTGTCCGAGCTGCGCCAGCGGCTGCGGAATGCCGCCATCATTTTTCTGGTCGCAGTCATCGGCTCGTTCTTCTTCGTGAAGAACTATTTCGAGTTTTTGACCCGCCCCGCGCGGCAGGCCTGGCAAGCGGCCATCCCTGGGCAGCCGGTGAAGTTCATCTACATCAGCCCGACGGAGCCTTTCTGGGTCTACACCAAGCTGGCCATGTACGGCGCTTTGCTGGTGGCCAGCCCCTTTGTCTTCTGGGAGCTGTGGAAGTTCGTAGCCCCCGGCCTCTACAAAAAAGAGCGGAGGCTCGGCATCTGGATCACCGGAGCGACCGCCGCCTGTTTCATCGGCGGGTCGATCTTCGGCTTCAAGCTGCTCCTGACCCCCGCATTGACCTACCTGTTTTCATTCGCCGAGACGCTTCCGGCCGGCATCCCGGTCACCATCGAAGCGACCATCACGATGGACCACGTGGTCGGATTCACGCTGGGCATGTTGCTGGGAACGGGCATCGCCTTCGAGTTGCCCGTGGTGCTGGCCGCCATGGGGTGGATGGGGATCATCACCTCCCGGCAACTCTGGAAGTTCAACCGTTTCGCCCTGATTCTTGCCGCCGTGGTCGGCGGCGTCCTGACGCCCAGCCCCGACGTGCTGTCGCAGCTGCTTTTGTCCGGCCCGCTGTTCGCCCTCTACAACATCTCGATCGTGATTGTCTGGCTCATCGAACGCGCCAACCGAAAGCGCCTGCGAGCCCTCGAAAAGGAGAGCGGCGCCGACCTGGTCTCATCGCCCGACTAGCGGCCCCCCTTGTTCGAGCGCCGGCACCAACCGCTGCTTCCGTTCCGTGCGTTCATTCGCCGCCAGGTGCGCAGCGCGCTGGTTTTCGCGGCCGTCGTCTCGGTCTCGCTGGCGATCGGAACCGTCGGCTACCATTTCCTCGCCGGGCTCGACTGGATCGACTCACTGCTCAATGCGGCGATGATCCTGACCGGCATGGGTCCGGTCTCGATCCTTTCGGACCCGGGGGCCAAGCTGTTCGCTGCAACCTACGCGCTCTTCAGCGGCATCGTGTTCCTGGTCAGCGTCGGCATCCTGGTCACGCCGCTGCTTCACCGTCTCATGCACCGGTTCCACCTGGACGAGGATAAACAGCGATCGTTGCCGAAACGATCGGACCAGGCCTAGTCTTCCGCGTCGCGCGGTCCGGCCAGCTTCAGCCAGGCAAACCCGGCGGCGCCGCTGACCAGCACCCAGAGAACCAACGTGTTGCGCAGGCCTCGCCCGCGCACGCGCGAGACGTTGCCGTCCAGGGCATCGAATTCGTCGGTGATCTCCTTGGTGCCGGGTTGGTCGGACAGCTCCGCCTGACGCGCGCGCAACCGTTTGACCTCCGCGCCGTTGATTCCGACCGCGTAGTACGCCGCCGGGACCAGGCCCACCAGGACCGCCACCGCCAGTCCGACGAAGGCCTTCTTCACTGGATCTGTGTTCAGCCCACCGGCGGAGCGGTTTTCCATGGCGCGCGCCACGTCGCGCGCCGGTTGCAAACATCGCATGCAGCCCGAGGCGCTGCCCCGATCGTAGGTCAGGCCGTGCAAGGGGCACCGGATCATGTCGGAGGTCTTCTTGGTCGCCTTCG
>DASRQT010000149.1:0-6075 GCA_035696485.1 Polyangia bacterium | reverse complement strand
GGGTTTCTACGCCCACCCGTTCAACACACCGATCGACGTCTGGATCGACGATGTGGTGGTGGGCAGCCAGCGAATCGGCTGTCCCAAAGCCCCGTAGCACCAGCCCGCACGGCCGATCGCCCGGGCAAATGAAGGTTCGCGTGCCTGCCGGCGAATAGGTAGGCGAGGTTGCCGGTGCACAAACTACGCGATGGGGAGTTATCAATGGCTGGACCGTGGAAGTCGGTTCTCGGTGGGCTCGGCTGTCTGGTTCTGGTGCTGTCGATATCCGGCGCTGGCTGTGGGAGCAGCAGCCCTGAACCCAATGGCGGTAGCGGCGGAAGCAAGATGTCGGGTTCGGGCGGGACCACCGGCGGTGGCGCGGGCGGCTCGGGCGGTGCCGGGACCGGGGGAGCAGGCGGTAGAGACGGTGGCAGCAACAATGGTGAAGGCGACGGCGGTGAGGGCGGGCGAAGGGACGGCGCGACCGCCGGCAACAGCGGCAACAATGAAGATGGTCGCCAGGGACGAGACCGACCCCAATCCGGAGAGGGAGACGGCGGAATGGAGAACGACTAGAGCCCGTACCCGGGCGGCGCGCGTCGTCAGCCGCCGCCTTCGAACCCGGGATAGAGCGTCATGCCGCCGTCGACGTAGATGGTCGCGCCGGTGATGTAGTCCGCGTCGTCGGACACCAGCCAGACGGCGGCGCGACCGATGTCGGCGGGCTCGCCGATCCGCTTGTACGGGACCAGCGTCATCAGCGCCTTGTAAGCCTCGGGCGTATTCCACGCCGCCTCGTTGATCGGCGTGCGCACGGCGCCGGGCGAGATGCTGTTGACGCGGATGCGGTCGGGAGCCACCTCCTGAGCGATGGACTTCATCATCATGTTCACGCCGCCCTTGGACGCGGCGTAGTTCACGTGCCCGGCCCAGGGGATGACGTCATGGACCGAGCTGATGCACAGGATCTTACCGGCGGCGCGCGAGACGCCCTGGCGGACGCCCTGGCGCTTGAAGGCGCGGACGCCCTCGCGCGCGCACAGGAACTGGCCGCGCAGGTTCACGTTCATCACCAGATCCCAGGCCGCCACCGACAGCTCGTGGAACGGCGCGTCCTTTTGGAGGCCGGCGTTGTTGACCACGATGTCGACGGCGCCGAAGGTCTCGACCGCGCGCGCGAACATGGCCTGGACCTCGGCCTCGTTGCTGACATCGGCGTGGACCGCCAGCGCGCGAGCGCCGCTGGTCTCAATCTCGGCGACGACCCGGGAGGCGTCCTCGGGGCGCGCCACGTAGTTCACGACCACGTCAGCGCCGGCGGCCCCCAGCGCCAGAGCGATCGCGCGCCCTATCCCCGAGTTGGCGCCGGTCACGATCGCCTTCTGGCCCACGAGGTTGCGAACGATTGGACGCGCCGACGCGACGGCGTCCGCGTCGAGCGGACTCGGGTCGACAAACGTATCCTCCAGCTGTGTCATGTCGCCTCCCCTGTCGTCGGCGTTGTGGGCGGGACATACCCCGCGCGCCGGATGTTGCCGCACTTTCGCGGCCGGGACCAGCGCCTCGGCGACGACGAGGACTAAGGCGTGCGCGTGCGGAAGTGCTCGGAACGGACCATCCGGCTGTAGTAGTCGAGGATGGTGATCTTGCCGTCCCGCAGCTCGGTGGCGGCGTTGCGGACCATGCAGGTCGACGCGTGGTCGTCGACGCCCAGCGAGTAGCTGGCGATGAACGACGCCAGGCAGTCGGAAGCCTCGGGCAACCGGGCGACTGTCTTGGCCAGCCCATCGGCCCCGGTGAAGGTCAGGTCGCCCGCGGTGGTCGCCAGGATCGTTCCGCTATCGTCGATCGGGAAATTGTTGTCCTTGTCGCGGAACCGCCCCGACGCGTCCAGGTGCTCGAGGCCAAAGCCGATCGGGTCCATCATCTGGTGGCAGGCGTGACAGGTGGGCTCGGACGCGTGCAGCTTCTCGTATCGTTGACGGGTGGTATCGGCCGCGGTTGGCTCCGGCAGGTTCGGTACCACGTCCGGAGGTGGTGGAACCGGATAGCAGAGGAGCTGTGTGCGCACCAGGTGCCCGCGCTTGGTCGGCGACGTGCTGAGGCTGCCGGCCTTCACAACCAGCAATGAGCCCTGGGCCAGGAGGCCCATCCCCCACCCTGGCGGCCGGTTGACGCGCAGAAAGCCGTTCACGTTCGTCCCGCCGCCAAATTTGTAGTAGCCGGCCAGCGTCGAATCCACGAACGTGTATGGCGCCGTCCACAGATCGCCGGGCTTGCCCCGATCATCCAGGATGATGCTGGAGATGAACCGCCGCGTCTCCTCGGCCATGGAGGTCTGCACCGCGGGGACAAAGTCCGGGAACGCCGTCTTGTCCTTGATCTTGTTCTCGAGCGATGTGAGCCCCAGCCACTGCTCCGAGAAGCGCAGGACAATCTCGCGGAACTCCGGCTTGATGGAGTTGTCCGGGTTGAAGATCAGCGTGCGCGCCGCCGCCTCCAGCTGATCGGCGGTGGCGAGCTTGTTCGCCGCGGCCAGCTGCATCAGCTCGGGGCTGGGTGGTCCACCCGTGAACGTGAACGACAGCGCGCTGGCGACCTCGTACGGCGTCAGCTGATAGCGGCCGCCGCTGGCCACATCGCCCAGCTCGCTGCGATAGTGGACGTTCGGGGACTGAAGCATCGCCGTCGTGGCCCAGTAGACCCAGGTCTTGAAGTCGTTCTGCTGCCGGACCTTGGTGTAAAGCCCGATGTACCCGGCCCGCTCCTCGGCGGTCAGCGGCCGCCGGTACAGCTTGGAGGCGTAATTATCGAGGAATGTGTTCGCGCACGCCTCGTCACCCTTGGTCGCGCAGGGAAGAAGCTGGCCCAGCTTGGCATCTTGCGCCACCAGGTCGGCCACCTTCTTCGCTGTATCCTGGGCGGCGCTGGCGTATTCAGTACCGATCGTCAGCCGCTCGACGTTGTTTGAAAAACCGTTGGTGGCGGCGGGGTCAGGCGGCAGGAGGCCCACCCAGGCGCCCGGACCGGTCAGCGCAAAGGCGCCGCGCACCGTCGCCTCGAACTCGGAGCCGGTCAGCCGCCGCAACAGTCGCCGCCCGGGAACCTCACCGGTGACGCCGACGCAGCTATCGGGCGTGTTCGTCGGCGGCATGACGCCCCCACCGGCGCCGCCGAGCCCGGGCCCATTGCCGTTGCCGTTGCCCCCCGGCGGTTGATTTGTCGGGTTGTCGATGATGCCGCTGCACCCGCCTGCCGCCAGGGCAACCGCCAGAAGCCATTGCGTGGTTTTCATACGCGCAACTCCGCGATCGTGGTGGTTCCGAAATGAGGCGCCTCGGTGGCGGTGACCCCGGCCATCTTCAGCACGGTCTGCATGATGGCCTTGTTGGTGGCTCCGTTGAGGCTCAGGAACTGACCGGGCTTGAGCATGCCGGCGCCGCCGCCGATGATCATGGTGGGGACGCCGTCGCTGGAGTGCGAGACCGGCAGGCATTCGGCCATCACCACAATCACGGTGTTGTACAGGACCGTCTTCCCGGTCGTGTCCAGCGGATCCGGAACATCCAGCGCCGCCAGCAGCCGCGCCAGCTTGGTCATGTACCACTTCTGGCACTGCGAGAACGCATCCTGACCCCCGTGCGACGTGCCGTGGTGCGGGTAACCCGGCCCGACCGGATCAACCTGGTCCCCGTCGGCGCTGCCGGCCTGCAGGGTTCCGACACGAGTCAGCCCCGAGACGATCGCGCGCGCCAGGATGTCCACCTGGGCGTCGAACATGTCGGAGAAGTAGTCGTTCCGGTACGCGGCCTTCGGGTTGCCCTGCAGATTGGCGCGCAGCTTTTCCACCGACGTCAGCGGCGCGCCCGCCATCGGCGGTGGCATCACCACGCCGCCCGGGGTCGTGGTCGGCCGCAAGCCGCGCAGGGCGTCGGCATGCTGCTGCAGCTTGGCGGCTTCCAGGGTCGAAGCCTTCACGCGATTGCCGAGAGCGCCCATCTCGGCGTCCAGCAGCGTGGCGACCTCCCCGGAGAAATCGGGCCGCGTCGTCATCGGGACAGCGGGGCCGCCGAAGACCTTGTCGAACGCCGTGACCGGGTTGGCCTCGTAGTCGACCGGCTTGGGGGCGAAGAACAGCGTCGATCGCCCCTTGAGCTGGTAGAGGCTATACGCGTCGGCCGGAATGACGCCGAGGTGCAGCGAGTGCATCGACGACGGCCCGGTCGCCATGAACTTGTCCGCGATCAGCTGGTCGATCGACTTGGCGGTCGGATCCGGAGACTCGTAGTTCGGGATGCTGGCGCCGCTGTACATGCTGCGGACGGCGAAGTGGTTGTTCGAGCCCGACATGTTGATGCCGCTCGCGAAGGTGATCTGCTTGGTCCAATTCTTCAGCGGTTCGGTCACCGTGCTCATGGCCGCCAGGTTGCCGGGGCTGGGCAAGAAGAACCTGTCCTCGGCGCCGTTGAACATCGGCCACGCGATGAATCGCAACGGAGGGCCAGTGATTGCGCCCCGGGCCTGGCGAAGGGGCCAGGGCAGCGACGCGGCGGCAAGACCTGCTCCTGCGCCCGCCAGCAGAGCGCGGCGCGAGAACGGTGGCGAACGGTCCCTCATGAGGAATCCTCCTCTATCCTTGTAGACTCAACTCGTCAAAATCGATCAATCTTAACCACTTTTGCTTACTTCCCCCTCCAAATTCCTCACCGCCCTTGTGACGCCCCGCGTTCCTACAGACCGTCGCACTTTCGTCGGTTGAGGTCGGGGAAATCACAGGTCTTGGGGTTGGGGGGCTCGCCCAGGCTGCTGTCGTTGCACAGGAAGTTGGAGCGGCATGCCCGCGACTTGAGCGTTAGAGGGGGGAACCGGGCCAGGCAGTCGGCCATGTCCTTGAGGGGAACGGCGCCCGGTGACAAGTTGCTCATGACCGGATAATTGAATTTGCAGTAGGCCGCGTAGTGGGTACACCAATCCTGAGCGGTGGCCGCCTCGAACGGGCAGCAGTCGCCGGAGGTCCAATCGTAGCCGCCAGGCGCTTCGCCCAGCGCCGACAGGCACATGCGCGCTGGTTTCTCGGTGGCGTTGTCGCTGGCGCTGCCGTCAGAGGCTGGTTTGCCACCCGTGCCGGCGTCGGTCCCGCCGGTGCCCGCGGTCGAGCCGCCACTCCCCGCCGTGGCGCCGCCGCTACCGCTGCCGCCAGAAGTGCCGCCGCTGCCGCCAGAGGTGCCGCCGCTGCCTGACGCCCCGCCGGTTCCGGTCACTGTGCCCCCGCTACCCCCTCGACCGCCAGATCCGGCGGACGCGCCGCCAGTGCCGGGGTTCCCCGTGCCCGGGGAGGACGAGCACCCCGCCGCGATGGCGAAGAGGGAAAAAACGACTGCCGATCGAAAGTTAGCCATTTTCAATTCTCCGGTTCCCTACACCGCGCATGCTAGCGCGAACGCCAGGCCCTCCCGAAAGAATAATGAAATGGCCGTCAACGTGAGATTTAATGACAATCGGGCCCGGAATCGAGTCGAGCCCCAGCTAACCGAGGGTTCACCCTGCAATTTGCCGTCGCAATGCGCCGCGATAAAGTGGCGCCCAATGCGCGCCCGCCCGTCTGGCCGCCTCGTCCCAATCATGGTGGTCGTCGTGGCGGCGATGACGGCGATGACGAGCAGTGCGTTTGGACGAGTCGTGCGACCGATCTTCGAGCCGACGGATCTCGAATTGGAAGAGGCCGGGACATTGGACCTGGATCTTCAGATCGGAATCGTGCGCGGCCGTCAGGCGTCGCGTCTGGTGATCCCCGATCTTGAGGTCGACCTGGGTCTTGGCTCCAATGTCGAGCTCGACATCGATGGCGCTTACGCGATCGAAGGTCCGCAAGGAGGATCCGTCTCCTTCGATCATCCCGCTCCCGACAGCTTGTGGGTGTCGGCCAAGTTGGGCGTCGAGCTCTTGGGGCTCGGCTGGGGAATTCAGCTCGGGCCGAAGCTTCCGGTCGCAGCGGGCTCCCACGGCGTGGGTGCCGAGGCTCTTCTGCTGGTCGCCAAGCACGCCGGCCGCTGGCACACCGCCTTCAACGGCGGCGCCTTCATTGACCCTGAC
>DASRQT010000148.1:0-15136 GCA_035696485.1 Polyangia bacterium | reverse complement strand
CTTCTCGGGCCTGCGCAACGTTGAGAAATAGGACGCAGGCACCAAAAACCAGGGCTTCAGGTCTTGCCAGGCGGATCAAGCCTGGGTTCCGGATGGACAGATCTAGATATAGATCCACCAACATCTTGCCAGCGTGCACCGTCATAAAGAACGAGACAGGCGTCAGATAGCGGAAGATTCGCGGGGCTGAGTAATAGCGATCGAAGACAAACGTGTTTGGGAAAAAATTGAGAAGGAGGAAGAAAGAGCCGTACAGCGCCAGGAGCGATAGATCCAGGCGGTCCCAGCGCGCCAAGCCCGAGTCACATTCGGGGCCTCTCTTCCGGACCCAAAAAAACATGCAGACCTTCCCAGCCAATAAGAAAATCAGAATGTAGGGAACCACTCCGAATAGCGTCGTGCCGAACTCCGAGCCGACGAATAGCTGGCGAGGATATGTCAGGAAGAGGTCCGGGAGGTCGCGGTAGTCCACCGGATACGTGGCAGCGTGGGTACGTAGGAATGGGACGAAGGTTCCGAGTTGTAGCTTCCAGATGACGGAGGTCGTCCCGTGCAGCACGGCGGAGGTCGCGGCAAACGCCGCGGCTCCGTGCGGGCTTCTCTTTCGCAGGAAACACCCGGCGAAGTAAAGCGCCAGCGCGGGGAAGAGGTAAACAACCCAAAGCTTTATGTAGAACCCGAACCACAAGAGGAGCCCCAGCGTGATTCCCTGAACCATCGGGCGCGATTCGAAGCGGATGAGAGCCAGGTACCCGACTGCCAAACACCAGGTTAGAAATAGGTCGTTCGAGTGAACAACTCCCATGAGGACTTCGAAAGGTGCGGTGACCACCATGAGACTTTGAAGAAACGCACGCCTGACACTATGTCCATGGGCGACGAAGATGCAGTACGCGATCGCGCTGAGACTTGATGACAAGAGCAACGTCGGCAGGAAAAAGGTTGTCTCTGACAGGCCAAAAAGCCTGCTTGAGATGAAGGTAAAAAGCCAAACTCCAAATCGCAACACAATTTGGTTATGCCAGTCTGGTCCAGTGTTGAGAATGTGGCGAAGCATTGCGAACTCTTCAACGTCGTCGCCCAACACGAATCCGCATCGGAATCGCGTCCGTAAGGCGAGGGCAAGGAGGAACAACGCGGCGCCAGCCAGCCAGTGCCGAGCTGGATGCACGACGTGCTTGATGGTCGCCAGGCTCGGTAAGCGGAAGGGCATGTGGACGTACATTACCTAACCGTTCGCAGGCCGTGTCGGAGGAATTGGCGGTCGCAATTGCTGCGCAGGTGTATCTCTAACGACTAGGACGATCGCCGTCGCCTCGCCTCACGGTAGGGCCGCCACGCGGCGGCGGCCGCCGCGCCCGCGACCACGCACGTCAACGCGACCGTGACGGGCCCGGCCCGGCCCGGCCCGCCCGTGGCGTGGCCGATCAGGCCCAGCAGGGGGCCGATGCTGTAGCCGACGCCGATCAGGGATTCGAATGAGCCGCCGGCGTCGACGGCGCCGTGGCCGACGGCCAGGGAGTAATAAAGAGTCGCGTAGTAGGTGATGCCCATTCCGGCGCCAAAAACGACCAGCCCGACGATCACCACCGGTAGCGTGGTCGCCAGCAATACCGTCGACATGCCGGCGGTCAGCGCCGCGCCGGCCAGTGCCAATGTGCCCCAGCGGCCGTGCCAGAAGCCGATGCGCCACATGGCTAACAGGGTGGCGAAGCGCGCGATCATCCAGATCGCGGCGATGACGCTCTCCGGGGCGGCGCCGACGCCGACCGCCGCCAGGCGGTGGGGCAGAATCGGCGACAGCGTCGACGACATCACGTAGCTCAGTGGCAGCAGCCACGACGACGCCTGCATCAACCAGGGGTACTCCACGCCGATGGCCGACTCTGCGGGTGCGGTCTCGTGCGCGCCGGGGCGCGCCGGCAGCGCCAGCAGCAGCACGACAATGGCGACGCTGTTCACGATCGCCGCCACCGCCAGTGTCCACAGCACATCGTACCGGGCCAGGAGCGGCATCAACAAGAGCGGTGTGGCCGTGGCGGGGGTCCAGGTGATGTTGAACCAGCCGATGGCCCTACGCAGGTCTGCGCCGCGGCGGCCGGCGCTGAGATAGCTTTCGACGATCGGCCAGGTCAGAGCCGAGGTCGCGGAACCGACGACGGCGACGACCCACAGCACTGTCTGGCTGTTGGGCGCGCAGAGCGGTGCCAGCGCCGCCAGTCCCCACGTTCCGAGGATGGCGCCCAGCGCGGCGCGCGCGCTGATGCCGCGGTCGCCGGTCTCGAGCGCCCGCAACAGGGGGCCTGCCCTTCGCGCGGCCAGTGCGTAGACCGCGCCCATGACGGCGCCCAGGATCAGGTTCTGCGACGGGGAGAAATGATAGCGGTCGGCGGTGACGAAGAAGATGCCCGCCCAGAAGGCGCCGCCGCTGACCGAGCCCAGGAAGGTGATCGCCAGGACGGCGGCCAGCGGCGCTCGGCGGTGGGGCGCGGTGGGCGACGGCACGAGACGTGACTAGCTTGACGCCTGATCGGCGGGGCGATCCAGCAGGTGGCACACTGCCGTTTGTCCGCGCGCGGCGGGGTGGGCCCGGGGCTCTTCTCGAGGGCAGCGGTCAAAGGCCTCGGGGCAGCGGGGGTGAAAATGGCAGCCCGACGGCGGATTCAACGGGCTGGGGACGTCGCCGGTCAGGATGATCGGCTGGCGCAGCCGTTCCACCTTGGGGTCGGGGACCGGAACGGCGGAGATCAGCGCGCGGCTGTAGGGGTGGGCGGGTGCCTCGGTCAGCGTGGCGGCGTCGGCGACCTCGACGATGCGGCCGAGGTACATGACGGCGATGCGGTCCGAGATGTGGCGGACGGCGGCCAGGTCGTGGGCGATGAAGACGTACGTCAGGCCCAGGTCGCGCTGCAGGTCTTTCAGCAGGTTCAGGATCTGGGCCTGGATCGATACGTCCAGCGCGCTGATGGGTTCATCGCAGATCAGGATCTCGGGATCCAGGGCCAGCGCGCGCGCGATGCCGATGCGCTGGCGCTGGCCGCCCGAAAATTCATGGGGATAGCGGCGGATGTAACGCGGATCCATGCCGACGCGTTCCATCAGATCCTGCACGCGGCGGCGCAACGCCAGACCGCCGGCCAAATCGAAGTTCAGCAGCGGTTCGCCGACGATCTGTTCGATGGTCATGCGCGGGTTCAGGCTGGCGTAGGGGTCCTGGAAGATCATCTGCATGCGGCGGCGCAGATCGCGCAGCTGCCGCGACCAGCGCCAGGTCCCCATCCGTCGCTGCCACTGGCCCGTCAGCTCGACGCCGTCAAAGGTCACGGTCCCCGCGGTCGGGCGTAGCAGCTGCAAGACGGCGCGGCCGGTGGTCGATTTGCCGCAGCCGCTCTCGCCGACCAGGCCCAGGGTTTCGCCGCGGCGCACGTCGAAGCTGACGCCGTCCACCGCCTTGACCAGACCGGCGGGGCGCCCGATGCCGCCACCGACGGGAAAATGCATCTTCAGGTCGCGCACCGCCAGCAGCGGCGCGCCGGCGGCGACGCTGACCTGCCCACCGGTCGGGGGCGCGGCCGGTCTGGTCAAATCAGCGCCGTTCATGGCGCGCCATCGCCTCCCAGCAATAGACGTCCCGCTCCGGGCCCAGCGCCAGTTGCGGCGGGAACTCGACGGCACAGCGATCCATGGCGACCTCGCAGCGCGGGCGGAAGGGGCAGCCGGGCGGCAGCGTCGACAGATCCGGCGGTAGGCCGGGGATCGACGTCAGCGCGCCGGCGGTCTGGCGATCCAGGCGCGGGATACTGCGCAGCAGGCCGCGCGTGTACGGGTGCTGAGGCGAGGCGAACACGTCGGCGGCCGGCCCGGTCTCGACGATTCGGCCGGCGTACATCACGGCCACGCGATCGGCCAGGCCAGCGACCACGCCGAGATCGTGCGTGATCAGGATGACGCTGGTGCCGAGGGTGGTCTGCAGATGCTTGATGAGCCGAAGGATCTGCGCCTGGATGGTGACGTCCAGCGCCGTGGTCGGTTCGTCGGCGATCAGGAGCTGCGGTTCGCACAAAAGGGCCATCGCGATCATCACGCGCTGCCGCATGCCGCCGGAGAATTCGTGCGGGTGGCTGAAGACGCGCTGGGCGGCATCGGGGATTCCGACCAGCGACAGCACCTCGATGGCGCGGGCGCGGGCTGCCGAACGGCTGACGCCGCGGTGAAGCTGCAGCACCTCGGTCAGCTGTCGCTCGACCGTCAGGTAGGGGTTCAGTGACGTCATCGGGTCCTGGAAGATCATCGCCATGCGGTTGCCGCGCATGCGGCGCAGCTCGGGTTCGCGGAGGCGCATCAGGTCCTGACCACCGAACAGCACCTGCCCGCTGGGAAAATAGGCGGGCGGCCGCGGCACCAGCTGCATCAGCGACAGGCTGGTCACCGACTTGCCGGACCCGCTCTCGCCGACGATGCCCAGGGTCTCGCCTCGGCGCAGCGTGAACGATACGCCGTCGACCGCCTTGACGATACCGTCGTCGGTGCGGAAGTAGGTGCGCAGGTCGCGGACGTCCAGCAGCGGCGCGTTGTCGGCGGCCGGCGCGAGGGGCGTGGTCGGCGCCGCGGTCATCGTTTCATCTGCGGGTCCAGCGCGTCGCGCAGACCGTCGCCCAGGAAGTTGAGGCAGAACAGCAGCAGCGCCATCACGCCGCCCGGGAAGACCAGCTCCCACCAGAACACCGACATGTGCTTGGCGCCGTCGTTGATCAGCGCGCCCAGGCTGGGACGTGGCGCCTGCACGCCGAGGCCCAGGAACGACAGGAACGCCTCCTGCAGGATCATCGCGGGGACGGTCAGGGTGAAATACACGATGATCGGACCCAGCGCGTTCGGAATCAGGTGGCGAAACAGGATCCCGCGCGTGCCGGTGCCGACGCTGCGCGCGGCCTGCACGAACTCGCGTTCCTTGAGGCTCAGCACCTGCCCGCGCACGATGCGCGCCGTGGTCAGCCACCCGACGAAGCCCAGCGCAAGAAAAAGCAGCACCAGGCTGCGATCGAAGACCGTCACCAGGATGATGACCAGGAACATGTAGGGCAGGGCGTAGACGATGTCCACCACGCGCATCATCGCGCCGTCGATGCGGCCGCCCACGTAGCCGGACAGGGCGCCATACACCGTCCCCAGCGCGGCCGCGACGGTCGCCGCCAGCAGCCCGACCGCCAGGCTGATCTGCCCGCCCGACAGGGTTCGCGTCAAGAGGTCTCGTCCAAAGTAGTCGGTCCCGAACCAGTGCTGCCACGACGGGCCGCGGGCGCCGAAGGCCAGGTTCTGGGCCTCGTAGGTGTAGCCCCAGGTGGCGGCGATCAGCGTCGGGCCCAGGAAGCAGGCAATAACCAGCAGGATGGTGACCGCGCCGCCGGCGACCGCCATGCGGTTCTTGCGCAGACGTTTCCACGCGTCCTGCCACAGCGACGTGCCCAGCACCAGCGCCGCTGCCGGCGCCGGCGCGGCGGCCTGCACATCTCCCGGTAGTTGACCGACCGTCATTCGTACCGCACCCGCGGGTCGAGGAAGCCGTAGGCGATGTCGACCAGGAAGTTCATCGTCAACAGGAAGACAGAGTCCAGGACCACGATCCCCATGACCAGGAAGTAGTCGCGGTTGAAAGCGGCGTCGACCAGGTAGGGGCCGATGCCCGGCGTGTTGAAGATCTTCTCGACCACCACGCTGCCCACCATGATGTTCGCGACCGCCGGACCCAGGAACGTCACCACCGGCAAGAGGCCCCCCTGCAACATGTGGCGCCACACGACCAGCCACTCGGGCAGCCCCTTGGCGTGCGCCGTACGCACGAAATCGGAACGGATCACCTCCAGCAGCCCGCCCCGGGTCAGGCGCGCGATGTAGGCGGCGTAGGCCGTTCCCAGCGTCAGCGCCGGCAACATCACGTGCGCCCAGGTGCCCCAGCCGGCCGGCGGCAGCAGGTACGCGCGCAACGAAAACACCACGATCAGCAGCGGCCCCAGCACGAACGTGGGAACGCTGATCCCGACCAGCGCGAAGGCCATCAGGCCATGGTCCCAGCGCGTGTTCTGGCGCAAGGCGCCCACGATGCCGGAGCTGATGCCGATCAGCAGCGCCCACAGCAGCGCGGCCGCCCCCAGCGTCAGGGTCGCCGGAAATCCGTCGGCGATGATCTCGTTGACCGTGCGTTGCGGATATTTGGTCGACAGACCCAGATCGCCGTGCGCCAGGTTGCCCAGGTAGCTGGCCAGCTGGACGTACATCGGTTTGTTGAAGCCGTAGTGCTCCTCCAGATCCTTGAGGACTTCGGGCGGCACCGCGCGCTCGGCGGAAAACGGCGAGCCCGGCGCCAGGCGGATGACGATGAACGACAGCACGACGATGATCAGCAGCGTCGGGATCAATCCCAGCGCGCGGCGAACCACGAAGCCGGACAGGCCGCGGCTCACCTCTTTTCCTCACCCGGCGGCGGATCGGGCAGCAGCATCGGCGGCGGTGGGTCCTCGGTGGGAACGTCGGGCGTCCCGCGATAGAACCGCTCGTCGATCCACCAGTACTTCATGATCGAATGATTCTGGATGTTGTGCCAGAACCCGCGCAGGTAGGGCTTCGAAAGATCGTTCCGGGTGTAGACGTAAAGCGGGATCATCGGCATCTCGGCCAGCATGATCTCCTCGGCCTTGCGCATCAGGCCCAGCCGCGCCGCCGGATCCAAGGTCCGGTTCGATTCAGCCAGCAGCCGTTCGTATTCGGGGTGTTGCCAGTTCGAGTGGTTGTTCCCGCTGATGCCCGACAGCAGCTCGAGGAACGTGAACGGATCCGGGTAGTCGCCGATCCAGGCGCCGCGCGAGATCTGAAAGTCCATGGCGGTCTGCTTCTTGAGGTAGACCTTCCACTCCTGGTTCTCGATGTCGATCTCGACGCCGAGGTTCTTCTTCCACATCTCCTGCACCGCCTGCGCGATCAGGCGGTGCCCCTCTGCGGTATTGTAGATGAGGTGGACCTTCGGGAACGGGTGCTGTTCGTTGTACCCCGCCTCCCGCAGCAGGGCGCGCGCCTTGTCCGGATCGAACAGCGGGCTCCTCGGACCCTGATAGCCGGCCAGGCCCTCGGGGACCAGATTGGCCCACGGGATCTGTCCACCACGCATGATGAACTTGACGATCGCCGTCCGATCAATGGCCAACCCCAGCGCGCGGCGCACGCGCGGGTCGGTGAGCGGCGGCACCTTGGTGTTGATCCAGTAGTAGTAAACGGCCAGGTACGCGTTGGTATGGTAGTCGCGGAAGGGCTTGAGGTAGTCGATCAGCTCCGTCGGCAAGGTGCTGTTGTTGCCGATGTAGTCGATCTCGCCCGTCTTGTAGAGATTCAACGTGGTGTTCTCGTCGTTCACGCTGGCCAGGCGCACCTTGTTGATTCGAATGTTGGCGCTGTCCCAGTAGTTGGGGTTCTTCTCGAGAATCATGTACTGCCGGAACTTCCATTCCTTCAACACGTAGGGTCCGTTGGAGACGATGTGCTCGGGACGCGTCCACAGGTCCGGGTTTTGCCCCTGACTGACCAGACGCTCCAGCACGTGCCGCGGGACCGGCATCGCCGTGTAGAACATCACCAGGTGGAGGAAGTAGGGGACCGGATTCTCGAGGCGCACCTCAAGCGTCAGGTCGTCGAGGGCGCGCGCTCCGACGACGGATTGATCGGCGACCTTGAACGTCAGCGGTTTGTCGCCGCCGGCTCCGCCCAGCGGTCGGCCGTTCAGGGCGGCGATCACGCGGTCGCGCGCCACCACCGCGCTGGCGGGCGGCGCCTTCAACCAGACGAAGGCCCAGCCCCGCTCTGGCATCACCTTGACCTGCTCGACCGGCGAGATGGCGGCGACCGAGCCCATAATCCGCGCGGCCGTCACCGCCGGGTCGAGGCCGGTGATCCACAGCGCCCGCCGGCCGAACGCCTCCCCGTTCTCCAGCGGGTAAAGGAAGCTGGCGTATTTGGACGCCGTGGCGGGGTCCAGCACGCGCTTCCACGAGTACTCGAAGTCATGCGCGGTGACCGCACGGCCGTCTGACCAGCGCGACGGTCGCAAGTAGAAGGTATAAGTCCGGCCCTGGTCGCTGATCTTCCAGCTGCGGGCGATGTCGGGCATCGGCTCCAGCGTCTTGGGGTGCGGCTGGGTCAGCGCGGCGAAGATGTTGACGATGATGGTGCTGCCGGCCGAGTCGGCACACTTGCCCGGATCGATGTATTCCGGTTCGGACGAGTTGTTGACCCACACCTCGTTGGGCGGGTGGCGGGGGGTGACCGTGCCGTAGTAGCCATCGACCGACCGCTGGCAGCCGGCGCCGAGCCCGACGGTCAGCGCCAGGGCCACCGTGGAGATCAGCAGGCAACGGGCGCAACTCGGTCGAGCAGCGGCAGCGCGGTCGAGCTGTTTGGTGACCTCCAGCGGCGACAAACGCCGCAGTCTACGATAAAAAAGCAGTCATGCGCATCCTGCACACGATGATCCGCGTGGGCGACCTTTCCCGATCGATTGCGTTTTATACCGAGGCGCTGGGGATGACGCTGCTGCGGCAGCGCGATTACCCCGACGGCAAGTTCACGCTGGCCTTCATTGGCTACGGGCCGGAGGACACACATCCGGCCATCGAGTTGACCTACAACTACGGCGTCCCCAGGTACGAGCTGGGCACCGCGTTCGGCCACATCGCCATCGGCGTCACCGACATCTATGCGGCGTGTGAGCGTATCAAGCGGGCGGGCGGACCCATCACCCGTGAGCCGGGACCCATGAAGCACGGGACCACCGTGATCGCCTTCGCGACCGACCCCGACGGGTACAAGATCGAGCTCATACAGAAATAAAACGCCTTGCGGCAGGAATCTTTTTCGCGAACGGGCGTTCTGGTTGCAGGTCCCCCGATGGCTCGGTTCATTTTTGTGATCACCCCGCGATGCGCGCGCCCGATTCGGCCGGCGCAGCCGCGGCGTGGCAGGGGCGGAAGGCACACCATCTCGCTGCGCGCGACGGGGAGGAATCAGGCGGCGTGGCTGGGCGGCGCAGCCCAGGCGGCCCCCGGGGGCGGCTCCTCCAGCGGCGACGTGGTAAGCGTCCAGCCGGGCATGGGGCCGCACCCCGGGGGGCCGCGGCGCGGCGCGGACTGACACCGCGTTTCCGCGTGTCATCGCCGCGGGCTCGGAGTAGCCTGCCTGCGCGACCATGATCGCGACCCGCCGACTGGCGAAAGAATACGGTGCCCGGACGCTGTTCGAGGAGGTCTCGCTGCAGCTGAACGCCGGATCACGTTACGGGCTGGTGGGCGCCAACGGGTCGGGCAAGAGCACGTTCCTGCGCATCGTCGCCGGTGACGAGGGGGCCTCCGAGGGGACGGTCAGCCTGCAGGCCCGGGCCCGGGTCGGTGTGTTGCGGCAGGACCGCTTCCTGGACGACGACGCGATCATTTTGGACCTGGCCATGCGCGGCGACGTGGTGGTCTCGGACGCGCTGGCCGAACAGCGGCGCATCGCCGCCGGCGACAGCGGCGAAGGCATCGATCACAATCGCGTCGCCGATCTGGAGGATCTGATCGCCGCGCACGACGGCTACACGCTGGAGGCGCGGGCCAGCGAGGTGCTGGCGGGCCTGGGCATTGCGACGCCGACGCACCGGTCGCCGCTGTCCACGCTGTCGGGCGGGTTCAAGCTGCGTGTGCTGCTGGCGCAGGTTCTGCTGGGCGGCGCCGACGTCTTGCTGCTGGACGAGCCGACCAACCATCTGGACATCCTCAGCATCCGCTGGCTGGAGAAGTTCCTGGACGGGTACACGGGCTGCGCGGTGGTCATCTCGCACGACCAGCGGTTCCTGGACAACGTCACCAGCCACACGCTGGACGTCGACTACCGGACCATCACCCTTTACACCGGGAACTACGCGACGTTCGCGGTTGAAAAGGCGGCCACGCGCGCCCGCAAGGAGGCGGCGGTGGCGCGCGCCGAGGACGAGATCGCGCGCAAGCGCGCCTTCGTCGAACGGTTCGGCGCCAAGAACACCAAGGCCACCCAGGCGCAGAGCCGGCTGAAACAGATCGAGCGCATCGAGGTCGAGGAGCTCATCGAGAGCTCGCGGCGGTCGCCTCTGTTTCGCATCGCGCCCGAGCGGCCCAGCGGGAAAGACGTCCTGGCCATCGAGGGCATCTCGAAGGCGTACGGCGAAAAGCGGGTGCTGACCGACGTGGGTCTCCTGGTTCGGCGCGGTGAACGGGTCGGAATCATCGGGCCCAACGGGCTGGGAAAATCGACCCTGCTCAAAATCGTCGTCGAGCGCCTGGCCGCCGACGCCGGTCGTGTCCGCTGGGGGCACGAGGTGCGCATCGGATACTTCCCGCAAGATCATCGCGAGGTCCTGGACGACGGCGAGACCACGCCTCTCGAGAAGTTGTGGTCGGTCTGCCCGGGCGAAAGTCCACAGGCCGTGCGCGGGCAGCTGGGGCGGGTATTGTTCTCCGGCGAGGACGTCGACAAGAAGATCAGGCTGCTGTCGGGCGGCGAGGCGGCGCGGCTGATCTTCGCGCTGCTGGTGGTTCAAAAGCCGAACGTACTGGTGCTGGACGAGCCGACCAACCACCTGGATCTTGAGGCCATCGCCGCGCTGGTCGAGGCGCTCAGGGCATTCGCGGGTTCGATCATCTTCGTGTCACACGACCGGTGGTTCGTCTCGCAGCTGGCCACGCGCATCGTCGAGCTGACGCCGCAGGGCCCCCGCGATTTTCCCGGCAGCTACGCCGAGTATCTCGCCCGTTGCGGTGACGATCACCTGGACGCCGACACGGTGGTCTTGAAGGCGAAACCGCTACGCGGCGAAACCCAGGGCGATCCCCAATGGGAGCAGAAGAAACGCCGCCGCAACCGCCTGGCCAGGCTGCCGGTCCTGCGCGATAAGGTCCTGGCGGACATCGAGGCCGCCGAAACGCGGAAAGTCGAGATCCAGCGGCTCTATTGCAGCCCCGGGTTCTTCGAGGAGACCAGCAAGGAGGCGATCGCCCTCCTCGAAAAAGAACAGGCCGAGCTGGATCCGCGCATCGAAGCCCTGATGGCGCAGTGGGAATTGCTGGAGCGTGAAATTGCCGAGGCCGCGACGGAGCAGCCCTGACCTTGACCGGCTGGCGTCCCGTTCAAAGCCCGAGACGCGGACAATCGGACAACGGCACACGCTTGATTCCGCGCCGTTCGACGCGCGCCTTGATGTCGGCGTCCAGGACCAGCGTCTGATCGATCATGCGATACGTCCGCGCCCACTCCACCGCGTGGTGGGTCGGCTCGCAGATGGCGGCCAGCGACGGGTGGTCGACCGCGCAGTGGGTTACCCACATGTGATGGCCGGGGCCGAGGGATTCGATCCAGTCTTCAAGCCGTTTGCGCACGATCGATTCGTCGCTGGAGATCTGTCCGGTTGACAGCACCGACGACAGATCGTACCGGGGCAGGTCGTGCTGGGCGCCGTCCAGCGTGAAGTTGCGGTAGGCGACCTTCTTCTGCAGGGCCTTCTTTTTGAGCAGGCCAGCCAGCTTGGCGTCACCGCCCATGTGTTCGCTGACGTGGCTGATGGCCAGCCCCGCCGATTCGATCCGATCCCATTGCGCGTCCAGCTCGGTCGCCGCTTCGGTGAGATCGGCGTCGCGCCACGCGTCGGACACCGTCCTGCGAAACGTGCCATCGGGTTCGATCATCGATCGCAGGGGGGTCAGCGGTTTCCAGCGCAGGTGATCCCACTCGGCGGTGAAGGTGGCGTGGATGCCGACCGGGATGTGATGAGCCCTTGCCAGTCGGCTGGCCTCGATGAACGCGGGGCAGGGGGCCATGAGGTTGGCGTCGGTCAGCAGGCCTCCCGTGAACGCCTGGACGATCCCGTCGTTGACGGGAGCACACATGCCGAAGTCGTCGCTGACGACCGAGAGGTAGATACCGTTGCTGTTAGCCACGCCCGTCTCCGGCCGGAAAGCATACGCGCTGATTACGCCCGCCGGAAGACCAGCACCGTCGGAACCAGCTCGGGCGGCAGAACCAGGCCTCCGAGGCGTGGATCTTCGCTGCAGGTGAAACGCTTTTGCGCCGCGTAAGCGTCCCAATCGCCGGCGGCGAAGCGATGGCGCGTTGTCACGACGACGTAGATCTCGACGCTGGGCGTCTGAAAGACCTGTCGTTCGAAGTTGTTCTGCGGTGGCGGGAAGCTGCAGATCACCGCGGCCGGGCGATGCTTGGCAAGCGCGCTCTCGCCGTCCAGAGGTTCGACTTCGTGTGGGTAGGTGATGGCGTGCCGCCAACTGTGATCGTCGGTGGCGCGAATGGCCACCCCGGCGCCGCCCAGGAAGCGCGACAGCGTTCCGTCCCCGGCGCCGATCTCGAGGCAGGCGCGCGCCCCGATCAGCTCGGCCAGCGCCTTGATCAAGGCGCCCGAATAAAAACAGTAGATGCCCTGAGGTTGCACCAGCTGCATCAAGATCCGGCGCCGCGGGACCAGCGGCCACAGCAGTCGAAACGCGGTCATCGACACCGGCTTGCGCCGGAGCCCGCCGGCAAAAAGCAGGCGCTGGACCAGCCACCCGCCGAACAGCCCAAAGCGAACCGTTCCGCCGGTTTGCCCGGTGGCGGCGTGCGTGGCCGCCGCTCGCAGAGTGGCCTCGGCCGCCAGCTTCGCCATGCGCGCCATCGCCAGGTGGGGCAGGGCGGCCTGCAGGGCTTGCGGGGTGAGTCGGCTCTTTTGCAGGCGCATGCGCCAGGGGCGGGCGGACGCGTGTGTCTTCTTCAAGAACGCCGCTAACACTTCTGGCCGCCTGGTCTCGGTCGCCGCCACCAGCCCGTTGCCGACGGCATCCCACTGCGCCGGGAACCTTTCCTGGAGCTCGGCCAGCGTCGCCTGGTCCAGCGCCGCCAGGGCCTCCTGGATCTTCTGGTTCATTTAGCCGGCGAGCGCGCCGACCACGCGATCGGTGAACGATTGCGTGGTCCCCTTGCCGCCGAGATCGGGCGTGAGATCCCGTCCCTCGGCGATCACGCGACGGACCGCCGCCTCGAGGCGCAGCCCCCGGTCGCGCTGTCCCAGGCGTTCCAGCATCATCGCGCCGGCCAGCATGGCGGCCGTCGGGTTGGCGATGCCCTGGCCCGCGATATCGGGCGCCGTGCCGTGCACCGCCTCGAAGATCGACGTCGCCTCACCGATGTTGGCGCCCGGAACCAACCCCAGGCCGCCGACCAGGCCAGCGGCCAGATCGCTGAGGATGTCGCCGAACAGGTTGGTCGTGACCATCACGTCAAAACGCGACGGATCGCGCACCATCTGCATGGCGCAGTTGTCGACGATGATATCGGTGAACTTGATGTCGGGGTAGTTCTGCGCGATCTCGCGGCCGACCTGCAGGAACAGCCCCGACGTCATCTTCAGGATGTTCGCCTTGTGCACCAGCGTCACCAGGCGCCGGCCGTTGGCGCGCGCGTATTCGAAGGCAAAACGGATGATCCGATCGCAGCCGAAACGCGTGATGATCGAGATCGCCTCGGCGGCGCTCCTGGTCGGGTCGATGAAATGTTCGATGCCGGAGTATTCGCCCTGCGTGTTCTCGCGCACGACCACCAGATCGACCTTGTCGTAACGCCCGGGCAGGCCGGCGAAGATGCGCGCCGGCCGGACGTTGGCGTAAAGGTCGAACTCCTGCCGGAGCGCGACGTTGACGCTGCGGTAGCCGCCGCCGATGGGCGTCGCCAGCGGCCCCTTGAGGCAGACGCGATTCTTGCGGATCGAATCGAGGGTCGCCTCTGGCAGCGGCGAACCGTGCGTCGGTATCGCCCCTGCGCCGGCCGCCGCCGGTTCCCACTCGATGCGCGCGCCGGTCGCGGTGATCGCCTGCACGGCGCCGTCCACCACCTCGGGTCCAATCCCGTCCCCACGAATCAATGTCACCGCCGTCGCCATGCGGCTTATCTTACTCGCCTGACGGTCGACCGCGGAGGGTGACATGGACTCTGATCTGAAGGACAAGCACATCGTCGTGACGGGTGGAACCGGCGAGCTGGGGCGCGCCGTCGTCGAGGCGCTGGTGGCCGCCGGTGCCACCTGTCACGTTCCCCACCGCGGGCAGACGGCGCCCGACGGCCTGCGGGCCGCGCTCGGTCCCGCCGCCCGGCAGCTGCACCTTGTCGGGGACGTCGACCTGACCAGCGAGCCGGAGGTCACCAGCTTTTACGCCAGGCTTCCGACGCTGTGGGCCTCGGTGCACGCGGCGGGCGGCTTCGCCGCGGCCGAGGTGACCAACACCGCGCTCGTCGATCTGCGCTTCCAGATCGACATGAACCTCACCACCAGCTTCCTCTGCTGCCGCGAGGCCGTGCGCAAGATGGTCGCGGCCGCGGCCGGCGGCGGCCGCATCGTCAACGTCGCCTCGCGCGCCGCGCTGGAACCGAAGGGCGGCTCCACCGCCTACAGCATCGCCAAGGCTGGCGTCGTCACCTTGACCCAGTGCCTGGCCGACGAGGTGAAAGCGCGCGGCATCCTGGTCAACGCCGTCGTCCCGTCCATCATCGACACGCCCGCCAACCGCCGCGCCATGCCCAACGCCCGCCACGATCTGTGGCCCAAGCCCGCCCAGATCGCCGCCACCATCGTCTGGCTGTGCCGCCCCCAGAACCAACTGGTCTCCGGCGCCGTCCTGCCCGTCTACGGACAGGTCTAGACATCTGGACACAGAGTCTCGTTCAACGCGACACAATGAAATACAAGGAATTACAATTCGATGACAATTGATGCCTTATCTTGGCGGCCATGGAAATTTCGGGAGTGGTCGTCGGTACTTATTTAGTGATTCTGGTTTTGCTCGCGGTCTATGGCTTTCACCGATCCTCGCTGGTTTTTCTCTACTACCGTCACCGCGACAAGGCGCCGCGCGCGCTCGGGACCTTCTCCGATCTGCCCGCCGTGACCGTGCAGCTGCCGCTCTTCAACGAGATGTACGTGGCGCAGCGGCTGCTCGACGCGGTGGCGCAGATCGACTGGCCGCGCGACCGACTCGAGATCCAGGTGCTCGACGACTCCACCGACGAGACGCAGGAGATCTGCAAGCGCAAGGTCGAGGAGCTG
>DASRQT010000147.1:0-1775 GCA_035696485.1 Polyangia bacterium | reverse complement strand
GCGTGCCGCTTCGCCGCCATCGTCAGTGGTTCATGAAAGGCGCCTCCACAATGCGCGCAGGCCCAGCTGAGATCTGCCATCAGGCGAGCCGCGCGGCCGTCGGGGAACCGCTTTAGCAACTCGATGATCGTGGTCGAGCCTTTGATGTCACAGCTGCCCATGTGAAACCTCAGGGTACCTGCGCGTATGCCGACCGAGTAACGAATCAACGTCGTTTCCGCGATTGACATGGGATCAGGCTCGCACCAGCGCATCGACGGGTACGGGGCCCCTCCTTACGAACTTCGCCGAATTCCAGAACGGCGGGTGGCGGAATCCGCGCCATCGCCTAACCCGCCGAGGACCAATGCAGGTGGCACCTTCCCCGCACCCGCAATGGCGGGTTTCCGGTACCCACCAGGCGTTCGGCGTTCGCGAGGGCAACCGCAGCTTCACCTACGACATGCCAGGCGATTCACTGGCCACGTTCACCTGGACGACAGGCCCGCGCGCAGGCCGGCACCTGACCGAGCTCGACCCGTCCGCCTGGACGGCCAGCGCCAACCCCACCGGCCCGACGGACCCGTGCTGTCAGGGCGACGTCGCGCGCAACGCCGTCGACGATGACGCGACCACGCGCTACTCCACCGGCGCCGGCCAGCAGCCCGGCCAATACCTGCAGGTCGACTTCGGTCGACCCGAGCAGGTGCGCAAGCTTGTGTTCGACACCGGCGTCAACCTCGGCGACTACCCGCGCGGCTACAGCGTGACCGTCAGCTCCGACGGGACCACCTGGAGCTCGCCGGTGGCCTCAGGCGCCGGCACTGGCCAGCTGACCGCCGTCACGCTTTCGGGTGCACCGGTCCGTTTCGTGCGGATGACGCTGAACGCGGCGAGCGGCAGCTGGTGGAGCGTCGCGGACGTGCGCGCGTACGTCGCCCACCGCTAGGCGCCGGCGTCGGTTGCTAGGGCTCCTGTAGGAGCGCGGCTGCAGTTATCCAATCACGAGAGGAATTCGATGACGGTCACGGCGGTGGTCCAGCACCGTGTCAGGGATTACGACGCTTGGCGCGAGATCTACGACGGCTTCGCAGGCCTCGAACAAGCAGGCGTCGGAACGCCCCAAGGGGTGTACCGCGCAACCGACGATCCAAACAACGTCCTGGTCATTCATCGATTTGCGACCGCGGCAGACGCCGAGCTGTTCTCCGGCGCGATGTATCTGCGCGAGGTCATGCGCATGGCCGGCGTAGAAGGCCAACCGCGAATCGAACTCTACGAGGACGCGTAGACGGCGACGAACGCTGCCCCGCCGTCCTCGCCACATGCGCCTGCCGCCTCTTGGCGACGCTGCCGAGCGCCGGCGGTCCGGCGAATACCATCCGGCGGACGTGACACGGATCGTGCTGTGCATCCACGGGATCCGAACCGACGTCAAGCCGATCCCATGGCGACAGGAGCTTGATCAAGCCCTTCGGCTCGAAGGGCTTGGTGACCTCGGGAGCCGTGGATGGACCACGATCGCTCCGGAGTACATGGATCTGGTGACGGTCGAGCCTGAGCCGTCCGACGAACCTCCGGCGTCCACGTATGCGCGGCCCTCCGACGATCGACACAAGCGGGCAGCGGGCGACTACTGGCTGGCGTGTAGCCAGCTCGAGGCCGGGCTCGGTGACAGCACCGCTCTCGGCCCGGGCCCGATCGCAGACGTTCCCGCAGATCAGATCGCCAAGCGCGGGATCCCGTTGCTGTTCCCCCATGCCCGCACTTATTGCTCTAGCAGTCGCCGGCGCAAC
>DASRQT010000146.1:0-15217 GCA_035696485.1 Polyangia bacterium | reverse complement strand
CTTCACGGCCTTCGCCAACGTGATAGGCGGGGTATACCTCGCCCGCGGGGGTCGGTTTGAGGCCCGAGACGGGCTGCTGGTGGGGGCTTCCGGGGCCCTCTATTTGGGTGGAATGGTGTTGAACGACCTGTTCGATCGCCGGGTCGACGCCGTCGAACGCCCGGACCGGCCGATCCCGTCGGGGGCCGTCTCGCCGGCGTCGGCCGCCATCCTGGGGTTCGGGCTGCTGGTACTGGGGGTCGTGCTGGCGGGGATGTTCGGGCCCCAGACCCTGCTTGTCGCAGTCGCCCTGACCGCGGCAATCCTTCTTTATGATGGGCGGCTCAAGGGGACGGCGCTGGGGCCCCTGGCGATGGGGACCTGCCGCCTCCTGAACGTGGTGCTGGGGCTGTGCGCGGCGTCGCCCGGGGCCTGGTCCTCGGTGGCGGTGACCGCGGCGCTGGTGATGGGGGCCTATACCGCCATCATCACGTACCTGGCGCGTGACGAGGTGGGGGGCAGCTCGCGGATGCGCGCGCAGTCGTCGATCGCGATGATGTCCCTGCTGGCGGCGGTGGCGGGGGTGGCCCTGATCGAAAAGATGTGGGGGCAGTGGATGCGATTTGTCCTGACCGCGCCGTTTGCGGCGGCGGTGCTGGTGCAGGGGCGGCGCCTGTTCGCCCCGCTGTGGACCGAGAGCAGCGGCGGAGCCATCGGCCGCGCCATCGGCGGCGGCATCCTGTTGATGCCGGCCATTGATGCCACGATGGTGGCTGCCGCCGGATGGGCATGGCCAGCAGTGGTGGTCTTCGCGTGCGCCGCGCCCGCGTATGTTCTGCGGCGTTGGTACTACTTGACCTGAACAGCGCGCGGTAGATTGTGTGCCCATGCTGCTGGGCTACAACACGAACGGATTCGTCTCCCACGCCCTGGTGGACGCCCTGCGGGTCATCGCCCGGGTCGGGTACAAGAGCGTGGGGCTGACGCTGGATCATCACGCCCTCAATCCCTTCGGCGGCAACTGGGAAGCCGAGAGCGACCGCTGCGCGGCGCTGCTGCGCGAGCTGGGGTTGACCCCGGTGGTCGAGACCGGCGCGCGCTACCTGCTGGACCCGTGGCGCAAGCATCAGCCGACGTTCCTGTCCGACGATGAGGCGGATCGGCAGCGGCGCATCGGGTTCCTGCAGCGCGCGGTGGACACCGCCACGCGCATCGGCGCCGGGGTGATCAGCCTGTGGTCGGGCGCGGCGCCCGTCGGCGCGACCCCCGACGCGCTGGACACGCGCCTCGTGCAGGGGTTGCGCACCGTCTGCGACTACGCCGCGCTACGCGGCGTCGTGATCGGGTTCGAACCAGAGCCCGGCATGTACATCAGCGGCATGTCGGAGTTCGATTGGTTGTCGGAAAAGGTTGGGCACCCGGCGTTCCAGCTGACCCTGGACGTCGGGCACGCGCACATCACCGAGGAGGCCGGCGCGGCCGAGACCGTCAAACGCTATGCGCGGCGTATCGTCAACGTGCACCTCGAGGGGATGAACCGCGCGGCGCACGATCACCTGGTGCCGTGGGAAGGGGACATGGACGTCGCCGCGGTGCTGCGCGCGCTGCGCGACACCGCCTACGCGGGCCCCGCGACGTTCGAGCTGTCCCGGCATTCACACGTGGCGGTTGATACCGCGCGCAAGGTTTTCCAGTTCGTCTCCGACGCGCTGGTCGGCTAACTCCCCGAAAGGGGGCATTTCCGGACGCGCTGCGCTGGCGGCTTTTTGACATTGCCGGCTGGGAAATTTTCTGCGAGTTTCCTCCGATGTACGCAGCGAGCGGCCCAAGATGTTCGAAAAGGGTCCTGGCTTTCGCCTCACTGGTGGTCGTTGTTCTGGGGGGGGCGACTGTGGCGTCGGCTCAGGATCAGCACGTGGGGATCCGGATCGTCGGTAAAGGCGACGCCCTGATCAGGAGCAAGGTCGGCGAGGTGCTGGCCACAAATGGGTGCAAGCTGACCAGCCACCAGCAGGTCGAGGCGGCCGCCCGATCGCTCAAGAAGGGGTTTGAGGCGCCCGGCGACATCGCGGCCATCGCGCGCAAGTTGAAGCTGGCGGCCATCGTGACCGGCGAGGTCAACGCGCCCGCCGGCAAGGCACGAATCATCGTGCACAACGGCTCCAATGGGGCCACCACGGCGGACGCCACCTTTGTGGTGAAGGGGGGGGCCGACAAGCTGGCCGACGCCGTCCTCAAGACGTTGTGGTCACGCATTGGTTCGGGGATTGAGAACGCGCGACCGTCGTCGGGAAAGTCGGAAGAGGTCGTGAGCAGGGCGGCCGGCAAGGACAAGCGCGAGGCCGCCCCGCCTGCCGCCGACGAGAAGGAGGAGGCGGACAAGGAGCCAGAAAAAGTCGAGGAGGAGCCGCCGCCCAAGAAAGCCGAGGAAAAGAAGGTTTCCAAGCGCAACGGCGATTCCGACGCCAGCGACAAGCAGGAGCGGGCGTCGACGGCGGTTCGCAAGAAGGCCAAGAAGGCCAAACGCTCTTCCGACGATGACGACGACGAGGAAGGTGGGGGCGGCACGGGCGGCTTTCCGGCTCTGGCGCTGGAGATCGGTCCCCGGTTCCTCTCAAGAAACCTGAGTTATTCCAAAGACTTCGGCTCGGCAATCTTGCCGTTTGTGGTCAACTACCGGACCGCGATGGGTTTTTCGGCGGTGTGGTTTCCCGCCGCGCACATGACCTCCGCCTTCATCTCCAACGTGGGCCTGGTGGTCGACGGTGAATACGCATCGACCTTCATCTCCAAGAGCCCGCCTCCGGACAGCCTCGGGTACCCGACCAAGGGCAGCGACTACTTCGGCGGTGTCCGGGTTCGGACGATCGTGGGCAGCTTCCTCGAGCCCAGCGTCACGGCCGGTCTTGGCCATCACGCGTTCGTCTTCGCCAGCGGACCGGCCGCGCCGCGCAACGGCATCAACGTTCCGGACATGGACTACAGCTATCTGCGGTTTGCCGGCAACGTGCGCCTTCAGTTGCCCGTCGGGTTGAGCGTCATGGCCGGTGCTGGCTATCGCCTGGTGACGTCGCCGGGGAATCAGCCTTATCAGATCCAGTCGGCGCAATATTTCCCGAGGGCCACGGTGACCGGTTTCGACGCGGTGGTGGCGGCGGGGTACCGCGTCCATCCGCTGGTCGAGGTCCGCGCCGGCTTCGATCTGCGCCGTTATATTTACAAGACCAACGCGTTGGCGTCGGATCCCATTCCGCTGTCCGGATTCGCCGACCACTACCAGGCGATCTGGGTCCACCTGGCGATTGTGGTCGACGGGATGGGCGGCGGGCACGCGCGCGGGAAGGCGCCGCCCGCTGGGACGGTCAGCGGAGAAGACGACGAAGAATAAGGTCCTTCACGGCGGCCATCGGTTTGCTGTCGGCGGCGTCGTCGCGGCTGGATGAGATCAGCAGCGGGCCCACGTCGGGGCTGGCCGGCGGACGGCCGTGGGTCCCCTTGACCAGCTCGGGGCGCAGCGAAATAACCGACATGAGGGTCCGGAAGCCCAGCTTCTTCTTGAGCAGCGTCCAGGCGATGCGTCCCTTGACCAGCGGCAGGTCGGGATCGAGGAACAGCTCCACCGGGTCGTAGCCGGGTTTGCGGTGGATGTCGACGGTGCGGGCGAAATCGGGCGCGCGCGCCTCGTCCAGCCAGTAATAGTAAGCGAACCAGAAACCGGGCGCGGCCAGCGCGACGATCTCGCCCGAGCGCGGGTGGTCGAGACCGATCTCGGCGCGGTCGTCCCCGGCGTAGAGGCGTTCGATACCGCCCTGGCCGCGCAAGAGCGCCGTGACGCGCGCCATGTCGGCCGGGTCCTTGACGTACACGTGCGCCAGCTGGTGGTCAGCAACGGCGAAGGCGCGCGACGCGCCCGCGTCCAGCATCTCCCAGCCCAGCGTCTCGCGCACCTCGATGAGGCCCGCCTCGCGCAGCACCTGGTTGATGCGGACGACGCCGGTCGCGGCCTCGATGCCGTATTCGGACACCACCAGCACCTCGGCGCCGGCGCCGCGCACGTGATCGATCAGCTGGCCGGCGACCTGGTCGACGGCGCGCACGTCCTGGCGGACGCGCGGATCATCGGGCCCGAGACGCTGCATGTTGTAGTCGAGGTGCGGCAGGTAGACCAGCGTGAGATCGGGGCGTTCCTCGTCGAACACCACGCGCGAGGCGTCGGCGATCCATTTCGTCGAACGGATGTCGGCGGCGGGGCCCCAGAAATGAAACAGCGGGAACGGCCCCAGCGTCTCCTGCAGTGACCGTTCATAGCGGGCGGGCGCCGTGTAGATGCCGGGCAGCTTGCGCCCGTCGGCTGGATAGATCGGGCGCGGGGTCACGGCCACGTCGGCCGACGAGTACATGTTGAACCACCAGAACATCTTGGCGCAGCGGAGGCCGGGGCGGCTGCGGCGGGCGGTCTCCCAGACCTTCTCGCCCGTGACCAGGTGGTTCGACTGCCGCCAGAGCCACGGCTCGGCCAGGTCGCGGAAGTACCAGCCGTTGGCCACGACGCCGTGGTCACGCGGGGACAGGCCGGTCAGCATCGTCGCCTGCGCGGTGCAGGTGACGGCGGGAAGCACCGGTTCGAGGGGACAGGCGAAGCCGGCGTCCGCCAGGCGGGTCAGGTTGGGCGTGTCGGCGCCGAGGTGCGCGGGCGTCAGCCCGACGACGTTTATGACCACCAGCGGCGGGTGGCTCACGTGAGCTCCTTTCGCACCCAGCGCAGCTCGTCGGCGATGCCGGCGACCAGGCCGTCGTCATCGACCGGGCGCTCGCCGGGCGGCAGCACCGACCAGGTATAGGTTTCGATCTCGAGGTGCGGCAGCACGTCCCAGTCAGCCACGGCCGCCAGTGTGTCGCGCAGGAAGGACCGCGTGGTACCGAGCTCGCCGACGAGATCGCGGTGGATGGGGACGTGGAAGTGGACGCGCCACGGCCGATCGGCGGGGATGGGGCGAGGAACCGCCAGCGCGGCCGGAAGATCGTCCACGGCGCCGAGCGCGCCATCGTCCAGCTGGGCGCGGACCTGGTGGAGAAACCGGGGTTCATCGAAGCGGGTAAGGGCGGCGCGGCCCGCCGGTGAGTCGGGTTCGTGCACGACCAGCGCGCTGGCCAGCTGGATCTTTCCGACCGTGACGCCCGCGGCGCGCAGCGCGCCCAGCGAGACCGCCGCGTCTTCGAACGCCACCGCCTGGTGGCAGGTGTCGAAGCAGACGCCGAGGTGGCTTGCGATCACGTCGGGCGCCATGTTCCTGCGCCGGGCGATCGCGGGCAGCCGATCCTGAAACATCTTCACGGCGTCGGAGGTGGTCTCGAGTAGGCATCCGGGCTCGGGTTCGAAGCAGACGCGGATCGACTTGCCGGTCTGCTGGCGGAGGCGTGCGAGATCATCGGCCAGCTCGCAGATCTGTTCCAGCGCCTGCGGCCAGATGTCGCTGCCGGCCTCTTCGCGGTGCGCGATGGGCAGCGTCGAGATGGTGCCGTCGCTGATGTCGTCGGGCATCAGCGCGGCCAGGGTCTCGGCCAGTTCCACCAGGTAGCGCTGTCTTTGCCGGGTCGACCAGTCGGGGTGATAGACGTCGCGCTTGACCACGTCGGCTTGAAAGTTGCCATAGGGAAAACCGTTCATGGTGAAGACGAACAGTCCATCCTCCGCCAGCCCGTCGCGCAGCCGGTCAAGGCCAGTTGGCCCTTCCTCGTGCAGCTGGTCCAGCGCGCCGCGACTGAGCCATAGACCGACCCCCATCTGCGGAACCCCAAGCGCCTCGCGGATCGGGCGCGCATAACGATGCAGCGCCGCGCGCACGTCGTCCAGCGTCTCGCCGGGGTGCACATTGGCGCAATAACAGAGCAGGGCGGGTTTGCCCCGGGCGGTGCGAAGCCGCATGGGCGCGGACCTTACTCCACAACCGCCGCCGAGACATCGTGGAAACGGTCAGTCGGTAGCGGGACCGGCAATCTCCGTAGGGATACTTGGGAATACGATAGGCAAAAAACGTTTAACCCACAGATTTCTGTGCGTTAACCGCATGTTTTTACTATGTAAAAAAAAGCGACCAATCGCTTGTGAGGCCATTTGGTATAACGTTTTCCCTTATGGGGGGAGGTTTGGCTTCCATTAGGATTTTTGCCGCTCTCGCGGCGGTCGCGGCCTGCACAGGGGCGGAGCCATTCCGTCTCAACGGTCGGGACGGGGGCGGGCTGCCGGGCAGCGGCGGAGGCTTCGGTGGTCTGAGCGGTACCGGTGGACTGGGCGGTACCGGTGGCTTTGACGGCACGGCGGGCTCGGGCGGTACCGGTGGTTCTGGCGGTACTGCTGCTTCGGGCGGCAGCGGTGGCCTGGTTGCGACCGGTGGTTCGGGCGGCGCCATCGACGCGCCAGCTTTCGACAGTGTCGACAGCCCGTCCGAACGCACGCCGGATGCGTCGGTCGATGTGCCGGTCATGATGGACACCACGCCGCCGCGAGACGTCCCCCCAGATGTCCCGGTGCAACCGATCGCGTTTCTCAATTACTGCAACCGCGTGCACTGGACCGCGACGGCCTCTGCAACGTCTCCTAACTATCCTGTCGAAGACGCCATCGACGGACGACCAGCGACCCGGTGGTCATCGGGGAAGGACCAGGCGGGCGACGAGTCCTTCGAGATCGACTTCGGCGGCCCGGTCAAGTTCAACCAGGTCGTCCTGGACTACCGCTCGGGCAACCAAACCGACTACCCGCGCGGCTACCGCATCTCGACCTCGGCCAATGGCACGACGTTCACGTCGGTGCTGGGACCCGTGGCGGTGAACCAGAGTCCCGGCGCGCTGCTGACCATCAACCTTCCCCTGTCCGACGCGCGCGTGATGCGAATCTCGCAAACCGGCACGGGCACGAACTGGTGGTCAATCAACGAGATCCGGTTCGGCTGCCAGCCCGGGATGGCGCCGCCTCCAGGGGCGATTGATCCATTTGATCCCGGCAACTGGAAAGCGATGGCGTCATCTAGCCTCGGGGGAGCGGTCGAAGGCAACGCCTTCGATGGCGATCCGTTGTCGCGCTGGACCACCGGGATGCAACAACGCGGCACCGAAACCTTCCGGCTGGACATCGGTGCCGCCACGAACGTGAGTCAGGTGATACTGGAAGCACCGGCCGGGAACGCCCCGCAGGCCTATCGCCTGGAGCTATCGACGGACGGCGTCGCCTTCACAACCGTTGCCAGCGGCAATGGGATGCAGCTGACCCAGATCGCATTTGCGACCCGCCGCGCGCGCTTTCTCCTGGTGAGACAGACCGGTACCGCCACCAACGTCTGGTCAATCTCCGAGATCACTGTCAAGCCGTGAGCGCCAGCGAATAGAGCGCAGCGATCAGAAGCTGAATCGGATGCCGAGCACCAGGCCGTGAAGCACGCAGGTGGATAGATCGGCGCAGAAGCTGGCCGGCAGAAGGCGCAAGAACTCGTAGCCGATCTCGATGCCCGCGCCGCCGCCGACCGGAATGAGGATGCCAGCGCCGGCGCCGAGCCCCCAGCCGTCGGCGTGGTTTGCCAGGAACATTCGTCCGGTTCGCCCCGTGAGCAGCAGCGCCACGCTGGACGATTGCACCGGGACGAAGCGCAGCGACGCCAGCGCCAGCCCGTACGACGGGACGCTGGAGCCGCCACGCACGTAGGTCCCCTCGAATCCCGGCGCGACCTTGTCGATCACGAAGTAGCGGAAGCCGCCCGCGGCCAGAAAACCCGACACCGACGAGTAACCGAGGCCGACCGCGATCTCCGAGGTGCCCCGATCGCCGTAGCGGCGAGGAGCTGGCTCCTCGATCGGTGCGGGCGGCGGCTGCGCATCCGCGCGCGACGAGCAAAGCGTCGCCAGTACGAGGCCCGCCAGCGCGACGACCGGGCGTTTCCTCGAGCTGCTCATGACGAGAACCCCGACCCTAGCCGCGTTTTGCTGCCGGCGTGGTGACCGCCGGCGCTTGCCCGCGCAGGACGGAGTTTCCTTCGAACAGCAGGCGCTGATCGACGCCGCGCGCGTCGAGGGATGACAGGTCCAGCTTCCCCGACTGCGCGAAGAAGGCGACCGGGTTCGACCACACCACCTTCTCGATCTCGGCGGCGGCAAACCCCGCCGCGGCCATGGCGGCCGCCGTCTTCGGGACCTTCAGGGGATCGCTCTTGCCCCAGTCGGCGGCGCTGTTGACGATGATCTTGTCGGTGCCGAAGCGCTGCATCAGCGCCACCACGCGCTCTTCGGTCATCTTGGTGTCGGGGTAGATGCTGTGGCCCGCCCAGCAGCCGGTCTCGCGCACCAGCGGCAGCGTCTCCTCGTTGTTGTGATCGATCAGCACCATGGCTTCGTCGATCCCGCTTTCGCGGATGAGGGCCAGCGATCGTTCGGTGCCGCGTTTCTTGTCGCGATGAGGGGTGTGCACCAGCACGGGCAGCCTGGCCTTCTTCGCAATCTCGACCTGCGCGGCGAAGACCTTCTCCTCGCGCGCGGTGACGTCGTCGTACCCGACCTCGCCGACGCCCACCACGCCGTCCTTTTCAAGGAAGCGAGGCAGCGCCTCCAGCACCGGGCCCGACACGCGGTCGTCGTTGGCCTCCTTGGGGTTCAGCGCCAGCGTGCAGACGTGGACGATGCCGAACTGGCTGGCGCGGAAACGTTCCCACCCGATCAGCGCGCTGAAGTAGTCGAGGAACGTCCCGAGCTGCGTGCGCGGCTGGCCCAACCAGAACGCCGGCTCCAGGACGGCGACCACACCCGCGGCTGCCATCCGTTCATAGTCGTCGGTCGTGCGTGAGGTCATGTGGACGTGCGGGTCGAACATCTTCAACCCGGTGGGCAGCGTGGTGGTTGTCATCGGGCTCCTGGACGGGGTTCCTGCTCGAGGGTGAGGCGGGCGGCGGCGACCGCGCGCGTGACCTCTTGTTCAGAGATGGTCCGGATCGCCCCCGCCGGTGGGTACCTGGCGATGGCCAGCCAGAGATCGGGCGGGAAGGTGCGATTCGCCGACAGCTGCTGCTCGATGTATTCGACCGCCATGCGCGACAGCTCCGGGTTCGCGCGTCGGGGCAGACCGACGATCCGCCCGACGTCGACACCGACAAACACCGCCTTCATGACCAGCTTGTTGAACTCCAGCTCCGGATAGTGGCGCGCCGGGTAGGGGTTTTCGCACGCCAGGGCCGCAAACAGCGGCAGCTCGTTGGTGCGCCCGGCATCAAGCGCCAGCTCGATCCAGCGGTCGCCGGCGGGCAGCAGCGGCAGCGCGCGCACCACCGCCATCTTTTCCCGGGTGTCGCCGTCGCTGTAGACGAGATTGACGATCTCCTCGACGCGGTCAGGCGAGCCGGCGGCGATGGCCAGCAACAGCGCCACGCGCCCGGCCTCGTCGACGCTCCAGGTGTCCGTGGAGACGATGTCGTCATCGGTGGCCAGAGGTGGGCCGGCGGGCAGCGGCGACCGACCCAGTCGGCGAGCCATGGACGCGAACACGGCAGCGGCGCCCGTTGGCGAACCCCCTGCCGCCAGCGACGCGACCACGTCGGCCAGCCACGGCGTTGCGCCGCTCAGGGCCTTGACCCCGATGCGTTCGAGCAGCTGCGGAATCAGCGCGCCGGCCGACATTCGTGGACTCTAGCAAAAGTGGCGACGGGCAGCGGCTTGTCGCTGACGCGGCAGGTCGGCGACTCAAGGCCGGTCGCCAAGCCGTCGAGAGGAGTGGCAATGGGCAACGTTGTCACAAGCGCAGTTCTGGTGATGACCGGCGCGGCCTGCGTCCTGGTCGGCTACGTGCTTTGTGCCTGGCGCCATCGCGCGCAGTACATGGCCGAGATGGATCGTGAAGAGCTGGATTCTCACCAGCGCGTTCTCGATCTCATCGAGTCGATGATCGACGAAGAAGGCCACCGCCGCGACAACCGGCCGAACTAGGCGCGACGCTACGCGAGTCGGGCGGCCTTGAGGGCCGTCAGGATGACCCGGGTCGCGGGCGACTGATTCAGCGTGTAGAAGTGGATGCCGGGCGCGCCGCCGTGGAGCAGCTCGACACATTGGGCGGTCGCGTGCGCGACGCCCAGCGCGGCCATCGCTGAATCGTCGTTGCGCGAGCGATCCAGCTCGGCGAACAGCACAGCCGGGATGCTGGCGCCGCACAGCTTGGTCATCCGTTCAATGTGCGCCAGGTTTCGGATCGGCATGATCCCCGGCACGATCGGGACGGTGATGCCGGCGGCGCGGGCGCGCGCGACGAAGTCGAAGTAGAAGCGGTTGTCGAAGAACAGCTGCGTGACCACGAATTCGAGGCCAGCGTCGACCTTGACCTTGAGGTGGGCGATGTCGCGATCGAGGTCGCGGCATTCGAGGTGGCCTTCGGGGTAGGCGGCCCCGCCCACGCAGACGCGGTTGCCCACGTGGCGGCGGATGAACGCGACCAGGTCGCTGCCGTGGGCGAATCCCCCGACGGGCTGGACGAATGTCTCTTGCCCGGCCGGCGGGTCCCCGCGCAGGGCCATGATGTTCTCGATCCCGGCTCCGACCAGGCGGTCCAGCACGGCGCCGATCTCGGCCTCTGCGGCCCCGACGCAGGTCAGGTGCGCCATGGCGCAGATGTTGGCCTCGCGCTGGATCCACTGCACCAGGTCGACAGTCTTCTGCCGCGTCGAGCCGCCGGCGCCGTAGGTCACCGAGACAAAAGACGGAGACAGCTCCGCCAGCTCGCGGATGGTCTTCTCCAGCGCGGTCACGCCGGCGTCGGTCTTGGGCGGGAAAAACTCGAACGAGAAGACGCGCTTTGCGTTGTCGCCCGTCCCGCTACGGCGGAACATTTCCGAGATTTTCACGGCCTACCCGCCGGCATCGGCGCCCTCCGGCAAGCGTTCCAGGCGCGCCATCGCGAAGTCGGCGTCGATGGTGATGGTCTCGCCTTTGCGCTCCGGGGCCTCGAACATAATGTCGTGACAGATCTCCTCGATGAA
Source organism: Polyangia bacterium (assembly GCA_035696485.1). GTDB lineage: Bacteria > Myxococcota_A > Polyangia > Fen-1088 > Fen-1088 > DASRQT01. The sequence goes on along the minus strand of DASRQT010000146.1, from coordinate 4,232 downwards.
GGTGCGGACGCTGCGAGCTCCCGTCTTGCGCCGGATGCAGAAACCTGCGATGGCGCGCAGGGCAGGGTCGGAGAAACGGAGATCGACGCCGTCCATCTTCAGGAGCGCCTGGTACTCGCGGACCACCGAATCCGGTGGCGCGGTCATGACCAGGAACAGATCCTCGACGGACAGTTGATCCAGCTCGACCCGAACCGGCAGGCGCCCCAGGAATTCCGCCAGGAGGCCATACTCCAGCAGCTCCTTTTCGCTGGCGCGTCGGGTGCGTGACTTGTCGGCGCCGCGCCGGTCGCCGTTGCCGTTGCCGAACCCGACGGTCTTGCTGACGTCTTGAAGGTGCAGATCGGAGAAGGTCCCGGCGGCGATGAACAGGATGTCCTGGGTGTCCATCACGACGAAGTCGTGCTTGTTCCAGTGTTGCGTGACGTTCATCGGGACGAAGATCTCGCGCCCCTCAAGCAGCTTCAGCAGGCCCTGCTGCACGCCTTCGCCGCCGATGTCGCGTGAGCCGGCGCCGGTTCGGGCGGACTGGCTGCGGCGCGCGATCTTGTCGATCTCGTCGAGAAACACGATCCCGCGCTGCGCCAGCTCCACGTCCTGGTTGGCGCGATGAAGCAGCTCGCCGACCATGACCTCCACGTCCTTGCCGTAGTAGCCGGCCTCGGTGTACTCGGTGGCGTCGGCGACCGTGAAGGGGACGTCGAGGCAGTTGGCCAGGGTGCGGGCGATGTGCGTCTTTCCTGAACCAGTCGGCCCCAGCAGCAGCACGTTCGACTTCTTGATCAGGCGTTTTTGGCCGCTGTTCTTCTGGTCGCAGCGCTTGAGGTGATTGTAGGCCGCGATGGCGATGGTGCGCTTGGCGCGGTCCTGCCCGACCACGTAGCGATCGAGGTAATCGAAGATCTGGCGCGGCGTGAGGAGGGCGGAGCGTTCGGTGACCCGGGGGTTCTGCTTCATGAGTGCGGGGAGTATCCCACTGCATTTGCGATCCCGCTAGAACGGGACCGCAGCAAGCTATAGCCGCGCGGGCCCATATGAGATAGGAATTTGTCCCATGAGCATCGTACGGAAAGCCATCATCGACAGTGTCCTGGCGCGCGAGATCCTGGATTCGCGCGGAAATCCGACGGTTGAAGTGGACGTGACGCTGGAGTCCGGCATCACCAGCACCGCCGCCGTTCCGTCGGGCGCGTCGACGGGCGAGCACGAGGCGCTGGAGCTGCGCGACGGTGACAAGAAGCGGTATCTGGGCAAGGGCGTCCTCAAGGCGTGCGAGAACGTGGCGACGATGCTGGGGCCGGTGGTGTGCGGGCGTGACGCCTTCGACCAGGCCGGTCTGGACGCCGCCATGCTGGCGGTCGACGGGACGCCCAACAAGGGCAAGGTCGGCGCGAACGCCATGCTGGGCGTCTCGATGGCGGTGGCGCGCGCGGCCGCCGACGAGCTCGGCCTGCCGCTTTACAAGTACCTCGGGGGACCGTCGGGGCGCGTGCTGCCGGTGCCGCTGATGAACATCATCAACGGCGGGGCGCACGCCGACAACTCGCTGGACTTCCAGGAGTTCATGATCGTGCCCAAGGGGTTGCCCCGTTTCAGCGAGGCGCTGCGCGCCGGCGCCGAGGTGTTTCATACTCTCAAGAAGTTGCTGCACGACCGCAAGGCTGCGACCGCCGTCGGTGACGAGGGGGGCTTCGCGCCCGACCTGCCGGGTGCCGAGGCCGCGCTGGCGATCGTCGTCGAGGCCATCGAGAAGGCCGGCTACAAACCCGGCAAGGACGTCGCGCTGGCCCTGGACGTGGCGTCGAGCGAGCTGTGGGACAAGACCAGCAAGACCTACAAGCTGGAGGGCGAGGGCAAGGAGCTGGACGCCAAGGGGCTGGTCGAATTTTACCGAAAGCTGTGCGAGCAGTTCCCCATCGTGTCGATCGAGGACGGCATGGCGGAGAACGACTGGGACGGCTGGGTGGCGCTGAACAAGGCCATCGGCGACCGCGTGCAACTGGTGGGCGACGATCTGTTCGTCACCAACGTCGAACGGATTCGCACGGGGATCGAAAAGGGCGCCGCCAACAGCGTGCTGGTCAAGGTCAACCAGATCGGGACGCTGACCGAGACGCTGGAGTCGGTCGAGATGGCCCACCGCAACGGCTGGACGACCATCATCTCGCACCGGTCAGGCGAGACCGAGGACACGTTCATCGCCGACCTGGCGGTCGCGGTCCGTTCTGGGCAGATCAAGACCGGGTCGCTGGCGCGTTCAGAGCGGGTGGCCAAGTACAACCGGCTGATGCGCATCGAACAGCAGCTGGGCGTCGGCGCCATCTGGGGCGGCTCGCTCGGCCGGCTGTAGGGGCCGTAGCTGTGCAACGCTAGCGCGCGAACCTGGAGACGGATTCGCCGAACCGCGCCGGGCCGGTGAGGGTCACGGCGGGGGTGGCGCTGGGTCCGGCGGTGGCGCCCAGGAAGACGAAGGCTTGGCCGGCGGTGCGAGCGCCAACGATCACGTCGCTGAAGCCGTCGCCGTTGGTGTCGCCGGCGCCGCCGACCGCGGCGCCGAAACCCGAGTTGACCGCGCCGGTCAGCGTTCGCGCAGGTGTCACGCCGGGGCCGCGCCGGCCGCCGAGAAAGACGTACGCGCGATCGCCGTTGAGGCTTCCAATGACGAGGTCGTCGAAGCGGTCACCGTTGACGTCACCGGCACTGGACAGCGTCGTGCCGATGGCGTCGCCGAAGCCGGCGCCGGTGGGATCCTTGAGGGTGACGAGCGGGGTGGCTGATAATCCCCGTCGACTGCCGGCGTAAACGTCGACGCCGCTGCCGGTGGCGACCAGCAGATCAGAATAATGGTCGCCGTTGACGTCGCCCGCGGCGGCCGCGCCGCCGGTCCCGGCCAGGGTCAGGCTGGGGGCGGTCGACGGACCAGCGGGACCGCCCATGAAGATGTTGACGCCCACGTTGCCCGAACCGACCACGACGTCGCCGAAGCCGTCGCGGTTGAAGTCCACCCCGCCGACCACGGTCAGGGCGGCCGAGCCCGGGCCGGCCAGCAGATGCGCCGCGCTGGTCGCGACGCCGCCCGCGTTGCCGAGGTAGATCAGGGCGCCGTACCGCGTCCCGACGATCACGTCGTCAAAGCCGTCACCGTTGACGTCGCCGGCGGTCGACACCGTCGCGCCGAACCGCAGCGTCTCGCCCGGGTCGAGCGCGATGCCGGCCGCGTTCACCCCGGACGCGCTGCCCAGGTAAACGGTGGCGGTGTCCATGCCGCTGCCCACGATCAGGTCGCCAAAGCCGTCGTGGTTGACGTCGCCGGCCGCGGCAACGGCCGCGCCGGCCTCGACGTCCCCAACCAGCGTTGCCGCCGGGGTGGAGCCGATCCCGCTGGGGCCACCCAGGTAAACAAAGGTCGATTGCGCCGACGGAGCGCCGACCGCCAGGTCGGCGAAGCCATCGCCGTTGACATCGAGGAATCGCCCGCGCCTGTCGGGTTGCCGCTGGAGGCATTCGGGCGTGGTGAGCTGTGCAGGGTTGCTTGGATCGGCAGCGCTGGCCTGGCCGCCCGCACCGTCGCAGGCCCACGTCAGAACCAACCAAACCGCGTAAACTGCCGCTCGTCTCATCACACCCCCACGGAAGCTGGTGCTTCCCCGGGGGCTGTCAAGCGTGCCGCGTTGTTCTATCCGAGGATGTTGCGCGCGATCACCATGCGCTGGATCTGGCTGGTGCCTTCATAGATCTGCAGCAGTTTGGCGTCACGCATGAGCTTCTCGACCGGGTATTCCTTGGTGTATCCGTAGCCGCCGAAGATCTGGACGGCGTCGGTCGCCACCCGCATCGCCGAGTCGGCGCCATAAGCCTTGGCGTAACTGGACACGATGCTGTCGGCCTTGCCGGTGTCAATGCCCCAGGCCGCCTTGTGACACAGCAGGCGCGTCGATTCGTAGGCGATGGCCATCTCGGCCAGCATGAACTGGATGGCCTGGTGTTGCGCGATGGGGACGCCGAACGTCTTTCGTTCCAGCGCGTAGTTGCGCGATTCGTCCAGCGAACGGCGGATGATCCCGGCGGCGCCGGCGGCGATCCAGGAGCGGGTGCGGTCGAAGCTGCGCATGGCGACCTTGAACCCTTCGCCCTCTGCGCCGACGATGTTGCCCTTGCCGACCTTCACCTCCTCGAAGATGACGTCGGTGGTGTTCGAGCACCGCTGCCCCATCTTGTTCTCTTTCTTGCCC
>DASRQT010000145.1:0-8900 GCA_035696485.1 Polyangia bacterium | reverse complement strand
CGACCCCCTGCTCGCCGAGGGCGAGGGTGCGTTCGCCGAGCTGCCGGGCTCGACACGCGCGGCGGCCACCGTGGTGACGCAGCTGTCGACGCTCCTGGACGGCCACCTCGCCCTGGAAGAGGAGCACGTCGTGCCCTTCCTCCGGGACGCACGCGAGTTCCCGCCCCCCGCGAGCGACGCCGAGGCCCAACTCTACGCCGAGGGCTTCGCCTGGAGCCTCCATGGGATCGCGCCCGTCGTCACCGACGGCATCTACGCCCTGCTGCCGGGAATCCTGCTCGCCAAGCTCCCAGCCGCGCGCGCGGCCTTCGAGGCGCGGTGCGAACGCCTCTGGGGCGCGTCCCAGAACGGCGCCTCCCTCACCTCGGTCCCCGACTGGTTCGCGCGGGCCTGAGCCGCATTGGCCCTTGCTTTTGCTGGAATTCAAGATCTGCCCTGCCACGGGGTGTTGTAGTGTCGCGCCCATGAGATTTGGTCTGCCTTTTTGCGCAACGTTGCTCGTGGCAGCGACCGGAATCGCCAGCGCGGCGCAGGCCGCGCCCTTCCGCATCTTCATGATTCATTCAACCGCCGCCGATCACATCACCATGAGCACGATGGCGCGCACCGTGCTGGCCGACATGGGGAAGATGAACGACTTCACCATCGACCCCACCACCGACAACACGCTGATCACCGAGACGAACCTGGCCAAGTACGACGTCTTCCTGTCGATGCACCAGGCCCCGTTCGAGATCAAGGTGGAGCAGCGGGCGGCCTTCGAAAACTTCATCAAATCCGGCAAAGGATGGGTCGGCGTTCACGCCGCTGGGCTGGTCCTCAAACGCGGGGACTGGCCGTTCTACGACGAGCTCATGGGGCAGGTCGCCTACGTGGTCCACCCGGCAAAACAAACCGGCGTGGTGCTGATCGAGGATCGCAACCACCCGCTGACCAAGAACCTGCCTGCCAGCCTGCGCATCCTGGACGAGTGGTACGAGTGGACGGGAAATCCCCGCGCGAATGTGCACGTGCTGGCCAAGGCCGACGAGACGACGTACACGCAGGTCAAGCCGGCCGGCGACCACCCGCTGTGGTGGACGATCGAAAAATACCAGCGCGCCGTCTATATCGGCACCGGCCACGACGTCACCGACTGGCAAAATCCGACGTTCAACATCTTGATGCGCGACGCGCTGCTATGGGCCGCCCGTCGCCTGGCGACGGACGCGGACGGTGGGGCGGATGGCGGCGGCGGCGACGGCGCCGCCCCGACCGATGCGCCGACGACGAACGACGCGGCCAGCGACAGCGGCGAGCCAGCGGACGCTGCGGCTGAGGCTTCCGGCAGCGGTGGCAGCGGTGGCGGCAGCAGCGGGAGCAGCGGCAGCGGCGGCAGCGCCGTCGACGCCGGCGGCGGAACCGGGGGCCAGGGAACCGGCGGGTCCGGCGGCGCCGGTCCAGGGACGTCGACGTCCAGCGACGGATGTTCCTGCGCCCACGCCGGTGGCCAATCGAACGAGCGATGGCTTTCATGGTTGCCGATCGCGATCTTCTTCGCGTGGGCGTCGCGACGCCGGCGCCGCTGATCGAAGCTTCAGCTGCGCAGCAGCGCGGATGCCCGGTAGCCGTTCGCGGCGTTTTCCACGCATGCGGCCAGGTCGTACTGGGCGCGCCACCCGAGATCTCGGTTCAGCCTGTCGCTGATGCACACGAAAGCCGGCGCCTTCATCTGAAGGTATTGTTTCCGATCGAGCTGATTCTTGCGGCCCAGGACCGAGCTCGCGAGCGTGGACAGACGCATCGCCAGGTACAGCACCCAGGCCGGCAACGGCACCACGACGACGCGCCTTCCGACGGCGCGCCCCAGCGCCCGCCACAGCTCGCCGATGTCCATGCTCCTGGCGTGGCCGGTGAAATAGGTAAACGAGCCGGGGCGCCGATCAGCGGCCATGCACAGGATCGCGTCGACCAGATCGCGGACGTCGACGAAGCTGAGCTTTTGCAGGGGACCGGCCACCCGCACGCCGATCCCCGCCCGCGCCGACCGAAAGAGCGTCAGCGAGGCGCCGTCGCCGGGGCCCAGTACGATCGGCGGGCGAAACAGCGTCGTCGGGAAAGGCGCCGTCCGCACCGCCTCCTCGGCGCTGGCCTTCGCGGCACCATACGCGTCGATTGGTTGCAGCGGGTCGTCCTCGGTCCAGGGGCGATCGGGGTCGGACGGTCCGGCGGCGGCCAGCGACGACGCGAACAGGAAGCGCTGGGGCGCCCATGCCTGCCGGCGCAGGCAGGCCAGCAGATCCGTCACGGCGCCGTAGTTCGTCGCCCGGTACTCGGCCACCTTTTTGGCCGCGACCACCCCGGCCAGATGAATCACGACATCGCACGGGGGAAGCACGGTCTTCGGATCGGCGAAGAGCGACAAATCGCCGGGGACGACCTCGACCCCGGCCGGTAGCGACGACCTGCCGGCTGGCGCCCGTACCAGCGCGACAACTTGGTCGCCCCGTTCCAGCAGACGATTGCAAAGGTGGCGCCCGATGAATCCCGTGGCGCCGGTGAGAAAGACGCGCATCTGGTTCCGTGTCTCTGCTGGCGATACCGCCCGCTGCCCGAGGCTTAGCGCAGTATTGAATGTTGGTCAATACCAGCGCCCGACTGCCGACGCCTCCGGCAAATCACGTATTGTCGCCGTCAAGCGGTTGCCGAGGGTCACTTCGACATCGTCGTGAAGGCGATCTGACCACTCGCGATGCCCACTACCATCGCGAGGACGAAGGCGGCGGCGGACAACACGCCCGAGCCCGCCGACACGATCGCTGGCCCCGGGCAGTAGCCCGCCAGTCCCCAGCCCACGCCGAAGATCGCCGCGCCGACGATGAGGCGGCCGTCCACCGGCTGGCGCCACGCAGATGCCGCGCTGGTGGCGCTACGCGGACGGAGCCACCGCAGCGCCGCCGCGTGAACGCCCACCGCTGCCACCATGACGGCGAGGAGCTTGGGGTTGAAGTCGCCGACGAAATCCAGGAACCCGATGATGTTGCGTGGATCGGTCATGCCCGACAGCAATAGCCCGATGCCGAACAGGAGGCCGCAGCCGAGTGAGGTCAGCCCGCGGCTCATCGCACGGTCCACTGGGGAAGAAGACGCGCCACGACGGCGACCGTCGCCGCGCCGACGGCCATGAACGTGATCACCGCAACCAGCGAGCGGCGCGACAACCGGCTCACGCCGCAGACGCCGTGGCCCGACGTGCAGCCGCCGGCGACGCGCGTGCCGAATCCCACCAGCAGGCCCGCGACCAGCAAGACGGGCAGCGGTGGGGCCGCGACGGCTGGAGGCGCGCTACCGATCAAGGCGGCCACGCCGGCGATGGCCAACCCGGCCAGGAAGAGCAGACGATCGCTCCTTTGGCCGCGCTCGTGTAGGGCGGCGCTAACGATGCCGCTGACACCGGCCACGCGACCGTTGGCCACCCAATACCATGTGGCCGCGACGCCGATGAGCGCCCCGCCCAGTAGAGCCTGAAGCATGCGCGAACTCTAGCGCGGAAGGCGACCTGGTGACGATCTCCGCCCCGTGTGACAGATTCAAACCCCGCGCCCCGAACCTTGCGTCGCGATGACCCGAACACCACACGTCAGAGCCGCCCGACTGCTGCTGTCGATCTCGCTGGCGGCAGCCGTGACGACAGCATGCGGCAACCGGCGGTCGGCCTGGACGCACCAGCCACCCGACCGCGTTGACCTCACCAAGATACCGCAGTTCGTCTCGGTGACCTTCGACGACAACTTCGGCCTGGAAGACCCCACGGCCGTCGGCGGCGTCGACTACATCGTCGATTTCTACCGCACGCGCACCAATCCGCGCGGCACAGGTCCCGTCGACGCATACGACGGAACGCCCATCGCCACCACGCTGTACAACACGACCGTCTACATCACCGAGAACGACGACCTTCGCCGCAACAGTGCTTCGTGGTGGCGCGCTTTGGCCGCCGGGCACGAACTGGCCAACCACACCGTTCACCACTGGAACGGCGGCGATCAGCCGGTCGGCGCAGGATCGTGCTGCGTCCCGCGCAACTTCACCCCGGAGCTGTGGTCCGCCGAGATCAAAGAGGCCAAGGAGGCGCTCACCCAACCGCAGTATGGGGTCGGCGCCCCCGAGGGTGAGGTGGTGGGATTTCGCGCCCCTTATCTCGGCTACAACGACGCCCTGTTCACCGCCCTGGTCAGCTCGAAAGCTCTGTACGACTCATCGATCTTGACCTGTTTCGGTGACCGGGAGGACGGCAGCAACTGCGCCTGGCCGTACCATCTGGATGAGGGGAGCCGCGACGCCGAGGTGCTGACCCGCAAGTTCAAGCTGCCTGCGGTGGGAAAACATGCGGGTCTGTGGCAGGCGCCGGTCAGCGCGCTGATCGTGCCGCCCGACGCCCAGGCCGCCTTCTACGGGTTTCGGCCGGGGCTGCGCGCGCGCATCGAACAGAGACTGCCGCTGTCGTTTCCCAACCTCTACGAACCGGCTACCGGCAAGATCGCCGGCCTGGACGTCACGCTGCTGGTCGAGGCGAAGCTGCGCCCCGACGAGATGCTGGCGATCTTGAAGTACAACCTGGACCTTCATCTGCGCGGCAACCGCGCGCCGCTGATCTTCGTCGCGCACGCCTTTATGTACGCCTTCACCGGCTCCGACGCCGCCCGGCCGGCCGAACCGGACAACCCCAACACAACCTCGGCCGCGGAACGCGACGAACGCTGGAAGGCAATCACCGACTTCCTCACCTTCGCCCTCGCCAAACCCGAGGTCCGCCTCCGTCCGGTGAAGGACATCATCGCCTGGTTGATGCGACGCTAGGATGGCGCTCAACTCGGCGCCAGCGCGCGACGAAGTCGGCCTTCTGGGCGTCGGCACGTGGCCGACCGCTGGCAACGTCAGTCGCCGATTGACGCGTTCTGGTAATGCCCCCCCAGAGCCGCCCCCCAAGACTCCGTTCCAAGAGCGAACCACTGGTTGGACCAAAGGCCCCCGCACCTTCTCACCGCCCGCAGAACCGGCTAACTTCTGTCGTTGTGTTCTGTGCTCTGGCAAGACTTGGAGGTCGTCAATGAAATCTTTCCCGTCAACCTCTCGCATCATCCGCTTTGCCACGCTGGCGGCTCTGGGCGGCCTGGCGGCGTGCACCAGCTCGGCGCCGGTGACCACGCCCGGCAGCGGGGGCAAGTCAGGTGGCACCGGCGGCGCTAGTATGGGCGGCGCTGGCACCGGCGGGTCAGGCACCGGCGGGTCAGGCACCGGCGGCACAGGCACCGGCGGCACAGGCACCGGCGGATCAAGTAGCGGCGGCGCGTCCGGTGACAGCGGCACGGGCCCGGGAGACGGCGCGGCTGACCTGATGTCGCTGGACGGCCCGGCCGACGCCGCCAGCGGCTGGGGCGGCGTGGCCGGCATCGAAGACTTCTCGACGGTGAAGCAGACGGCGGGTTGCGGTGCCGACCCAGGGCAGCCCCTCAACACCTGGAACCGCTATACGGTGACCATTCCGCCGCCCGGACCGGGGCGCGGCACCGGAATGCGCGAGTACTACATCAAGCTGCCGGCGAACTACAACAACAAGAAACCGTACTACCTCATCTTCACGGCGCCCGGGTGTGGCGGCATCGGAAACCGACCGACGTTCGATTACGCAACCGCGGCGGGCACCGAAGGCGTCATACAGATCGGCGTTTCGCCCGATCCCGGCGCGTCGCAGAACGGCCCGTGCTTCGACGACAAGCGGACCGACTCGGTCGAGTACAAGTACTTCGACACCATGTTCGACGCCGCCAGCAAGAAGCTGTGCTTCGACCAGCACAAGGTGTTCTTCGGCGGGCACAGCAGCGGCTCGTGGCTGGCGAATCAGATGGGCTGCGTTTACGGCATGACGAAGATCCGGGCCATCGCCCCCGCTTCCGGCGGCCTGGCCGACCAGCCCGGCGAGGCGCCTCCCTGCACCATGTTGCCCACGCCCGGGATCTGGAGCCACAACGAGAACGAGCCGAAGGAGACGGACAATCCTGCCGGCAATCCATTTGTCGGAACCCGCCGCGCGATCACCCGCGCCTTGAAGGTCAACCACTGCGTCGGTGACTTCGACACCAGCAAGCGCGAGCCCTACACGGCCGTCGGCACCGCCATGGGAATCTGCGAGAAGTTTTCAAGCTGCCCGCCCGAGTTTCCCATTGTGCTGTGCCATCCCAAGAGCCCCAGCGGGCACAGCGACAACCTGGGCCCGCAGCCGGCGCGCGGCTGGGAGTTCTTCAAGTCGCTGCCGTGATCCTCACGCAGAGCTGAACCGTCACAAGGGCTTGCCATTGCCTGAGGTGGGACTAAGTCCTGTCTATGGGGGGGAAAAGCGTGAACTCGGGGACTCTGTATGAGGTCCTGAAAAAGAGGCGCAGCGACCTCATTTCACGCTGGGGCCAGCGAGTGATGAACGCCCTCAACGGGACAGCTCTGCCGCGCGCGGAGCTGTTCGATCACATGCCCGCGTTTGTAGACGAGATCATTCAGGCGCTCTATCCGGAGGCCGTTTCGCTGCCGCCCGTGAGCACCAACGCGGAAGAGCACGGAGAACAACGTCTGCGCCTGGGCTTCGACGTTGCGCAGGTGGTCCGCGAATATGGCGCGCTTCACGAGTGCATCCTGGAACTTGCCTGGGATGAGGGGCTGGTCATCAGCGCGCGTGACCAGACGCTTGTCGTGAAGTGGTTGAACACAGGCCTCGCGGATGCAGTGGCGCAATACGTCAATGAGCGCGATCTGGAGTTGCAGCGGCAGACCTCGGAGCACCTGGGCTTTATCGCGCACGAGCTGCGCAACCCGGTGGGCACGGCCCAGATGGCGTTTCAGCGGCTTCGTCAAACCGAGCTGGCCGAAAGCCGAACCGCCGCGTTGCTGGAGCGAGGGCTGCAGCGGACGTCCGAGATGATCGACGGCGTGCTGAGCCACGTTGCGCTGAAGATGGGTGTTGTGCCCCGATTGGGACCGATCGCGCTGCGGGCGTTTCTCCACGAAATCGAAGTCGATGCCAGCGTCGAGGCGCAAGCCAAGAACATCAAGACGGTGGTATCGGCGCCGGAGGACTTGACGATCGAAGCCGACCAACGTTTGCTGCGATCGGCGATCTCGAATCTGGTTCACAATGCCCTCAAGTTCAGCCGCGAAGGCTCGACGGTGAGCTTGACGGGCACACGCTCGGAAGGTCGGGTGACGATCGAGGTGGCCGATGGGTGCGGGGGCCTTCCCCCCGGGAAAGTGGAGGAGTTGTTCGCGCCGCTTGTCCAGCGGAGCGACAACCGGAGCGGATTCGGTCTCGGCCTCGCCATCGCGTTGCAAGCCGCCGAGGCCCACAACGGAACCATCAGGGTGCGGGACATTCCAGGGACGGGTTGCGCGTTCATCATCGATCTCCCGAGTACAGTCGCCAGCCAAACGCACAGCTGACGAACGACGATCGCGATTGCTCTCTCTGGAGCCGTATGTCCGCTCGTTTCCCGAGCGAGCCTTTGCCGGCGAGGCGCGCACCCTCGTGAAAAAATGAACGCAAAGCTGTAATGCGAACCGGGCGGTCGACACTGGGCTGGCAGGAGGAAGCGATGTCGTCGAACAACACTCGGTTTGTTGGGGTCGTATTAGGGGTCAGCGCGATCATGTCCTTTGCCTGCACCGGCAACACGGTGCTGGGATCGGCGCCGCCCCCGTCGCGGGGCCAGGACGCAAGCGGTGTAGAAGCCGCCGCGGAGCTCGGTTTGACGCCACCGCCGCCAGCAGACGACGGGGGCGTCACCGCCGACGTCACCGCAGACACCGTGACAGAGGTTCCGCCGTCAACCGACGTTGTGGTTCCGGCAGAGCCGAAGGTGTGGATCCTGTTCGATTCCCTTCGCGCCCTGAATCGGGACGTCTACGCCGTTCGCCCCGACGGCAGCGACCTGCGGCGGCTGACCGAGGACCCAGCCTCCGACCAGGAGCCGGCTGTCTCCCCCGACGGGGAGTCGTTGCTCTTCTCGTCAAACCGCGCCGGCGTCTTCCAGATCTACAAGGCTGCTCTCGGTCGGGTGATGTCAACCGGTGCACCGGTGACGCAACTGACCCAGGGGCCGGGCCCCGCGATGCACCCCGCCTGGTCAAGCGACGGAAAGCAGATCGCGTACAGCGGACCTGACGGCATCGTCCTCATGAACGCCGACGGCACCGACGCGAACGTCGTCATGCCGAGGCAGTCAGCGCCGCCGCTGGCGAATCCGTCGTTCAGCCGCGACAATCGGCTCTTCGCCGACGGATACAACAGCATCCACGAACGGAGCGCAGACGGTAGCCACATCGTGGCCATCATCCCGGGCTTCACCGGCCCCACCCAGCATCCGTCGATCACGCAAGACGGTCATCAGATGGTCTTCAGCGTCATGTGCGAAACGCAGCACAACAGCATCTGGCTTGTCGCGCTGGGGGGCACGATCGACGTCTGCGGGACCGGCGTGCGACTGACTCCGGCAGGGACCGCCAGCAGCCGCTTCCCGTCGGTGAATAGCGCGGGCGAGATCGCTTTCGAGATGGGGGACGGCCCGTCGAAGATCGCGCTCTTGTTCGCCGCCCCCAACCTCAGGACCATCACCGACGGGCCCTCCGACGACCGCAATCCCACCTGGGCGACCGTGCCCTAACGCCTGGTCGTGGGCATGCGCCACGTTCCCGACAACGGGTCCTGGCCCCGCCCTCTCCCTCAGGGCTGTCCGGCCCCTCCCGTGGCGGCATAGATCTGCCCCGTCGCATAACTTGCATCGTTGGCGGCCAGCTGAACATAGATGGACGCGAGTTCGACGGGTTGCCCCGGCCGACCCATGGGGGTCTGGGAACCAAAGTTCTTTAGCTTGTCC
>DASRQT010000144.1:0-17819 GCA_035696485.1 Polyangia bacterium | reverse complement strand
CCTGGTTCGACCCGCGCGTCCAGCGCGCTGGATCGCGGAGGCCTGGCTGATCTTGACCAGTGCCAGCGTTGGCAATCCCGTCCACGGGGAATGCGACGCTTGCCTCGCCAGCCCGCCGTCGATGACGGCGACGACGCCGTCGATGGTCACCGACGTCTCGGCCACATTGGTCGCCAGGATCACCTTGCGGCGTGCGGCGGGGCGCACGGCGCGATTCTGGTCAGCGAGCGACAGTTCTCCGTGCAGCGGCAACACCAGCAGCTTCTCGGCGCCGGGCAGCGACGACACCGCTTCGGCGCTGCGACGGATCTCGCCGGCGCCGGGCAGGAAAACCAGGATATCGCCCTCCGGGCTCTCCCGGACCAGGGCGCGGACGGCCGAAGCTACCTGCGCACTCAGTGCCCGGTCGTCTGGCTGCGGGAGGTGGGAGACGGCGACCTCGTAACGCCGTCCCTCGCTGCGCAGGCGCGGACATCCGTCCAGGTAGGCACACACGGGATCGGCATCCAGCGTCGCCGACATCACCGCCAACTTCAGCTCCGGTCGCGACGTCCGCTGCAGACGTCGTAGCAGCGCCAGCGCCAGATCGGTGGCCAGGTGGCGCTCGTGGAATTCATCCAGCAACACGGCCGAGACGCCCCGCAAGGCCGGATCGCTGAGCAGCCGCCGGGACAGGATCCCCTCGGTAACAAAACGAATTCGCGTGCCCGGGCCGGCGCGTTCTTCGAAGCGCACGGTGTAGCCCACGGTCCCACCTGTCGCCTCACCCAGCTCCTCGGCGACCCGGTCGGCGGCCAGGCGCGCCGGCAGGCGGCGTGGCTGCAGCACCAGGATTTCGCCGGTGGATGCAAATCCGGCGTCCAGCAAGGCGCGCGGCACGCGCGTGGTCTTGCCCGCGCCGGGCGGCGCCTCGATCACCACCGCCGATGCCTTTTCCAGCGCGGCCACCACATCCGGAAGCAGAGGATCGATCGGAAGGCTGTCCATGGGATGTTGGTCGCGTTCGGCGAACGTACTAAGATACTGGAAGAATGATCCGTTGCGTGAGCTGCGGGAAGCGCCTGCGCGACACCGCTCCCCGCTGTGCCGTACATGGCGTCCCTCCGCCTATTCCACCGTCGACGGACGCGTCCGAGCCGTTCCTCGTGCCAGAGCCTCGGCTGCAGGGGCTGCGCGTCGAACGCTTGCTGGGGCAGGGGGGATTCGGCGCCGTGTTCGAGGCCGCCCGTGGTGACGGACAGCGGGTCGCCATCAAGGTTGCGCGCGCCGATCAGGCATCGGCCAGCGAACGGCTGGTGCTGGAGGCGGAGGCGCTGATGGCCATCGGCGTTCCGCACGTACCGGCGGTCTTCGGCAGCGGGCGGCTGCCGGATGGATCGGTGTACGTGGTCATGGAGTACGTGAAGGCGCCCATCCTGGGCGATGTCATGGCCGAGCTGGATGCTGGAATGCCGCTGGCGGCGTTCGCGGCCCGCGCGCTGCCCATCATCGGCATCATGAAGGTCGCGCACACGCTTGGGTTCGTTCACTGCGATCTCAAGCCGGAGAACGTGTTCGTCGACGCCAGCTTCGGCGCCAAGTTGTTCGACTTTGGTCTTGTCCGCCGGATCGGGAAAGGTACCGACGAGAGCACGAGGGAAGAGGCCCCGGCCGGGACGGCGGAATATATGTCGCCCGAGCAGTGTGAAGGGCGGGTCGACATCGACGCGCGCAGCGATCTGTACGCGCTGGGCGTCATCTTCTACGAGATGCTGGCCGGCTCGCCGCCGTTTTTTGGCAACGCCGCGGAGGTGCAGCAGAGCCACCGCAGCCGCCGCCCGCCGTCGCTGGGGCGCAAGGTGGCGATCCCGCTGCCGATCGAAGCCGTGATCATGCGTTGCCTGGCCAAGGATCGCGAGCGTCGGTTCGCCAGCGCGTCCGATCTCGAGGAGGCGCTGCGTCTCGCGTTGTCGGAGGCGCCGGCCGCGGAACCCGCCCCCGCCTCGCAGCCCAGTTCAGGTGAAGCGAAAGAGACGGGTCCGGCACCCGGCGCATCGAGCGCACCGGCGGCTGCGGCAGCCCCGGCGGCGAAACCGGCGGCGGCCGCTCGCGAGCGCCGGGCCGTGGCGCTGGCGTTTTTCGAGAGCAAGAGCAACGTCGCGGTGGTTCGCGACGCGCTGGTCAGCGTGGGCGCTCATCTGGCACACACGGCGGGCGCGCAGTTCGCGGCCGCCTTCGGTCACGAGGTCGGTGACAACCCGACTCGCTCGGCCGCGGCGGCGGCCGAGATGTTCATCGGGCGCGGGCTGTGCAAGCGGGTGCTGGTGGATCTGGCATCAGTGTCAATCCAGGCACGTCCCGACGGATCGCGCCGTTACCAGAGCCCGCTGTTTACGCGCAAGGAACAGTATCCCACCGAGGACGATCCCGCCGGCGTGTTGCTGTCCGCGGGCGCGGTCGAGGTTCTGCCCGACGTTCCAGGTGATCCGATCCCGAACCGCCCGGGCGTGATGTTGATGAGGAAGGTCACCCAGGCTTCGGAGCGAACGGCCACGCGGGTCTCGTCCGCGCCGCCCATGGTCGGGCGCGAGGCGTTGATGCGCAGCCTGATGGAGATGGCGCGCACGGCGACGAGCACGTTGCTGCCGACCATCACCACGCTGATCGGGGAGGTGGGTTACGGCAAGACTGCGGCCGCGCAGTCGTTGGTTCAGAACCTGGAGTCAATCCCAAGCATCGACACGATCTTCATCCGCGCCAAGGAGGTGCTGGGTGGGGTCGGCGATCAGACCACCCGCGAGATCTTTGCCCGAACGTTGAAGCTTCCCGACGCGGCCCCCGCCGATCTCGGCCGCGCGCTGTTGAGCGAGCTGCTGGGCGCCGACGTCGCGCGGGACGTGTGGGCCGGCGTCGCCGTCACCATGGGGTGGGCGCCTCCCGAACATCCCGAGCTGCGGGCACAGGCCGCTGCCCCAGGTGCGCTGCGCTCTGCGGCCGCGCGCGCGGCCGGGGAAGGGCTGCGCTTGATGGCTCGTCAGCGCCCGGTGGCCCTGGTCCTTGACGACGCGCAATTCGTCGACGAGACCACGCTGGACGCGCTGGAATATGCTTCGTTGAAGGAGGCCGGCTGCCCGATCTGGATCTGTGTCATCGGTCGACCTGCCTTCGGGCGCGGGCGAACCGCCTGGGCCAGTCGCGCTGCCAGCCGCCATGAGCTGACCTTGCCCGCGCTGGAGCCGGCCGCGGCCGCCGAGCTGGCGCGGCGGCTGCTGTCGCCCGCGGAGAATGTCCCCGCCACCGCGCTGGCGCGGCTGGCTGAACGAACGCAGGGGATCCCGATGCTGCTGGTCGAGCTGGTCCGCGGGCTCAAGCGCGACGGCCTGGTGCGCCGGTCGGAGAAGGGTTCGACCTGGTTCCTCGCCACCGACGAGCTGGAGCGCCTGCCGGATTTGCCGCTGGTGCAGTGGCTGTCCAGCCGCGAGCTGGAATCGTTGCCGCCGGACCTGCTGGCCCACGCGCGGCTGGCTTCGTTGCTGGGCGTGGAGTTCACCGCCGACGATCTGGAGGGCGTGCTGCAGGAGTTGGAACGCACGGGCGCCTGGACCGAGACGCAGCTCGACGCCAGTGTTGGTCTACAGCGCCTCAAGAGCAGCGGCATCCTGGTCGGCCACCGCCGGGGTCGGGTGGGTTTCAGGCACTCGTTGCTGCGAGATACCGTCTACCAGAGCGTTCCTCCCGCGCAGCGCGAGACCATCCACCGCGCCGCCTACACCTATTGCAGTCGGCGCATAGCCGGCGAAGAGGAACGCCTTCCCGAGATGGCCTTCCACGCGGCGCGCAGCGGCCTCACCGAGGAGGCCGGCCGAATCTACCTCGGCCTGGCGGAGCGGGCGCTGGCGCGCCACCAGTACCTGGACGCCGAGTTGCTATATCGAAACGCGCTGGAGAACCTGAGCGACAGCGACGACGTGCGCCAGATCAGCGCCTCCAAGGGCCTGGGGCTGATGCGTTTCCGCCTGGGACGGCACGAGGACGCGATCAAGGATTTCGTGGCGTCGCGCGCCCGCGCGCACAAGGCCGCGGCGCAAGAGGCCGAGATCGAGATCGCGCTCGACCAGTCGATTGTGCTCGACTGGATATACGACTGGCCGCAGTCCGCGGCCCTGGTCGCGGAGGCGGACAGCCTGGCGACCGGTCCGTTGCGGACACCGGCGGTCGAGGCCCGGCTACTGTTCGGGAAGGCGCGGTCTTTGCATCGCTCGGATCGCATCGAGGAAGCGGCGCGTCTGTTCGAGAAGACCATCGCGCTGGCCGAGACGCTGGGTGACTCCGGCTATGAGTCGTTTTCGCAGAGCCTGTCACTGCTGGCGTGGGAGTACGCGGTCCTTGGGCGGCACGCCGACTCGGAGGCCGTCTTCGAGCGGACGATGAAGGTGTTCGAAGAGCACGGCGACATGATCAATCTGGCGGGCGTGCTCCTGAACCGGTGCATGCTGTCGCTGCTGATCAACAACGTCGATCGCATGCTGGACGACTACAAACGCACGATAACCATCGCGCGCGAGGGTGGATTCCCCCTGCTGGAGTGCACGGCGCACAAGGATATCTCGGAGGTCTACTATCTGCTGGGGCGAACCGAGGACGCCGAGACGCACGTGCATCGCGCGATCGAGATGTACGCGCAGATCGTCAGCGACAACGCGCGCACCATCTCGTCGGCCGAGACGTTGCTGGCGCGAATGGCCATCTACCGCGGCGACGTGGCGACGGCGCGTTCGACGCTGGGGCGGGTTCAACGCCGCCAGGAGGAAGCCGGCGCCTCTGGCCGCACCGAGAACGAGCTGTCCCCCGCTGAAAAGCTGCTGGTGAGCATGGTCGATCTGGTGATCCGGCAAGCTCCCGAATCGGAATGGGATGCCCTGGCGGCGGCAGCGCATCAGATAACCTTGCAGCCGCAGGACATGGTCGAGATCATGGAGATGCGCGGCATCTCCGCCCTGCGCTCGGGACGCCATCGCGACGGGATTCGCCTGCTCGAGGCCGCGTACGCCGAGGGTGAAAAGAACGCCAAGATCATGTCTGATCGCGTGCGCCGTCAACTGGAGCACGCACGCACGCAGGCTGCGTCCTAGGCGGTCGTGAAACCGCACGCGATCCACCCCGGCAGCGTGGCGATCGGCGCCATCGAGATCGCCAACCTGTCTTTTACCTACGCGCGCGCTCGGCTGCCGGTGTTCTCCGGGTTGTCGCTGTCGATCCCGGTCGGCGCGCGGTGTCTGCTGCTGGGCGCGAACGGAACCGGCAAGAGCACGCTGCTGCGCCTGATCGCGGGTCGCCACCTGATTGGCGATGACGTGATTCGCGTGCTGGGGCGTCCGGCGTTCGCCGACACGACGCTGTCGGGCTACGTCGGATTTCTGGGCGGGGCGTTCCCGTTCTGCGCGGACATCTCGGTCGCGGAGATCCTCGCGGGTCGGCCCGGGATTGATCCGGCGCGCCGGTCGCACGTGCTGAAAATCCTGGAGGTGGATACCGCGTGGCGGATGCACCAGGTCTCCGACGGCCAGCGGCGGCGCGTGCAGCTTCTGCTGGACCTCGAGCGTCCGCTGAAGCTCATCCTGCTGGACGAGGTAACGGCCGAGCTGGACGTGCTGTCGCGCGCCGATCTGCTGCGGTTTCTGCGCGACGAGAGTCAGCAACGCGGCGTAACGATCTTGTACGCCAGCCATGTCCTCGAGGGATTGGCCGCTTGGGCCACGCACCTCGCCTTCCTGAGCCCCGGGCGGCTACGCTGCTTCGCCGCCACTGCCGATGTAAAAGAATTGCAAGGCCCGCTCGCCACGAGTGACAGCACCTCGCCCCTGCACCGTCTGTGCGAGGTCTGGATGCGCCAAGACCGCGGTTAGCCGATCTGGCGGCGTGCCTGCGGCTCAGGGCGGCTTGGGCCGTCCGAGCCAGCGATCCAGCCAGTCGACGGCGGCCTGATGGAAGGGCGGGTAGCCGCCGTCGTGACCCACGTTCGCGGTAAACAGCTTCACGTGATCGGCGGCGCCATCCCGGACATAAGCGGCGGTGGCCGCGTCCATCGTCAGCGTCAGCCCACCCAGCGGGTTGCGCGGATCCTGTAGCCCGGCGATCACGATCAGCGGGCGCGGTGACACCAGGGGCAACATGTCGGGGCCGTCGTACTGGTCGACCAGGCCGGGCGCCACGCGGTCGTAGAACGTTCGCACCGACGCGGCGTCGTTCGGGCTGGGAACGGCATCGTCCAGCGAGAGAGCGCGTGCCTGGAAGGCGTTGTTTGCGAGCCCCCACTTGAAGCTCTGCACGCCGATGATCGGCGCCGCCGCCGCGACGCGCGGATCGACCGCCGCGACCAGCGTCGTCTCCATTCCACCTTTCGACACTCCCGTCAGGCCGATGCGCGCGGGATCGACGTCGTCGCGCGTGACGAGGTAGTCGATGAGGCGCATGGTGTCCCAGGCGGTGTCGTACAGGAAGGGGTAGTCGCGCCCCGGGCTGGCGTAGGCGTCCTTGATGGCCTTGATATACGCGGGATTGCCGCCGCCGGCGCCAAAGTAGCGGCCGGAGATGGCGACGGCAAGGAACCCGCGCGCGACCAGTGCGCTGGCAATGCCCACGACGTTGCCGCTGCTGCGATCGGCGCCAGTTTCGTGCAGGACGATCGCGACCGGCAGGCGCCCGGCTGCGGCGGCCGGTCGGCGCAGCGTTCCCGGCACACGCCAGGCCGGCGTCGACGCAAAGCTGAAGTCTTGCACCGTCACGCCGTTGCTGGTGGTGGCCGGCATCAACATCGGCGCCAGCGCCGGCATGGGGTTCACGATCTTGCGCAGCTGGGCCAGGAAAGCCTCGCGCTTCGGTTCGGTGGTGACAGGCGCGGTGGCATCGGCTGGATTCTGCGGACCGGCATCCGTGACGACCGCCGGGGCATCGGTGCGGTCGGCATCGGACGTCGGTGCCGCGTCCTTGGCCGCAGGCGCCGGCGCGGGCTCGCCGGCGTCGGTCGCGGGAACGCCGGCATCAGCGCCGGGCTTGGTGGACGGCGCAGCCGGGACAGCCGCGCTGTCCTGACGGCAACCCAGCAGCGCAAAAACCAACAGGGCGGGCGCGCACGAAAGCTTCATGGCCAGCGCTCCTTCAACGATCCGGCGTCGAGCGACGTGGGGACGTGGGGACGTGGGGACGTGGATCGAAGGATGCCACAGTTCCCCTTCTCAGATCGCGGGTACTTCTGACACAATGATGGATATTGTCTTTAACCATCGCCGCGGCGCGCTAAGGAAAGTAGGAAGATGCCACCGTCGAAGATGTCTCTCGTCACCGGACCGCTGCTCGCTTCCCTGCTGGCTGGTACAGCAGCGTTGACCGCGGCGCCCAGCGCCGGTCGCGCGGAACAGTTTGTCCTGTTCGACGCGAAGTTCACGTTCACCAAGGCCGACGCCGACAACGGCGTCCCCAACAAGTCGCACTACTACGTAACCAACAACAATCCGGACGCCCACTTCAACCCGGCCCGGCCAACGAACTGGATCGCCCCGATTGACTACCGGACCGGCACCGTCCACATCAGGACCGAGGTGATCGAGAAGCCCGCCGGCAGCGAGATCACGCAATGGTTTCTCTGCTACATCGCCAATCGAGGCGTGCCGGGCATGGGCGGCTACGGCTGCGTGGGAACCGGCACCTACAAGGAGCAAGGCGTCTACGAGCGCGAGGAATCGATGACGACGTGGTGGAACAACACGGCCATCGACTGGACCCAGGGCGTAAAGCAGGTCGACATGGTGATGAAGGACTTCGGCACCGGCAACGGTGGCAACTACACGCACCTGCGCCCCGATCCCGAGCATTTTTTCCCGACGCGGCTGCGCGTGACGGTCATCCAGGTGTCGAAGGGATCGACCTATGATCCAAACCTGGTCCCTGGTCTGCCCGCCACGCCGCCCGACGCAGGCGGAACAATGGACGCGGGGACGAACGCCGACGCGCCCGCGGAATCGGGGTCGGGTTCGGGGGGAGCCGCAGGCGCGGCAGGGTCGGGCGGAATCGCCGGGAACGACGGTACCGGCGGCGCGGGCGCAACCGGTGGCAGCGGTGGCACTTCAAGCACGAACTCCGGCGGCAGCAATGGAATCGGGGGAACCGGGGGAACCGGGGGAAAGGCTGTCAGTCCCGCAGCCCCGACCGGCAACCCGACCGGCTGCTCTATCGCCGCCGATCGCGGGACACCTGATGGCCGCGTCGCCGGTTTCGCGCTGGCGATCGGGCTACTGGCCGCGACGGCGAAACGCCGCCGTGGGCGACGCCAGTCGGGCTACTTGTAGGCGGCCACTAACATCTGAGCAACGGCCATCGCGCCGGCCGGGGTCAGGTTGGTGTTCGCGGCCATGGCGAAAGCGGCGCAAGTGGGGACGAAGTACTTGGGGCCAACCTTGACCATTCCGGCGGACTTGTCAGCCACCGCCTGCATCGCCATGTCTTGGGCGGCGGTGGTGGCGGTATAAGGCGAGGTGCCACACATCATGTTGTTGGGTCCGCGCGCGAAGCTCAGCAACTCAATCGCCTTGGCGCTGGGATACTTGGTCTTGATGTTGGTCACGGCCATGCCTATCTGCGTCTCCCACTCCATCTGGGCCGTGAGGGTGTGGCTGTAGACGATCAACACCACACGATCCGGCGTCGTTGCGTTGGTGGTGCAGGCAGATGCCGTCGCGAGGCTCCAGGGACTGCCACCTGCGTTCGCCCAGACCTCCGTGAAGGTATTGTCGGTCGCCTTGATCTCCCACTTGGCGGTTCCGACGGCGGCCTCGAACCCGCCGCCGTTGTACCACTGCAAGGTTTGACCGGCGCCGAGGATCAGGGTGCAGCTGAAGTTCCCCGGCGCGCCGCCGTCGGTCCCTCCGGCACCGCCTCCAGTGCCGCCGCCGGCTTCACCGGGGACATCCACGCTGCCGCCGGCGTCGACCCCGGCGCTGCCGCCCGAACCGGTTGGGTCCACACCACCCGATCCGCCCGTGCCGCTCTGGCTACCGCCGCTGCCGGAACTGGAACCGCCTGTCCCAGCGCTGCTGCCTCCCGACCCGCCGCTTCCCGCGTTGCTGCCGCCCGCGCCGCCGGTGCCGGTCGGCGTCGCGCCGCCACCTGAGTCAGAGCACCCGGCAGCGACCAGAAGGAGAGCGAACAGACCACAAGCAACGCTAATACGCATCGATGACCTCGTTAGCTGACGGCTGCGACTAGAGGATGCCGTCCAGCGGTTTTTTGCCGGCAGTGCCAAATGTGGTGACCGGGACCTGCAACGCGTTCAGCAAGGCAACGAACAGGTTGGCTTGCGGTTCGTTCGGGGTGATGAGGTGTTGACCAGTTTTCAGCTTGCCGCCGGCGCTGCCCAGCACCAGCACGCCCTTGTTGGTCTGGTCGTGGGCTATGCCGCTGGCGATCTCGCTGGACATGAAGACCACGCTGTTGTCGAGCATGGTCGTCCCACCCTCGTCAATGGCGTCCAGCTTCTGGCAGAAGAGGGCCAGTTGCGACACGTGCCACTTGTCGATCGTCGACAAGGCGGGGCCATTTTGCGCGTGCGCCAGGCCATGATGGTCGCCGCTGACCATCAGCCAGGGGAAGCTGCGGGCGGACTTGTCACCGCCATTTCCCAGCATGAACGTGATGACCCGCGTGGCGTCGCACTGTAGGGCGAGCACCATCAGGTCAATGCTGACCGTCGTGTGGGTTGGCCAGTCGAGGCCGGTGTTGGCCGGCTTCATGGTCGCCCCCGGCGCGCAAGACAGCCCGGGCGTGGTCTGGATCTTGGTCTCGAGCGATCGCACGCCGGTCAAGTACTCTTCCAGCTTGGTTTTGTCGGTCTTGCCGAGGCGGAGCTGTATCGACTTGGCCTCGGTCGTCACATGGTCCAGCACGCTGCTGGCTATGGCCTGTCTCTTCATCCGATCGGCCGCCGAGGCGGTCGGGTCGGCGCCCATGAAGATCTGGTCGAACGTCACGCCCGACTGAATCACCGGCTGAAGTGGCTGCGTCTCGCTCGCCCACGAGATGCAGCCATTGTAGATGGCCGGGTTCCCGACGTCCGCGTACATATCACTGGTGATCCCGATTTGCAGTCCCTGCGGAAAGCGCCCGGAAGTTCCCAGCGACTTGGCATAGACCTGATCGACCGAGACGCCCACCTTGATGCCCGGCTTGGTCCCCAGCACACAGGTCAGCATCCCCGACACGCCCAGGCCGTGCGACCCGAACACCACCGACGCGTCGTTATTCTGCATCCCCGAGAACACCAGCAGCTTCTTCTTCAGGCTCTCCAGCGGCGCCAGCGACGGGCTGAGCGTGTAGTTGGGACCCGCCACGGCCGCCGGGAACCAGTTCTGGCGATAGATGCCATTCGGCGTGTGCCAACCGACGAAGCGCACCGGACGAGCCGGAGCCGCCTCCGCCTTGTTCCGCCCGACCAGCGATTCCATCCACGGCAAGCCCACCGTGGCGGCGGCGCTGGCCAGGAATGTCCGGCGCGACGGTGGCCGCTGGGCCGCCTCTTTTTGCTGTGACGCCAGCGCCTTCTCGTCGTAGCTCAGATTCGGATCAATAACGCGATTGCCGGACGTTTTGGCGTTCATGGCTCACCTCTGCGCATACGGAAGGAATCGCTGGCGACGACGCCCATCAACAAGTCACGCATGCCGACCGTTGCGACCGCCGCGCCAATTCCCTTGGCCACTTCGTCGACATAGGCTGCGTCCACGTCATCCCGCATCGCCCGGCCCACACCGTAGGTCAGCAGACTCTTGGACAAACACGCTCGCAGGCGCGGATCCTTTGCCAGCGTCGTTTCCAGCTCGGCGCGCCCGTTGAACTTGGTGCCGTCGGGCAGGTTCCCGCTGGCATCGATCGGCTGGCCATGGTCCATGTCGCGCCAGGCGCCGATGGCGTCGTAGTTCTCCAGCGCCAGCCCTATCGGGTCCATGTTGTTATGGCAGGCCGCGCAGACCGGGTCTTTCCGGTGATTCTCAAGGAAGGCGCGGCCGGACGTGGCGGTGATGACATCCTCCGTCGGCAGCTTGACGGTATCGGGCGGCGGCGGCGGCGGCGCGCACATCAGCGCGTCCAGGACCCAGCGACCCCGTGCCACCGGCGAGGTACGGTTTCCGCGTGAGGTGCCGAGCAGCAGCGCGCCCATGCCCAGCAGACCGCCGCGCTGAGGCGTCGCCAGCGTCACCCGGGTAAGGTCAGTCCCGGTCACCGCCGGCAAGCCGTAATGCTTGGCCAGAGCAGTGTCGACGTACGTGAAGTTGGAGGTCAGGATCTGCTCGGCCGGCAGGTTCTGTTTCACGAACTCGTCGAAGTAGAGGTCGACCTCGCGCTTCATCGAGTTGGCCAGGGCCGGGCTGAACCCCGGGTACAGCTTGGTATCGGGCACCGACGTCTCGATGGAGCGAACACCCAGCCACTGTTCGGCGTAGTTCTGGGCAAGCCGGCTCTTGGGGTCGGTCAACATCCGTTGCAACTGGGTCTGCAGATCTTTCGGCGTGGCCAGCTGGCCAGCCTTGGCGGCGGCAAACAGGGGATCGTCCGGCATGCTGGCGTAGACCATGTACGACAGCCGCGACGCCACCTCGTATGGTGTCAGCGCGTGCGCCTTCATCGACGCCGGATCGGCATCGAACTCGGGACGGAAAAGGAAGTTGGACGACATCAATACGGCTTTGAGGACCGCACCCAGCACCTCGTCGGGCGAGCCGCCGGCGGTGCGAACCTTGCCGGCCAAAGTCAGGTAGGCGGTTATCTCGGCGTCAGCCAGCGGACGGCGGTAGGCGCGTTCACCCAGCGTGGTCAGGAACGTGCGCACGCAGGCGTCGCCCATGGCGGGGTCGCAGGTCAGGTTGCGCGCCCGCAACGGGGCCGTCAGCGCCTCCAAGGCCAGGGTTTCGGCGGCTGACTGATATTGTTCCAACCGCGTGGGCGACAGACTCAGGAAGTCGCCGTTGTTGTCAAAGCCGTTGGCCTGGCTGTCGCTGATGAACGTCCGCGCCGGACGATTATTGGTTCCGAGGAGGTCGTGAACGGTGTTGTCGTATTCGGTCTGATTGAGGCGCCGCAGCGTGACGCGACCGGGTTCCGGCGGTACTTGCCCCGGAGCCGGTTTCACCCCGGTGCCGCCGGTCACGGGAGGAACCCCCGTGCCAGGGCCGCCGTTACCGGGCGGATCAACGGGCTTGCCCTGGTCGCTGATCGCGCCGGTGCAACCGGCGGCGAGCGCGAGCAGAAACCCCAGACTTAGTAGCGGTAGCCGGCGCGCACGATCTGCGTTCATTTCCTGACTCCGTTCAAAGGTTTCCGGGGACCCAGGTGGCAGCGCGAACATCGCGAAACTAACGACGTCGAGTTAGGCTAATTAACGGATATCTAGACAACGCCCGTGGTTGTAGACGGGCAATGTAGGAGCCGGCAGGCAATGAAATCGCTTGGCGCGGTGCATCAGCGGCTTTATAGAAACGCCCGTTTCCACGTGCGGCGACGAAAGAGGACCACGCTGACCATCGCCATGGTCGAAAACCCCACCAGGACTGAAATGAACACCCCCGTGGGAACGAGGCCCAGGGGCCCGGCCGGCAGCCAGGCCAGGGGGATCTCCCAGAGCCAGTAACAGCCGAGATTGATGAGGGTCGGGGTCCGGGTATCGCCGGCACCGTTGAAGGCCTGGGTCACGACCATCCCGCAGGCATAGAAGAGGAACCCGGCGCTGATGATGCGCAGGGCGTTCGATCCGAATCGCACGACCTCCGGGTCGGGCGTGAAGGCGCGCACGATGGTCTCGCCGAGCAGCACGAAGGCGATTCCGACAACTCCCAGGAACAGCGCGAACGCATAGATAACGGCGAACAGCGACTCCATGATCATCTCCAGGACCATGGGGACCGCCACCAGCAGGATGGCCTGCCGCAGCGGGAGCCGGGTGTAGTCATGGCGCAAGTCGGGCAGGGCTTCGCGGGACCAGCGCGCAGAAACCTTCGCGCGGCGCCGTCGCCGGTGGTTGATCCATCGTGCTCGTGTCGGGTGTCATTTTTTTCCTCTTCTGTGCCGACGAATGGGGGCGGAAAGATCGACACACCAGCTTGAAAATCAGACGGCCGGGAGCACGGACCAGTGAAGTCGCGGCAACTCAATATCGTGGGGTCGCCTTGCCGTCCTGCGTCCGCGTCGGTGCTGGCGCTGCTGAGCACAATCGCGACCGGGTGTATGGCGGCGGAGGCTTACACGCGCACACCTGTCGACGGCGGGGGCGGCCCGCGAAACGGGGGTTCCGGCGGCCTCGTGGACGCCGGCTTGGGTTGGGAAACGCCGGTAGAAGGCTCTGGCGGCAGCGGCGGGCAGGGCGGCGAGGGTGGCACGGAGGACGCGGGGGGTACGGCCGGAGGTTCGGGCGGCGCAAGCGGCACGGGTGGCGCGGGCGGCTCCACTGGTACGGGGGGCGCGGGCGGCTCCGCTGGTATGGGTGGTGCGGCCACCGGCGGAACCGGTGGCTCAATCGATGCCGGTCCGCCTGAGACGCCAGGAACCGGGGGCTCCGGCGGCGCGCCCGACGCGACGCCGGTGACCGGCGCTTGTGCGGGCAAAACCCGGCTGCTGGCGATGGCCGACTCGGTGATCGCCAACTTCGAGAGCGGCAGCTTGGTTGGCTGGTACGACTACCGCGACGCGACCGCGAACGCGACGTTGAACCACGTCGCGATCGTGATGCCCGGTGGCGCGGGAAGCACGCGCGCGGGACGCCTGAGCGGAAACGGCTTCCAGGGATTCGGCGCGGGCATGGGGCTTGGGCTTCGGTGCTGGGACGCCTCGGTCTTCCACGGCATCGTCTTTTGGGCCAAGGGGACGTCGGGGACCGACAACAACATCGCGCTGCAGGTGGCGATCCCGGCCACGCACGCGGTCGCCGACGGAGGCGACTGTGTGGCCCGGTGCTTCGACCATCCGTCGAAGAAGGTCGTGCTGGGCCCCGATTGGACGCAGTACCGGGTGACGTGGGCGGAGCTGACGCAGGCCGGGTTCGGTGATCCCGCCAGCTATCAGGGCATCATCATGGCGCTGAACTGGGTCAGCATCTCGGGACCGGCCCTCGACTTTTCGATCGACGAGATCGCGTTCTACTGACGATCGAGCAGGCCCATCTCGACCAGGCGCGCGCGAACTTGCCCGACGGCCGTCGGCGCGGCGGCGGCGGGAGACGCGGCTTCGCGCTGGTTGGGCTGGCCAAGCAGCGCCGCGACCAGCGGGGTGATCGGTCCGCACAGGTAGCGCCCGGCGAGCGCCGCGTGCAACACCGGAGGATCCGCCGCCGCCTGGACCGCGAACCAACCGCCGGGGGCGCGCTGGACACCGCGCGGCGGCCGGAAGGCCGGATCGGGCGAGACGGTCAGGCTGCGCAGCATGGACGACAGCAGCTCCTCCTGGCAGGTCAGTGGATCGATCAGCCGTTCGGCGCGCGCGAAATCGGCAAAGCACTCTTCAAGCGATGCGCCTCCGTCCTCGCCCGGCCACTCGCGCCAGGGCGCTGCCGCGGGCGATGACAGGAAACGGTCGAAGAGTCGATCGAGGCCGGTGTCTTCCGGGTGCGCGCCGCGCCAGGCGGCCACGGTGCGAGGGAATGCGTCTTCCAGGCAGCCCGTGCCCCGGTGTCGGCGATCGCGCACCATGGCGCGCACCGCAGCGGCGGTCTCTTCCAGCGCCGCCGCATCGAGGCTATCGAAGACACCCCACGGCTGGGCCACCACGCCTGCGGACCGCCGCTGCAGGCACCACCCGGCGCGCGCGGCGCTGTCGAACAACAGCGCGCCGAGGGCGCTCTCGGTCGAGGCATCGACCGTTTCGGCCGCGTCGATCGGTGTGGTGATTTCGGGCGGGCGCGTCCGCGATCCGGGGGCCGCCGGTGAGCTGGCCTGGGGCGCCTCGCCGATCCAGGGCGCGAGCAGGGCGCGCAGACGCGCAAGGCTGCGCGCGCTGGCCGGCTCGAGAGCACCCGCCTCGTCGACGCGCGGATCTTCGAAGGTGACAGCGCGCAGGTTCGGGCACAACGGCAGCAGGCGTTGCAGCAGGGTGAACTGCTCGTCAAGCAGCCGGCCGTGGTGCGCGTCGATGAACCGGTCGCCCACGATCTCGCACCCCGACAGGTGGATCTCGAACGCGTGCGCCAGCGGCAGGCGTTCGAGGTGGTCGAACAGCGCCTCGCCGCGGAAGCCCTGCCACCAGCGCCATGATAATAGATGCGCGATATCCAGAGTGACGGGCGCGGCGGTCTCGCCGCAGAGCTCGCGGAAATGGTCGTAGGCGTCGACGGCGCCCATAACCAGGCTGACGCCGGCCGAGAATCCCGGGAACTCCAGCACCAGCGGGGCCTGCAAGGCGCGCTGGCATTCCCTGACGTTTCGAATGCACGCGCGAAGTCCCGCGGCGTCGAGCAGTGGTGGCAGCGGGTAGGGCACCGGCTTGCCCGCCACCGACCAGAAGCCGACATCTTCGTTGACCCAGCCGAGGTCGTACCGGTCGCAAAGAGCGTTGGTGAAGTCGAGGAGTGTCGTGCGTGGCGCGCCCCCCAGCGCCGCCAGGTTCAGGGCCGTGTGATGCAGCGCCCGCGGCAGGGCCGGCGGCAGCAGCGCGCAAAGCTGATCCCAGGCTGGGGCGTAGTCCGCCAGCCGAAGGCGCCCGCGGTCGCGCGGTTGCCACGAGAAGAAGGCGTGCGCGCACGCGCCAGTCTCGGCCGCGAGGAATGCGCGCAGGGCAGGGGCGATCCCGTCGGAGCCATCCGGGCGCGCGATGAACCCGACCGGATCCCCCCAGCGCAGGTCGAGGCCGATGCCCAGACCGCGCCGGCGGAGGGTCGGGAAGCGGATGCCGGCGCCGTCGTTCACAACTTTTGGGCGGCGGCCTCGCGCGCCAGGTCGTGCACCACGCCCGCGCGGCGCTGGTTCTCCGCGTCGGCCCGGTCCTTGTCTGCGGGGCACGCGCCGTAACAGTGGCCGGTGTAGACGGGGGCGACCGTGAGCAGGCCCTGGACGTCTACGATGGCCAGGCGGTTCAGCGCGGCCAGGTCATCGACGGCGACGGTTGGATCGACTGGCGCGACCTCTGCGCGGGCGATCGTCTCGGCCAGCTCGGTCAGGCGGGCCAGGCGGGGGGCCTGGCGGGCGTAGGCCTCCCTGACCATGTCTGCATATACGTCGTCGGGGCAGGTGCCGTAGTTGGAGGCAGCCTGGCAGGGCAGGGAGACCACCAGCTTTCCGACCGCGACGGTTTGAAGCGCCTGCAGGCGCGCCAGATGTTCGGCCACGTCGGTCTCCAGCGCCACCTGTGTCGCGGGGGAGGCAGGTGGTGTCGTCGCTGGTGTTGGATTGCTCGGCTCCCCGGCACCGGCCGGCGCCGGCGCGGGCGTCGCGGGCATGGTTACAACCGTGGGACCTGCCTGGCAACCAGCGGCGACCACCCCCGTCACACCCAGACCCAGGAACAAGACCAACCGCCGTGCAAGAGATTCGAATCGGGACATCGTCATGGCGTTCTCCTTTCGACGATCAGGCTAACCGTGATCCTGTGGTTTGAATCTCAGAATGATCAGAACATTACTGTTCGTTAATGACGTACAATCGCCCGTCATGGACCTGGATTCACTTCGCTGTTTTGACGCCGTGGCGACCACGCTCAGCTTCCGGGCGGCGGCGGCGCGCGTGCACCTGTCGCCGGCCGCGTTCTCGGATCGCATCCGGCGTCTGGAAGAGGACCTGGGGGTCAGGGTCTTGCGCCGCACCACCCGGCAGGTGGCCGTGACCGACGAGGGCCTGCGCCTGCTGCCGCTGGTGCGCGAGACGCTGGCGGGGATCGAGCGCGTGCGCGAGGCGGCCCGCGAGAAGGGCCGTCCGCCACCCTACGAGCTCTACGTCGGCACGCGCTACGAGCTGGGGATCTCGTGGCTGTGCCCGGCGCTGGGCCCGCTGTCGCGCAAGCACCCCGAGCAAACCATTCACCTCTTCAACGGCGACGGCCCCGATCTGCTGCGGCGCCTCGATCGCGGCGAGTTGGACGCCGTGGTGGCCAGCGTGCGCCTGACCTCGCCGCGGCTGGCGTACGCGGCGCTGCACCCCGAGGCGTACGCGTTCGTATCTGCGACGCGCTGTCTGCGCACGCGCCGGGACGCGACTTCCCTCACGCTGGTCGACGTCAGTGCCGATCTACCGTTGTTTCGCTACTTCCTCGACGCGCAGGACGACGCCGAGCCGTGGCCGTTTGCCCGGACGGAATACATGGGCGGGATCGGCAACATCCGCCTCCGCGTTCTCGAGGGCGGTGGGCGCGTCGCCGTCCTGCCCCGCTACTTCATCGCCCGTGACGTCGCCGCGGGTCGTCTGGTGGTGCTGCTCCCGGGCGTGCGCCCGCGTTCCGACAGCTTCCGCCTCATCTGGCGCGCAGGCCATCCACGCGAGGCCGAGCTGATGGCCCTGGCCGCCGAGCTTCGGCAGCGGCCACTGCGATAGCGCGTAGAATCGACGCCCATGCGGGATCGTCACACGCGGCGGGTGGCGTGGCTCTGTGCGCTGACCGCGCTTGGCTGCCGCGGATCGACCGTGCCCGCTCAGCCTCGCGACGTCGTCTCCGGTCATTCTCCGTCCACGGGCGCGGACTGCGAACGGCGCGCGCACGATCCGCCACGTACGCTGCTGGAGCGACCGTGCGGGACGCCGTTCGCGGTGCTGACAGACGGCGCCCGCACCGTTGTCCTCGCGGGCCCCGAGCGCCGCTTTGAGGAGGCGACCGCCGCG
>DASRQT010000143.1:0-3693 GCA_035696485.1 Polyangia bacterium | reverse complement strand
GGTGGCGGCGGCGGGGGCGGGGGCGGCGCGGCGACGATCGGCTCCTCAAGGTGCGCGCGCAGGGCATCGGCCAGGCGCAACATGATGTCGCGCGCTTCGGCCACAGTGCAGACGTCGCAGCTCTTCGACTTGTTGGCGACGGGCAGGGCCGCCGGCGCCGCCCCCTCGGTCGAGAACAGGCGCGCGACCATCTTGTAGCTGTTGCCGGCGACATCGACCTTGACGCGGACGAGGTATTTGACGTCCAGGAGCTGCCCGATGGTCTTGAGGCACGGCGAGGAATCGCACCGGCCCAGCTCGGGTTTGCTCTCCAGACGCCGTCCCATGTCGACGGGATCGAGGACCTGGACGCCGGCGCGCACCAGCCCCAGGACGAACCCGTCCTGAAGTTGAAGCGCCAGCGCCGGCGAGCCGCCGCCTTCGATCTGGAACTCCGGGATGGCCACGCGCACCTTGGACGACGGCGCCGGCGCGCTCGGTGGCGGCGGTGGCGGCGCCGGCACAGGCGATGCCGCCGCTGTCGGCGCTGAGGGTGGCGGCGCAGATTGGGGCGACGCGGCCGATGCCACCGCCGACACAACAATCGGCGCGGTCAACACCACGATGGCGGCGATCAGGCGAAGGCGGCTCATCCGGAGATCATTGTACCGGGCATCCGGACGGAGCGCATGTTTGCGGCAACGGGTGCGCGCGCAGCCCAAAACAGAGGTGTTTGTGGTCATGGTCGGGCAGTCGAGGGCAGCGCGCCGCCGTCCAGCAGCGATCCCGGGCAGCGTCCTTCTCGCACGACAAGATGAGGCGCGTGGGGTTGTTCCGGTAGTCGATCTCCAGGCGCCCGAGGCCGAGGCCGGCCGCGCCGAGCAGCCCGTCGATCTCGGGACCCTCCGGGCGTACGTCAACCCGGATCCCCTGCAGCAACGGCTCGTTGTCGTTGATGATGGCGATCGGGACCCGGCCACCGATCTCGATGTAGGCAGCGCTGTTTTGCGCCTTGTCCTTCTCGCGCGGGTCGATGTCGCACGATTCGGCACAGGCGGCGACGTCGGAGTTCATCTCCTGCTGGTTGGCGACCCACTCCAGCCGTCGCGACCGCGCCAGCTCGGCGCACGGTCCGGGATCGTTGATGCCGGCCTCCAGGTTCACCAGCGCCACGCGCGGCACGGTGGTCCAGACGGCGGGGATTTCGGTGGGCCAGGTTGCGATGACCAGCGGCGCATCCAGCATGGCCGGCTGACCATCGAGCTGGGCGGCCACGCGCCTCCACGCCGATTGGCTGAGCACGATCGGACCGATGCCGGTCGCCAGGACCAGCGACAGATTGGCTCCCGTCGCTATCATCACCTCCTCCCGGGGGTTGCAGCAGGAGGTGGGTTTGACGGCCGGGGTGAAGGCCTCGGGGGCGGCGCAGGTCCTCACCACGATGCGCGTCGGCGGCACGCTGACCGGCGCACGCAGCCCGAACAGGTCGCGGTCGCCCTGGACGTTGATCTCACCGCCACCGTACGCGGCAAAACGGAGCACGGCATAGCCCGCGTCCTGAAAAAAACCGTCGTTGCCGCCCTGGTGTTTCCAGAACGTCATCGATGGGCAAACCGGCGCCGGCGACGCCGCCGTCGGCGCGGCGCCAGGCGGGCATGGGCCGCCGAGGCGCATCTCGACCGAGTATCCGCGCAGCAGATCGCCGCCGAGAACACCCAGTGGCTTGATGCTGGAATCGCCTACCGGCCCCAGCGGAAGCTGGATGGTGTTGATCTGCTGGAAGTCGGCGCGCAGCGGCGTCACCGCCGTCGCGTCTCCGGTCGCCTCGTGAAGCTGGAAGGTCCGGCTGACAAGCGTCCGGCTGACCGGGCCGTCAAAGGCCGTCACCGGCGAGCCGGTGTCGACCACCATGGAGAACGATTTGCCGCCCTCGATCGAGGCCGAGGTGGCTCGGGCCAGCAGCCCGCCGGCGGGCTCAGCGCCGGGCAAGGTCGCCCCCAGCGGCGCGCGTTCCATCAGGATGGGAAACCCGTCGACGGTGCAGCACTCGCGCGAGCACCCGGCGCCGCCGGACGCCGCCACGACGGCGACGAGGCTGCTCAAGACCGGTCGAAGCGTCACGGCGCGCGCCCCTATTCGGTCTTTTCGTCCAGCTTCTTCTTCATCTTCTTCAAAAGCGCGTCGAAGGATTCCTTGGTGATGATCTTGTTGAACTCCGCGCGGTAGTTTTCCAGCATGCTCTGATCGTCGGTCAGAACGTCGTAGACCACCCAGTGGCCATCCTTCCACAGCATCTTGTATTCCAGGGCGACCGCGACCTTTTTCTCGCGCGCCGTCGTGGTCAGGGTGGCGGTGACGGTGGCCTCGCTGCCCTGTTTGTCTTCCTTTTCGTATTTGATCTTGTAGTTGGGCGCGCCGTGGATCTGCTTGAGGTAGCTGCGCTCGACCAGCTCGCGCAGCGTCTTCACGAATTCGTCACGCTGTTTCGGGGTCAGGGCGTCCCAGTGGCGCGCCAGCGATCGTCGGCCGAGCTCGGCATAGTCGAGGAAGCTGCCCACCACCTTGCGCACCTCCGCCCGCTGTAGCTCCGCCTCCGGAGACCAGTTCGGGCGGTCCTTCTGCAGCACCTTGTCCAGCGCCGCGTTCGACTTTTTCAGCTCGGCCATCGGGCTGGAGCCGGCCGGGGGCGCCTTCCCCGCCGCTGGCGCCGTCGTTTCACCCGCTGCCGCGGCCGACTGCGCGGCTACTGCGGGCATGGCGTCGGTCCCCTTTGCGGTGGAGGCTTTTTTGGTCTTGGCTGCTGGTTTGGCGGTGGAGGGTGGTGTGGTTGCGAGGGCGGGAGCAGAAGCGTCGGCGGCTACTGACACCGACGCGCAAAACGTCGCGAGACACGCGGCGGCTAGTAGGATCATCGTTCTCATAGGTTGTTCATACTGTGGACGGAGCCCGAGGGGAAGTTATGCAAGTGTGCAGAGCGCACTGTGGGTGCCCCACCGTTGGTAGATCAACTAGCTGCGTGCTACCGTGAAAGGGCATGGCAATTGGCGATCGTTCTGACGCTCGCGCGGCTGACGCTCGCGCGGCTGATGCTCGCGCAGCGGACGCCAAGGCGGCGGATGGCAAAGCCGGCGATGCTGGCGCGGCGGATGTTCGCGTCGGATCCGGCAGGGCCGGCGACACGTTCGACGCCAAGGGGTGGCTGTCGCAGACCACGGGCGAGATGCGGGAGAGCTTCTCGCGCAATCGCCGGGTCATGTCCTTCAGCGAATATTTCGCGCTGTTCGGCGCCGATTCGGCCCGGCAGGTGCGCTCGGCGGCGCAGTATGTGCGCGACGTCTTCGATCATTTCGGGACCGAGACGGTCCGCACGCCGCGCGGCGTGGTCACGCGCTGGCGTCTGTTCGATTGTCCCTGGGACGGCGGCAAGGACGCCCTCATGGGCCAGGAAGAGGTACAGGGCTCCGTCTACCGGCTGATCTCCAACTTCGCGCGCGAGGGCCGCACCAACCGCCTCATCCTCCTGCACGGCCCCAATGGCAGCGCCAAGTCGACGTTCGTCGCCTGCCTGCAGCGGGCGATGGAGCACTACTCGATGCTGGAGGAGGGGGCGCTTTACCGGTTCAACTGGATCTTTCCCTCGCAGAAGTTGACCAAGGGGGGGATCGGGTTTGGCGGTGGCGGCTTCGACAGCGGCGCGGCCACCGACACCTTCGC
>DASRQT010000142.1:0-12670 GCA_035696485.1 Polyangia bacterium | reverse complement strand
CGGGCGTCGCGAGCTGGCGTAACGAGAACAAGGCGTCGCGATACCCGAGCGCCTTGTCGGGCGCCGGATCCTTCATCGCGACCTCATCAATCGGGATGAGCAGGGTCACGATGGCGGCGCGATCCTCCGCGGGCGCGGCGGCGAGGATCGCCTCACCCTCCTCCGCGCGCCCGATGTCGACCAGCGCGGCCAACGCTTCAGCTCGCAACTTGGGGGCGACCGATCTGTCGCCGACCGCTTCTTTCAACCGGTCGGGCCCCTTTTGCGTGGTTTTCCACAGCTGGATGTTGTCGGACGATGGCTTCGAGCATCCGGCGCCCAGCGGCGTGAGCAGCGATACCATCGCAAGCGCAAGGCCAAGCCGGAGGCGATGTCCGTTACATTCCCCGAAAGCCATGCGCGCAGGGATGTTAGCCATGCGCAGATCGCAGCGTCAAGGCATTGCCGCTGCCCCGCTGTTCGGATAACGTCGCGTCACCTCATGCGTTTCAGGAACGTGCCCAGACGCGTCCGGGGCGCCGGGGCTGTTTGCGCGGCGGCTTTCGCCGGCTTGTCCGGCGTCGGAGGCGGCGCCGCGGTGGCATCACCCCTGGATGATCCGCATGTAGGCGGGCTAACATTTAGCGGCCCGACCTCAGGCAACCTGGCTGCGATCTACTGGAACCCGGCCGCCTTGGGCCTGATGCGCGGAAACCAGGTCATGGTCGCGGGCGCGACCCACTTCGCCACCACCACCGTGACCCGCGCCGCGATTGATCCGACGACCGGCGCGCCGCTTGCCGGAGGACTGGCGCCGGGCACAGCCACGGCGTCGGACATGAGCCAGCCGGTGCAGTGGCCGCCCGGCCCGGGATCGTTCCTTGGCATCAGTACGGACCTGGGCGGGGATCGGTTCACCTTGGCCTTCGCGACCTATACCCCTTACGTGCAGCAGATCCGGTTTCCCACCAACGCAACAGGAGACGAGCCAACGCGTTATCACGCGATCGAGGTGGATCTGCGCAACCTGGCGCTGGTGCCGGCGCTGGCCATCCGGTTCGGCAGCGACTTCCGCGTCGGGGTCGCGCCCGGCTTCATGTTCTCGACCGGACGGCTCGCGTTCGCGCACAACACGGCCCTGGACACCGGTTCCACCTCCGCCGCCGAGAACCCGGGCGCCGACGCCCGCTTTGACCTTGATTCGGGCCACGGCCTCGGGAACGCCAAGTTCTCGGTGACGCTGGGTGGTGGCATCTATTTTCGGCGGCGGGCGCTCGAGTTCGGGCTTGCCTATTCCAGCCGCCCGCTGGGCGGGGACGTCCCGGGTGTCGAGGTGGCGGCCGAACGTAACACCGTGACCGCGCCTGGCGGTGCCGCGGTCACCTGCCCGGGTGGGCCCAACGGACGAAGCGAACGTTGCGTGTTCGCCGACATCAACTATCGCCTGCCCGATGTCTGGATCGGTGGCGTCACCCTGCACCTGCGCCCCGGGCTGGAGGTCACGGCGATGGTGCGCTGGTTGTGGTTCCACGTTCACGACCGTGTCGACATTCGCCTCACCGGGCCGACGCTGGCGGCGGCCGGCATCCCCGAGCACATGGTGTTTAGCCGCGGCTTCAATGACGTCTGGGACACGCGCGTCCGCGTCTCTTACTGGCTGCGCGAACGCGTGCGCCTGGGCGCCGGGCTCCGCTTCGAGACCAGCGCGGTCGATGCCACCGCGGTCAACGCCGCCGCCGTCGACGGCTTCAAGGTGGAGCCGATGGTGCTGGCCGAGCTGCAGCTCGGCCGGCGATTCTGGATCAGCGCCGGCTACGGCTTCACATACATGGGCACGGTCACCGCCAGCCCGTCGGTTTTCGATCCGACCCTTGCGACCGCCTGCGCGAAGGCCGGTGGCGATGTCGGCAATCCCGGCTGTCAGGCGCGCGCCTCCGGTCGCGCCCTGCCGACCGCGCAGGGGACATACGCCCGCACGGTCCATGACCTCGGCCTGTCGATGGTGGCGCGGTTTTGAGAAAGGAACATGCGTGCGACCTGCGATTGCTTGTAATGATCTTGCTGCTGGGCGGCTCCTGCGCCGCCCTGCGCGAAGGCGGCATCTTGAGCGTCAGCCCGCGTAACCGCCCGTCGGGCCACACCGCCGGTCCACCACAACAGGTGGCGCAGGCGTCACTGGGCGCGCTGACGGCGACCAAATGGCGGCTGCCCAACGGGCTGGACGTGATCCTGATGCCCGACGGCGCCGCCACCAGCGTCAGCTACATGACCTGGTTTCGCGTCGGCTCGCGCAGCGAGGACGAGGCCGCTGGCGAGACCGGGCTCGCCCACCTGTTCGAGCATCTGATGTTCACGCAGACCAAGAAACGCGAGGCCGGCGCCTTTGACAGCAGCATCGAGGCCGCCGGCGGCAACGCGAACGCGATGACCTACTACGACTTCACCGCCTATACCGACGATCTCCCGCCGGCGGCGCTGGAGCTGGCCGTGCAGCTGGAATCCGACCGCATGGTGAACCTGGATCTGCGCAAGAACCAGGTCGACAACGAACGTGACGTCGTGATCGAGGAACGGCTGGCCACCGTGGAGGACAACGTCGACGGCCTGCTGGATGAGATGGTCTTCAAGCAGGCCTTTCGCAACCACCCCTACCGCTGGCCGGTGATGGGCTGGATGAAAGACATCAAGGCGTTCACCGAAAAGAAGGCGCTGGCCTTCTACAAGAAGTTCTATGCGCCCAACAACGCCGTGGTCGTCATCACCGGCAAGTTCGATCCGGTCCCGGCGCTGGAGCTGGTGGTCGCTTATTACGGCGGCATCTCGCCCTCGCGCAATCTCCCCACCGACAACGCGCAGCCGGAACGCGCGCCCGACAAGGAGGTGCGCGCGGCAGTCCAGCACCCGGTGCCCGCGGATCGCCTGGTGATCGGCTTCCCAGCGCCCAGCTTCGGCGACGCCGACCGCGCCGCCTACGAGGTCATCAACGAGCTTCTGATGGGCGGCCCATCGTCGCGCCTCTATCGCAAGCTCGTGGTCGACAAGGAGATCGCGTCGTCCGTGCGCGGCGAGGTCACGCCCACCAAGGACCCGGGTCTCTTCATGCTGTGGGTGCAGATGACCAAGCGAAACACCGCCGCAGAGGCGGAGGCGCTGATCCTGGCCGAGATTGCGCAGCTGGCGGTCCAGCCCCCCTCCGCCGCGGAGCTGGAGAAGGCCAAGGCCCGCCTGGAGACGGCGTTCTGGAGGCAACTGGACGCCAGCCACGGGCGCGCCGAGCTGCTGGGCGAATTCGAGGTGACGTGCAACGACTTCCGGCGACTGTTCGCGCGCCCCGCCGAATACGAAAAGGTCAGCGCCGACGACGTCAGGCGCGTGACGGCGGCGTATCTCGGTCCGGGCGCGCGTTCGGTGGTCGTCGCGCGCCCCAAGGGCGACAGCCCGGGAGCATCATGAGTGGCGCGCTGGTCGCTGGATTGGTCAGGTTCATTCTGGGCGCCACGGTCATGACTGAGACGCCCTCGGCGCAACCAGCGCCGCCGCCCCTGGTTGCGCCTCCAGCAACGCGGGCGTCCGGCCCCGCGGGCTCGCTGCTGATCGTCGAGACCAACCGCAGCGTCCCGCTGGTCCACATCATGGTCGCCGCGCGTACGGGGTCGGCGACCGATCCGCGCCATCGTGACGGGTTGACGAACCTGGCCACCGAGATGGCCCGACGCGGGGCCGGGAAACGTTCGCGCGAGGAAATAGACGGCGCCCTCGACGCGCTGGGCGCCAATCTCGACGTGCACGCCGAGCCCGACTCCGTCCGTTTCGAAGGTGAGGTCCTCTCGCGCAACCTCGATGCCTTCCTGGACATCCTGGGCGACATCATCATCAGGCCGCAGTTCAGCAAGACCGAACTGGGACGCACGCGCCGCGAGCTCATCGCCCACCTGGAAGAGAACCGCACCGACGACCGCGCCCTGTGCGCGCGATTCTTCGCCCGCAACCTCTACGGCGAACATCCTTACGGACATCCACCGGAAGGGACCCGCGCCGCCCTCGAGGCCATGACCACCGACGAGCTTTCGCAGCACTTCAAGAAGCACTTCGTCGGCAAGAACCTGATCTTCGCCGCCAGCGGCGACATCGAGGTGTCGGAGTTGCAAACCCGTCTCGGCCGCGCGTTCGCCGGACTGCGCGAGGGCCCGGCGCCCAAGCGCGGCGAGCTGCGTGAACCGGTACGGCCCCAGGGCTGGCGCATCCAGCTGGTCGACAAACCCGACCGCCAGCAGGCGCAGCTGATGTTCGGGCACGCCGCGGTCAGCGCGTCCGATCCCGACTTCGTGCCGCTGTCGGTGGCGATGGCGGCGTTCGGTGGTCACGGGATGAGCTCGACGTTGATGACCGAGGTCCGCACCAAGCGCGGCCTCGCGTATGGCGCCTACATGAGCCTGGGCCAGCGCCGCGGACGCGGCCCCGCCGCCGGCTACGTCTTCTCGGCCAACGACAAGATCGTGCCGACGCTGAAGCTGGTGCTGCGCCTCTACCTCGGGTTGATGGACAAGGGGATCCCGGCCAAGCGCGTCGAGTTCTTCAAGGAGTTCCTGGCCGGCAGCTACGTCTCCGAGATCGATCCCCCGGCCGCGCGCCTCGACCACCGCGTCCAGGCGGAGGTGCTGGGCCTGCCCGCCGACCACGTCGAGACCACCCCCGCGCGGCTGCGCGCTGTCACCCCCGAAGAGGTCGCCGCCGCCATCACCAAGCACGTGCGCGCACGCGATCTCGCCATCACCATCGTCGCCAGCGCGCCGGTCGTCAAACGCCTGCTGCTTGAGGCGAAGGTGCAAGAGTCCGCCATCGACGTCGTCGGCTTCGAAAGCTACTGAGCCGCGCGGCGATGATCCGGGTCCGGACTGCGTGGTCGACAAACAGTTAACAGTCGACTTTTTTCGGAGACGAGTTCGCGCCCTTGTTGTTAGCTTGCAACGCAGAGTTCGAGATGTGATTCCGGTTCTGCCGGGAATACCGAGCCACAGGAGGACCACATGCGAAGATTTGTCCCGCTGATGATGCTACTTGCTGCCGTCGAAGGCTGCGGCTCCGCGCCCACCAACGACGAAGCGCAACCTGGACAGGGGAAGCCGAGCGACTCGCCCGCCCAAGACGCCAAGCCGGTCGCCACGCTCACCCTTCCGAACGGTAACATCATCAACTTCTACGACGTAGCGTCCGGAGCATTCGTCACCGAGCAGGGCGACTCTGCGACGTCCGTCCCCACATTTAAGTTCCCCGGTGAGATGGGGAATCTCGCATCTTCGTGGCGGACCGCCGCTCCGAGCGTCGCCGTGCCTCAAGCGCTGCTCAATCTCGAAGCCCGGTTCACAAAGGACGCCGCGCCTTCGCGACCCGGCGCGACACATGCAGCTGAAGAAATAGGCGGCATGCCCGTTCCGGACCTGACGAGGTCTGAATCATTGGGTAATGGCATCGAGAAAGCAGCCGCGGCGCTGGGTTACTGTGGCAACAACTGCTGCGACACAAACTGGTTAAAGGCCAACATTCCTGAATGCAATGGAACTCAGTGGGCCGATTTCAAATGGAGTTACTTGGACTACGGGTGGTCTTACGTCCACCAACCGAACGACATCGTCCAGCATGCCGTTGGCAGCGTCTGTGCAGCTCAGGGCTACAGCACTTTCATCGGGAGTTTCAGGGATTACTATTTCAACCAACCGGTTGCGCCGGGGCAGTGGTTGCGCCACGAGTTCGTGGCCGGGAACAATTTTTTGGGGGGACTGGACGCGACATGGTTCAACTATGACGTAAACTCAACCAGATACCAGCACGGACACGCGTTCTGCGGCTGGTTCTGGTATTACTACTATTGAAGCGGACATTTCTGCATTTCAGAAAGCGACACTATGGCCTTGCGCCAATGGGTCGCCGTCGTGGATCCGATGGACATGGAGCGCGACCTGACGGCGATCCACTAACTCATTCGAATTAGGTCGCGTCGATCCGCGCTCGGTTCGCCTCGTAGTAGGCGACGGTCTTCGGTACCCCCTCCGCGAACGGCGTGCGCGCGGTGAAGCCGAAGCGTTCCTTGGCGCGCGTGACGTCCAGCTTGCGGCGCGGCTGCCCGTTGGGCTTTGTGGTGTCCCAGACGAAGCGCCCGCCGAAGCCGGTCGCGCGCGCGATCAGCTGCGCCAGATCGCGGATCTTGATCTCCTCGCCGCTGCCAAGGTTCACCGGGTCGCTGGAATCGTATCGCTCCGCGGCCAGCAGGATCCCCTCCGCCGCGTCCTCCACGTACAGGAACTCGCGCGTGGGCGAGCCGTCGCCCCACAGCACGACCTCGTCCTGGCCCGCGATTCGCGCCGACACACACTTGCGGATCATGGCTGGAATCACGTGCGAGCTCTGGAGGTCGAAGTTGTCCCGCGGCCCATAGAGATTGACCGGGAACACCACGACGCTGTTCATGCCGTACTGGTCGCGATACGCCTGCGACTGCGCCAGCATCATCTTCTTGGCCAGCCCATAGGGCGCGTTGGTCTCCTCGGGGTAGCCATTCCAGATGTCGTCTTCCTTGAAGGGGATCGGCGCGAACTTCGGGTAGGCGCAGATGGTCCCGGCCGCCACCAGCTTGGGGATCTTCGCCAGCCTGGTTTCCTCGATGAGCTGTGTCCCCATCATCAGATTCTCGAACAGGAACCGCCCAGGATTGTCCCGATTGGCGCCGATCCCGCCCACGCGCGCCGCCAGGTGGATGACCATGTCGGGTTTGGCGTCCGCCAGCAGCCGCGCGCACGCCGCGCGATTGACCAGATCATATTCTCGCGAACGCGGCACCACGACCGCGGCGCCCGACGCCTGCAGCCGTTCGACCACGAAGCTGCCGAGAAAACCAGCGCCACCGGTGACGACCACCCGTTTTCGCTCCCAGAATTTGCCCACCATCTGTGGATCAATTTAGCTGAAAGTCAGGCTGTGGTCGCGTTACGGTCGCGGCCGCGCCACCAGCAACGCCAGCGGCCAGACGATCCGCCGGGGCGCCGCGGGATCACCCCAGGCCGATTCCAGCGCCGGCCGCAGCGGCGCCAGCGGATCTTGCCCGGTCTGCCGGCGGTATCGCTGCGTCGCCGACCAGGTCTCGACGTAGCCGAGAAATCCAGCCAGGTCCCAGTGCACGTCCATGACAAAGCTGGGCGCCGGCATGGCGGCAAACGGCGACGGGATGGTGCGGTAGCCCTGCTCGACATGGGCGCGCTCCGGCGGCCAGTACGGCCCCAGGACCTGTTCGTAGAGGTGGTCATAGAGGGCGTCGACCTCGGGCGAGACACGGCAGTTGCCGTAGGCCCAGGCGGCGAACGCGGCGCCGGGACGCGCCACCCGCCTGACCTCGGCGAAGAACGGCGCGAAATCGAACCAGTGCAACGCCTGTGCGACCGTGATGAGATCGATGCTGGCATCCGGCAACGGCGGCCGCTCGGCCGGCGCCGCCAGGAACAGCACGTTCGCTGCGCGCGGGGCGCGCGCGATCTGGGCGGCGCTGGCATCGCTGGCGACGACGCGTGCAAATCGCCGCGCCAGTGGCGCCGCCGCCTGCCCGCTGCCGGTGCCGCAGTCCCAGGCCGCGCCGCGCTCCCACGGAAGCGACGCCAGGAAGTCGAACAGGGCCTCTGGATAACCGGGACGGGCGCGCGCGTAATCCGCCGCGTGGCCAGAAAAGTGATCCTTGAACCCGCCGGCCATCAGATGGCCAAAAAATACAACGCCGGGTCGCCCGTCCCCAAATCGCGGCGGTGACGGCAGTGACGCCAGTGCCCGCCCCTGCTAGCCTGCGCCCCGATGACCGTACGCGTGTTGGGCGAAGGCAAGTACCTCAGCCTGTATGACGACGATGGCTGGGAATACGTCCGGCGCCACGGCGCCAACGGCGTCGTGGTGATCGTTGCCTTCACGCCCGACGACCGGCTGGTTCTGGTGGAACAGTTTCGTCCCGCGGTGAAAAACCGCGTCGTCGAGCTGCCAGCCGGGTTGGTCGGCGATACCGCAGCGGCACAGGACGAATCCCTGGCCAAAGCCGCGCAGCGCGAGCTTGTGGAGGAGACCGGTTACGACGCCGACCACTTCGTGCGGCTGGCGGCAGGACCTACCTCCGTCGGCCAGTCCAGCGAGACCGTCACCTTCTTCCAGGCGCAGGGGTTGCGCCGGGTCGGGGCCGGCGGAGGCGATGACACCGAGGACATCACCGTCCACGAGGTGGAGCTGCCGACCCTGCGGTCGTGGCTGGACGGAAAGGAACGCCAGGGCTGCATGATCGACCCCAAGATCTTTGCCGGCATCTGCCTGGCTGGCGAAAGGTGTTGATGCAATGAAGTCGCCTTTCCGAATTGGCCACCCCTACGGTCCGCTGGCGTTTGTCCCCCGCGAGGTCGCGCCCGGCGAGACCGTCTGGGAATACGTCGTCGACCCTAACCACTTCAACCCCAACGGCGTCCTTCACGGCGGTGTCGTGATGGCGCTGCTGGACACCGCCATGGGCCACGCCATCGGCGCCGCGGTGGTCGCCGATGGGCGCACCAACGCGGCGGCGCAGATGAACGTCAACTTCCTGGAGCCGATTCGCAGCGGCACCTTGCGGGCGCGCGGTCGCGCTATCCGGATCGGCAAGCGCATGGCCGTGGCGCAAGGCGAGGCCACCGATGACCGCGGAACCCTGGTCGCGACGTCGACCTCGACCCACGCGATATTCGGGCTGGTCCCGCCCGCGGCCAAGACCCCGTAGCGGCGGTTTACTCGCCCGCGTCCAGTATGGCGCGCGCCCGCGCGGGACTATTGGTGATGATGCCGTCGACGCCCATGGCGGACGCCGCGCGCAGCGCCGCCGGATCGTCGACGGTCCAGACGTTGACCATGTAGCCGCGCGCGTGCCAGCGTGCCACGCGGTCCCGGCGACACAACGCGAGCTCTGGATGCAGGGCAAACGGCCGCAGCAGCGGCGCGGCCCAGGCGCCCCGCATCGGCGGCGACGATTCGCGTTCGAATAGCAAGCCGGCGCCGACGTGTGGCGCGCGACGCGTCCACAGAAAGATCGCGCGCGGGTGAAACGACGAAACCAGAACCCGCGGCGCGGTCCCGGTCCGCTCGACGATGGCCGCCACGCGATCGACCAGCGCCGCCAGGGGGCCGCCCCAGAAGCCCGCCGCCGCCTTGAGCTCGACGTTGACCAGCATCCTGGGACCGCAGGCCTCGAACGCCTCCTCCAGCGTCGGTATTACCGCCCCCGAGGTCAGCTTTATCTCGCGAATCGCCGCGTAGGGGAGGTCGGCGATCCGTTCGGGGCGGTTGCCGAGCCGCACCAGATCGTCATCGTGGAAGACGACCACCTCGCCGGTCGCGCAGCAAAGGACGTCCAGCTCGACACCGTCGGCGCCGTCCTGGGCCGCGCGGCGAAACGCGTCGACGCCGTTTTCGGCAGCGATGGCGCTCGCGCCCCGATGGCCGAGCACCAGAGGACGCCCCGCCGGCCGACGCACCCACATCACGAAAAGGGTACCACCCGACGGACAAGGATCTAAAATCACCGCATGTCGCGCCGCAACCGCCCGGCCTTGGCCGGGCTCCTGGTTCTATCTTCGCTTGCGGCGTGCGCCCACCGCGCCCCCCCTGCCCCCTCGGGACCCAGCCGGCAATTCCAGGCCGAGGCCGGCCGTTTCGGGCGGATCGCCTTCGAGGACGACTTCATCGAAGCGAGGCTGGTCTTCCAGGCGTTGCCCCTTGGATCCTCTGAACGGAGCGGCCTGCGCGAAAAACTCCTGCACTACCTCCTGGATCCTGTCGTCGGTTTGACGGCGGACCGCCTGCGCCTCGAGGTCCGGGAGCTCGAGAGCGACGACGTCTACGATCGTGTCTTCGAGTCCTTTCGCGACGCGCTGGGGCTGTACGACCCGGGCGAGCTGTGGGGGCAAGGCGGCAAGCCGGTCGCCTTCGCGGCCGCGGACAGGGATCTGCTGGGACGCGCGGCCCGCCTGGTGCTGGCGATCTACTCGCCGCGCGGGGCAGACGGGCAGGTCGCGCTGGCCCTGGGCACGCTGGCGACCGTGGAACCGGCGTCGGGTGAATGG
Source organism: Polyangia bacterium (assembly GCA_035696485.1). GTDB lineage: Bacteria > Myxococcota_A > Polyangia > Fen-1088 > Fen-1088 > DASRQT01. The sequence continues at coordinate 2,579 of DASRQT010000142.1, read as the reverse complement.
CCCGAACGCCTGGAACAGCTGATTCGCTGGAGCGAGGAAGCCAGTACCGCCGTCGAGGGGGGCGTGTTCCGGCGCGCCAGCAGCGCCGTCGACGTGTTGGAGAACGCCCTCGGCGACTGGCCGGCGCCGTCGGTCGCCCTGCCGCTGGACAAGATCTACGGTGAGCGCCAGAGGAAGTTCGCGGGCGTGCTGCGCCATCCGCTGGGCGGCGAGTCCTCGCGCAAGGCGCTGGGCGAGCTGCTGCTCGCGCACGGTGAGGAGATGCAGCGCGCGCTGGTCAACGTCGTCTCGCTGTACCTGCGCTGCGCCCGCATCGACAAGGCGGCGGAGCGCGTCGCGGCGGCCAGCGAGCAGGCGGGCGACGATCCCGACCTGCGCGCGCTGCTCAACGCCGCGGCCGCGACCAAGCCCGCGGCCGCCGACTATCTGCGCCTCGCGCGGCGTTTCCTGCCGCGGGTTGAGCTCCTGGGCGGGACCGCGACCGACACCCCCGATCCGCTGGTCGCCTTTCGCGTGCTGGCGGTCGGCCTCGGCCGCTTTCCGTCGGATCCCGAGATGCTGGTGCTGTCGGCGCACGTCGGGCGGATCATGTCTTGGCCCTTCCTGGCCATCCGGCAACTCGAGGAAGCGCAGCTGGTGCTGGAGAACAATCCCGCCGGGCGCGACCTGCAGGCCAAGATCTCGGCCGAGCTGGTCGAGCTCTACTTCGTGCGGCTGCAGCTGCGGCTGGATCCCGAGCGGGCAACCCCCGCGTTCGACGAGGCGGAGAGCCTGCGCCAGCGTTCGGCGGAGACACGGCGCCGTTTTGCCGGGACCGAGGTCAAGGTTCGAAACTCCGACATCGACTTCGAGCTGGGGCGCAGCTACGTCAACGCCGGGCTGGTCGACAGAGCCGAACCGCTGTTCATCCGCGCGCGCAGCGAAGGAGAGCCGTCCGCCGATGTGACCATTGAGCTCGCGAACCTGGCGCTCAAACGCGGGCAGCCACGACGCGCCGTCGAGATCCTGCGCGAGGGGCTGGACGCACTGTCGAACAGCAGCAACCAGCAGGAGACGCTGCGATCGGCGCAGGGACGCCCACGGCTGCAGCGCCTGCTGGGCGATGCCTACGACGTGGTCGGCGATCGCCCCAACGCCGAGGCCTCGTGGCGCAAGGCGCTGGCCGGATGGGAGCAGCTGGGCGCCGAGTTGGTCCGCAGAAAGAGCTTCACGCCCGCCGCCGAGGCCACCTTCGAGGTGGGGCGGCTCTTCTACCGCCTGGGTCGCCGCGCCGAGGGGATCGAGAAGTTCGACGAAGCGCTGGAGCACGACGCGGATCGCGATCAGTCCTACATCGACATGGTGGCGTTCCTGGTCGAACACGGCGAGGCGGACGCTGCCCTCAGCATCTATCGACGCGGCCTGGCCCGGCCGAACCGCGCCGTGTCCGAATACGTGAAGGTGTACACGTCGCTGTGGGTCCTGGATCTCACGCGGCGAACTCACAAGATGCCCGACCCGACGGCGGAGGCCTACCTACGTTCGCTGGACCAGCGGCACGGCGAGCTCCGCCCGCGGCGCGGCGCCGCCTGGTATCACCAGCTGGCCCGGTATGCCGTGGGCAAGATCTCGTACGACCAGATCCAGCAGGCCGCCGACACCGTCGGTAAACAGGCTGAGCTGTACTTCTACGAGGCCATGCGCCGGCTGGCGCTGGGCAAGACCGACGACGCGCATCAGCTGTGGCAGAAGGTCGTCGACACCAAGATGTTCTCGTTCTTCGAGTTCGACATGGCCTCTCGGTACCTGCGTCTTGGGGCGCCGAACTCGCCCGCATCGGAGCGCGGGAATGTCGAGACGATCTAAATGGGACCCTCAGAGCGTCCCATGCCCACCGCGATGGGAGGGCGACTGACTCACAGGCTAGATTTGTGATATCAAAACGGTGTTTTTCCGGTGCCGTGGCCAAGTGGTAAGGCAAGGGTCTGCAAAACCCTCATTCCCCGGTTCAAATCCGGGCGGCACCTCCAAGCCCTTACGGACGCCTGGCGTGAATCCCTGACGCGCCTCCCGCGGTGACGCGACTAGACCTTGAGCTGCCAGCGGGTGATCAGGGCGCTCGGATCACCAGCGACGGCAACGAAGTCGTCCAGGAGATCGTCTGCCGGTGAACGTCCGGCCGCCGCGTAGGTGGACACGGGTTGCAGCAGTTCTGCGTCCTGGTCGCCGTTGGGCAGGCGCCGGAGGCCGCCGTCCGCGATGCGGCAGATCTCGACCGCCAGCTCGGCGACCGAGCGCTTCCCGAGACGAGCGGCGAGACCCGCGCGCGGCACCTCGCGGCGCAAGGTCTCGCGGTCGTTCAACGAGAAGTTGGCCACCAGGTCCCAGGCCGCCGCGCGCGCCTGGTTGTCCTCGAGCAATCCGCGCCACAGCGCCCCCAGCCCCACGGCCATCGGCAGCGGGCCGGCGTCGGCGCCGCGCAGCTCGATGTAGCGCTTGAGGCGCACCTCCGGGAACAGCGTCGAGAGGTGGACCTCCCAGTCGGCCATCGTCGCCGCCACGCCCCCGAACCCCTCGCTCATGAAGCGGCGGATGGTCAT
>DASRQT010000141.1:0-3650 GCA_035696485.1 Polyangia bacterium | reverse complement strand
GGGGATGATCAAACGAGACGAAAGCGGCTCGGGCGACACGATGAACTTCACGATGATCATCGGGGACAACCCGGGGACCAGCGCGACGTTCTCTGATGCGCAGGCCGCTGGCCAGGCGAAGTCGTCTGTGCCCAAGCAGTTCGCGATCCCCTTCGTCGACGTCTACAGCATCGGCAGCGTCGCCGGCACCATCATCCGCCGGTCGCGCAACAACAAGGGCGCTTGGATTCAGGCGCTGGACAATGAGGTGGAGTCGCTCCTGCGCGGCGCCGTCTTCAACCAGGGCGTGCACATGGTCGGCGACGGGTTCGGAGCCCGCGGCCAGGTCTCGGCCCCCGGCGCGTCCACCACGCTGACCCTAACCGTCCCCACCGACGTCTTCAAGTTCCAGGTCGGACAGACCCTGGTACTTGGCGCCGCCAACGCCACCGGCACCTTGCGCGCCGGCACCATCGTGATCGCCGGCCTCGACGAGGAAGCCGGGACGCTGCTGCTGACCGCCAACCTGACGGCCGGCATCGCTGCCGCCGCCAACAACGACTTCATCTTCGTGAAGGGCGATCGACAGGACGCTGCCACCCCGGTACGACTGGTGGAGTGGGGCTGGAAGGCGTGGCTGCCCGCCACGGCGCCCAGCGCGGCCGAGAACTTCGGCGGTGTCGATCGCAGCACCAACAGCCGGATGTACGGGCGCATCAAGGACTGCACCGGCATCCCGCTGCAGCAGGCCCTCATCCAGATGTGCCAGAAGCTGATCAGCTACGGCGGCGGGAAGAACCTGATCTGCGTCGTGTCGCCGAACAACCACGCGTCGATGTCCATCGCGCTCGGAACCCAGGCCCGTTACGTCGACCTGAAGACGCGCGGACAGATGGGCTTCAAGCAGCTGGCCGTCGCCGTCACGGGGATCGACGTCCCGATCCAGCCCTGCCGCTTCCTGACCGACACCGAGGCGTACGTCCTCGACCTGTCGACGTGGAAGCTCGTCAGCTGCGGCCCCGCGCCGACGCTGAACGACTACGGCACCGGTGAAGTGCTGGTGAACATGACCAGCGACGACGGCATCGAGATTCGGGTGGTCTGCACCGAGAACTTCAAGTGCTTCAAGCCGGCCGCCAACGCCGTGCTCAAGAACGTGGGGTCGTAAGCCATGGCCGTCACGGCTTTCAAGCAGGAGGGCTGGAAGTACCAGGACATTCGCTGCAACGAGAGCGAAACCCGGCGCTTCATCGGCACCGTCACCATCACCGGCGGCGCCGGGGCGATCGCGTCCCAGCGCTGCAAGAACCTCACGTGGGTGCGCACTTCGGCGGGTCTCTACACCGGGACCCCCGACAAGACGTACCGGCGCATCGTCGGGGTGGACTGCAGCATGGGCGCCGTTCTGCCTGTGCCCACCACCACCGGCATCAACCCGTTTCCGTTTCAGGCGGGCTGCACCGGCGGCCAGGTGCAGATCCAGTTCTATCGGTCTGACACTGGTGCTGCTGCTGACCCGGCGGCGGGGACTGTCATCTACGTGGAGGCCGTCTTTTCGGACGACGCGCAATGAGCCACGGATTCAAAATCTCGCTCGTCGATCACATGCCGCCACCGTCCAAGCTGGGGCGGGGCGGCGACAGTGGCGGCGACGGCTATGAATCAGACGACACGTCCGGGGACGACTCGGGCGATCAGGACGCGGCCCTGTCTGCGGTGGGCGACTTCTTCGCGCTCGGCAAGAAGGGCGACAACGAAGGGGCGCTGCAGGCGTTCCGCGACCTGATGGATCTCTGCCGGTAACACGGTGGCGATCAGCGCAGCAAACTTGATTGCCCGCGCCCAGTCCATCGCAGGACTGGGCGCGGCTTATATTTCTGGCTTCATCGCCAACGCCCGCTGGGGCTATTGGGTCGACGATGGCGTAGAGGAGCTTTACCAGCTCATGATCGCCGCCGACCCGCAGCTGTTCCGACAGTCGGCGCTCTTCACGCTGGCGGGCGCGACGAATTGGACGGACCTGACGGCGCTGATCGGGACGACACCATCGGCTGTCTTGAACTTCCGCCAGTTGCTGGGCGTGACCCGCAACCCGGTCACGCCGAACCGACAGACCCTCCACCGCTTCAACTTCGCCGAGCGAGACGTGCAGTGGCAGAAGCCCACGTACCGCCCGATGGGCAACCTGCTCTACATCGAGCCCATGGAGCAAGCGCCGGGCGACTACGTGGTGTTCTACGGCCAGGGGTGCGCCTATCCGTTCGCGACGGCGGCCAACCTGGACGACCGGATGGAGCCGTGGGCCGAGTACATTGAGACCTTCGCCGCCATCCAGGGGCTGGTCAAAGAGAAGAGCGACACCCGCGCGCTTGAGGCCCGCCTGGCCGCCATCGCTGAGGCCCTCGAAGAGACCGCCAACCGCGACGCGGGCGAGCCCGACAGCATCACCGACGTTGAGGACGACGGGAGCAATCCGTGGCTGTGACGGCGCAGAACATCATCGACGAAGCGCGGGAGCTGGCCGACCTGCAGGGCTCGCAGTTCGTCACGGACACCGAGTTCTTGAACGACTTCCTGCCCGAGGCGCAAGAGGAACTGATCCGCGTGGTCCTGGCGGCGTTCGGTGACCACTGGTTCGCCTTCTTCGACGCGGCGGCGACGATCCTGCCCGGCGTCGCAACCATCGCCATCCCAACGACGTCCAGCAGCGGCAGTTCGTTCCGCACGATCCTGGGCGTCTCGAAGGACCCCGGCACACCGCAGCGCCGATCGTTGCGGCACTTCAACTTTGGCCAACGCGACGGCGCCCGCGGCGAGATCACCTATCTGCACGAGGGCTCGTTCATCCGGCTGGAACCGCGCGAGACAGCCGCCGGGAACTATCGCGTCTACTACGTCCCCGCCCCGCTCACGATGGCCGCGGTCGGTGCGACGCTGGACCCGATCCTGGAGCAGTGGAAGGACTACCTGTCGACGACGCTGGCCATCCGCGCGCTGCTGAAGGCCGAACGCGACACCAGCGCCCTGGAACGCAAGATTGCCCGCCTGAAGCGCGCCGTCGTCCAACTCGCCACCGCGCGCGACACGGCCGAGGGGGGCAGCATTGCAGACGTGGTCACCGAGACGCCCAGGAGCCGCCTGTGGCGACGATAAGGTTCACGTACCCGCGCACCGGCGACCAGCCGACCGATAGGGCCCTGGACCTCATCGTGTCGCAGCTGAACCAGCTCGCGGCGCTGATGACGGCGACCGGCGACAGCGAAGACGAGCGCCGAGCGCGGCTGGAGGATGCGAAGGCGATCGCCTCGCTGCACCCATGATTATTCTGACGGGCGCCGCAGATGTGATCCGGTTGGTGACCACCTCGGCCAACGCGCTGGACGTGCACGTGTCGTGGGTCGATAACCAGACCGCGACGGCCACGCCCTATACGCCTGGGCGCACGAACACCGCGATCGCGGCGGCGGCCACCACCACGGTGCTCGCCGCGCCGGCACCGTCCACGCAGCGCCAGGTCAAGAAGGTCATGGCCTGCGCCCGCGGTGGGGCCAACACGGTGACGGTGGAGTTCTTCGACGGCACCACGGCGTTCCGACAGCTACAGGTGACGCTGGCCAGCGGTGAGACGCTCGAATACGAAGACCTGTGCGGCTGGTCGGTGCGCGACGCCA
>DASRQT010000140.1:0-3286 GCA_035696485.1 Polyangia bacterium | reverse complement strand
GCCGCCAACGTTCGCCAGCCCGACGATGCTGGTGAGGTACGCGCCGGTCACGGCATCAAACACGCCGATGGCGTCATGCCCCCCCCCGAGGCCGCCGGGCCCGCCGCACTGATAGTTCACGAACAGGCGCGAGCCGTCGGGGGTCACCGCCAGCCCCTCGGGGCAGGAGACGCTGGAGATTGTCGAGACGGTTCCGGTGGCGAGATCGATCGCCCGCAGTCCAGCGAATTCCATCGCCAGATAGGCCCGTGAGCCGCCCGGGGGAATGGCAAGGTCCCGTACTGGGCCTCCTCCCGTGTCGATGGCGGTGACCGCCCCGGACGCAAGGTCGATGGCGCTGACGCCGCCGCCGTGTTGGCCGACATACAGGGTCTTGCCGCTAGGACCCAGCGCCAGAGCAAGCGGTAGGCTTCCGACCGTGTAAACCGCCACCTGGGCTCCCGTGGCCAGATCGACCGCGCTAACGCTGCTCGCGCCGTAGTTCGAGACGTAAGCGGTGGTTCCGTCGGACGAGAGCACCACCTTCTGTGGAGACACCCCGACCGGAATCTTCTTGACGATCCCGAACGTCGTCGACGGACTCAGCGCTGACTGCCGCTTGCCGACCGCAACGTCCTTGGCCGGCTGCTTCGCGCAGGCGAGGCCGAGCGCCATGACCGACCACACAATCCACCAGGTTCTGGGTCGGTTGCGCATCGAGCCTCTCCTTCTTTCACCCCGTCTCCGTCCCGGGGATGTCTCCCCGAGCTGTCTGGCGTCGCCTTCCGGTGACAAGGGGCAACTGGGAAACGGGAGCTCGGCCAGGAAAGGCAGCCGAAGCCGCAATGGAGGTTGGGGATCCACGGTTCTGAAATCGGTTCCCATGTCCCTCTCCCCCTACCTCGCCGCACGAAGCGAAACGTTGATTGAATGCACGACCCCGTCGCCGAGGTCAGCTTTCAGCTGATAGGTCCCCTGCGCCTGGTCCATGGTCCTCCAGCGGTAGGCGTACCACCTGAGGACCGGCCGATATTTGAAGACGAAGTCGGTGTCGGCGTCGTTCTCGTCGCTTACGTCTTCGGCGGTCCCTTGAATCGCGTTCGAGATTTTCGTGACGAACAACCTGGCGGTGAGGTTGGTGATGGCCGCACTGGCGCCCGTGAGCTTGAAGCGCACTGGCACCGGACGGCCGATGCGGAAGATCGAGCTGCCGTTGGGGCGGATGGGGAACAGGAAGAACGTCCCGTCGGTTGGCGCCTGGTACTGGACGGAGACGGTGAACGTCGCGGTACCTCGGTTGCCGATGTTATCGAGAGCCGTGCACGTGACCGGAGTCTGCTTCAGCGCGAACTGTCCGCCGGGTTCAGGCGTGCAGGTGACGGGCCGCGTGCCGTTGCGTGCGTCGGTAGCCGTGGGCTTTGCGTAGGTGACCTTCGCCCCGGCGGTGCTGGTCGCGAAGGCGATGAGGGGACTTGGGGGGACGTTGCTGAACACGGGCGGCGTGTTGTCGACCACCAGCTGGCGGGTGCTGTCCGCCGACGCGTTACCCTCGAAGTCCGAGGCGGACGCTCGCAGCGAAAGCGCTCCGTCGGGAAATGTTCGGGTGTCCAGATTCAACGCGCACGACGCCGCTCGACACTCGCCCAACCTCACCGTCCCGGCCCACGCTTCGATTCGCGCGACGCCGCTGGCGTTGTTGTGTGCTGAGATCACCACCGGCACGACCCCATGCACGACCGCACCCGCGACGGGCGAATCAATCGTGATCACCGGCGGGACCGTATCAGGCACGTACGGACCCCGGCCACTTGCGGTCACGTACGAGACCCCGGGTGTCACCGGGATCAGCCGCACGATCGCCGTGTGGCCAGCGTTTGCCATCACATGAACTGAGGGCTGCAGCTTGAGACGGGCCATCGCGTATAGCTGCAAATTCCCGTTCAGGACCAGTGTGTCGCCCACGTGGGTGCTGACGAACGCAGTCTTCGAGCGCGTGACCAGAGGCTGAGTGATAGTGTCGGACAGGATCAGAATCGTGCCGCCGACCACGGCGGTCGCGGTCGCGTAGGCAGGCTCCTTTGGCGAAGCGGAAACAATCTCGCCCCCGTCGTTGGTTAGTTGGCTGTCGAGATCGAGTTGGGCCAAGAACTGAACCACGGCCCCCGCGGGCAGCGTCGGAGACGTCACCGTCACCTCGTCGGACCACTCCATCTTTTCAAAGCTTCTGCCAAACGTCGTTTTCGGGTCGACCGAGGACATCATGTTCGTGGAGGCGGCGCTCTCAACCGTCCCGGACAGCCGTCCCAACGCTACCGTACCAGTGAGGCTCGTAGACACCTTTGTCCCCGGCTCCGTCGTCTCCGCCTCCGGGACGGGAAATGTCTTGTCGTTGTAACTATTGTTGAATGGGCTCGTCTGAGGGATCAGAAACGACCTTTGGGCGGAAGTCATGCGGCTGTCGTCTTGTTTCACGCCGTTGACCATCAGCGTTCGTGTGCCCGTGTATGCCACGTTGAAAATGCAACTCGGCGCTGGCGGAGCCGCGGGGCTGGGGCAGATAGCATCATCGCCCGTGCAGATCTGTGTCGACTCGCACGGATTCGTGCCCGCGTGACAGACGGTGCCAAACGGTGCGAAGGAGTCGGCGGGGCAGTCACCGGAGCCGCCCGGACATTTCTCTTCGATGTCACACGCTCCCGCCACCCGCCGGCAAACCTGCCCGGCGGGCGCGAATAGATCGGCCGGGCAGGCGGGGGATGCGCCATCGCAAGATTCGGCCACGTCGCAGCCTCCCGGGCCGGTTCGGCGACACACGTGCGATGAAGACAGTGTCGTGCACGACCCGTTGCTGCTGGCGCCGGTGGCCACGGAGCACGCCTGGCAATCCGAGGAATCATTGCCGCCACACGCGGCGCTACAACACACGCCGTCGGTGCAGAAGCCACTCTGGCAAGCGGGACCGCTGCTGCAGGGCTGGCCCTGCGGCAACAGGCTGCCGCCGTCTCCCGGGCCGCCGTCCGGCGCATCCGACCCTGCGCTCCACACCTCCATCTCGTAGAGCCATCCGTGAATGTTCCACGTGCCGATGATGTTGTGACCGTTGTTGTCGAACGTGTAGCGAACCTTGGACCCGCTGACCGGCGCGAACGTGTACTCGTCCGAATCCGAGTATCCTGCGTTCGTTCCGTCTTCGTGCAGGGCGCCATAGGCGCGCACCACGTCCGGGATGGGAACCCAGCCGCTGCCATCCCAGCGCTCCAATGATCCGACGTCGGGGGTGTGCTCGACGCCGTGCCACCACATCGTC
>DASRQT010000139.1:0-12618 GCA_035696485.1 Polyangia bacterium | reverse complement strand
CCGATCGACCAGCGCGGGTTGAAGAAACGCAGGCCCCCCGCCGTTGTCTGGGTCGCGTAGGGCTGGCCGCCGAGGTGACGGCCGCTCCAGAACGAGCCCCCGACGCTGATCCGTCCCAGCGACGACCCGCGGTCCAGCGCGAAGGGCGCGATCCAGGCACGGCCGATCAGGTTGAACTGGTTGTCGACGTTGCGGAAGTTGGGCCCGTCACCGTTGAAAATGCCGCCCGAGTAGTAGATGAAGCGCTGCTCGTCGGTACCGTGCAACATCACGCCGACCTCTTTGTTGGCGGGAGCGCCCAGCGCGCGGACGGTCAGCGATCGCTCCATGAAGTCGAGGTATTTATCCGAGGTGCGATTCTCCAGCGTGAAGGGGGCGTCGAACTGGCCGACCTGCAAGATCGCGGCGTCGCCCCAGGGGGCCAGCGCGATGTACGCGTCGGTGGCGGCCAGATTGTTGGGGGCGACCGGATCGGCGTCGGCGGGCGGCGGCGCGCCGAAGTCGCCGGCGACGTTGTAGTACACGGCCGGGCCAATCCAGCCGGCCAGCTCCAGGCGGACGTGCCGGAGGGCAAAGCCGCTCTTGGGAATTTGCCTGGTGAAGAACAGGCCGTCGATCTGCAGGCGCGCGCTGGGGAATACCACGAACAGGTTGTTGGAGGAGCGCAGAAACGCGGTGTCGCCCGAGATCCCGGCCAGTGGTTCGGTCGGCCCCGGACCCGCCGGAGCAGCCGGCACCGCCGCCCGCGCCGCGCTGATGCCGCAGCACAGAATCGCGGCCACGGCCGCTATTCGAGTCGCCCGACGACGACACCGATCGGACCGCGGCGTCCATCTTCTGTCGACCTCGGGCGGCATCACCAGCGACCTGCCGCCGCGCCGACTACACCGCGGCGACGGAGGTGTCCGTCGCATGATCGTGCAAGGCCAGACCCTTTCGGTCGGTCAACACGACCACGAACGAAGCTGCCCACAGCGAGCCGATAATAGCGATGCTGCTGCCCAATCGCGACGTGATCTGGTTCCACTGCGGGTTCCGGCCAACCTCCAGATCGATGAGCGCAATCACGGCGATCGGCCCCCAGAACTCCACGGCGAAACGCGTGGCCATGCGCCCCCAGGTCAGCAGGCCCCGCGCGCGCTGCAGCCGCACGTCGCAGAGGCGCTTGCCCAGAGTCTGCCGGTTGACCGTGTGGGCCGCGATCGAGTAGGCGGCGAACATGCCAAAGCCGACCTGGTACCCTTCCCAGCGGGTCCCGAACCCCGTCATCGTTATGCCCAGACCCACCGCCAGGGCCACCAGACAGAGGGCCAGTAGATCGATGCCGAAGGCCGCCGCGCGCGATAGTCGAGGCACCGCCGCGACCGGTTTGACCAGCGCCACCTCCAGCCGCGTCAGCAGCTCGTCGTACCCCGAGGGGCGCTGCCGCGGCTCGGGCCGCGCCAGGAAGGCGACCAGTCGCCGAATGTACGGAGGAGCCGCGCCTTCGGGCAGCGACCGTCCCGGCTGCGGCGGCACGGCGGTCAACATCTCGTGAAAGATGACCCCCAGCGCGTACATGTCCTCGCGCATGTTCGCCGGTTCGCCGGCGACGTGCTCGGGCGCAGCGTAGGGATGCTCGTCGTTGGCGCGGCCGGCACCAAAGTCGACCAGCTTTACCGACGGGGGACCGTCGGGCGTGGTTTCGTCGTATTGCACGATCACGTTGGACGACGTCAGCGCGCCGTGAAAAACGCCGGCGGTCTGGGCGGCTTGCAGCGCGCGAACGATCTCCACCATCACCGCGACAGCATCTTCCCAGGCCATTGCCCCGCCCTGCGCCAGGGCGCGTTTCAGCGATTGCCCGGCCACGTATTCGGACACGATGTACGGGCGACCCTGGTCCTCGCCGACGTAGCGAACCTTGGCCACGTTCTGATGCGAGATGTTGGCCTGCAACCGTGCCGACGCGATCAGGTCGGCACAAAACGCGGCGTCGGCGTCGAGCGGTCGGCGCAGTAATTTCAGGGCCACCCTCTGCTTCAGGCTGGCATCCTCGGCCAGATAAACCGTCCCGTGTTCGCCCTGCGCCACGCGCGCGTTGATCACGAAGTGCGCGAGCTGCTTGCCGATCATCGGATCTTCTATCTCGATGACCCGCGCGCCCGCGGGAGCGGACGCAGCCGTCTCGCCGTCCGACGACGGGGGGGGTGCAGTCGGTTTGGCTGGACGGTTCATGTGTTGGATGGGAGCCGGTCCGCGTACAGTGTATGCCCTTTAGAAGAGTAATATCGGCCCCCATGCGGCAGGCTTTAGCGTCCCTGCTCCGGCGGCTATTTGAGGCGCTGGTGCGGCTCTATTATCCCACCCGTACGGTCGAGGGGGCGGCGCGGATTCCTGCGGGCGTACCGGTCATTTTCGTGCTGAATCACCCCAACGGGCTCCTGGATCCGCTGGTGTTGCGGGTCGCGGTCGGCTGGCCGGCTCGGTTTCTGGGGAAGAGCACCTTGTTTGGCAGCGCCCTCGGTCGGCTGGCAATGGAGGCTTTCGGTACCATCCCGGTCTACCGGACGCAAGAGTCGGGCGCGCGGGCGGGTGATGTTGGCCGCAACGAGGAGAGTTTCGCGCGTTGCCGGGCGGCGCTGGCGCGTGGCGAGGCGCTGGCCCTGTTTCCCGAGGGGGCGTCCCACTCCGATCCGCAGCTGCGGCCGCTCAAGACCGGGGCCGCGCGCATCGCGCTGTCGGCCGAGTACGAATACGGGGCGACGTCACCGCTGCGGATCACCATCGTGCCCGTGGGCCTGCACTACGAGCGCAAGACGCTGTTCCGCTCTGGTGTGCTGCTGGTGGTCGGGGAGCCGATCGTGGTGGCGCCGCTCTTGCCCGCGTACCGCGCCGACGAACGCGCCACGGTCGAATCGCTGACCGCGGAGATCAAGCAGCGCCTCGACGCGGTGGTGTTGCAGGCCGAGACGCGCGATCTGATGGCCGGCATCGCGCGCGTCGCGAACTGGACCGCCGACATCGACCGCGCCGATCCCGACACCGACCCGCAGGGGCTGGGGGCGTCACACCGGCGCGCGCTGGAGCTGGTCGCCGCGTATCAGCGCGTGCGCGATCGGGATCCGGCGCGCGTCGAGGCCATCGCGGCGTCCGCGCGTGCCTATGCGCGAACGTTAAGACAGCTGGGCGTGCCCGACCCGTGGGCGCTGGAGATCGAGGTGGTCAGACCACGCCACATCCTGGCGGCGGTGGCGCGGTTGATCCTGTCGCTGCCGCTGGCCGTGGCGGGCGCCGTGCTGGGCTGGATCCCCTACCGGCTGGCGGGCCAGGTCGCCGGGCGGCTGACGCGCGACGACGACATCCTGGGAACGGCGAAGCTGGTCACCGGCACGGTGTTCCTGCTGGTCGGGTGGATCATCGCCGCGGTGGTCGTGGGCGTGTGGGCGGGCCCGCTGTGGGGTGCGGCGGCGTTCGCGCTGGGCGTCGCCGGCGGATACGCGGCGCTTCGGTTCGACGAGATGAGGGCCGAAGTGGCGGAGGCGGTCCGAACGCTGTGGATACGCGCATGGCACTTCGACACCGCTCGCCGCCTGGCCGACAGGCGCCGGGCGCTGGCGGAGGACGTCGCGCGCGCCCTGCGCGAGGTCTGATGGCGGCGGTCGTGGATGGCGGCGAGCTGGCGGCGCTGGCCCGGAAATACCGGGCCTTGGTGGCGTTGCGCACGGCCCGGGATCGGGGATCGCCGCGGGAAGCTGCCAGCGGCGGCGCCGGAGATGGGTTGCGCGAAACGCTGGCGGCGCTGGCCAAGGAGTTCCCCGGATGTTTGCGCGAGCTCGACACGCTGGGGGCGTCCGAGCTGGCGCGGCGGGCGGATGCGGCCGGACACGCAGCCGAGGGCGGTGCGCTTGAACCGTGGATGGCGTGGATCGCGGGGTACCACCGGCTGATGCGGGCGACGCTGGTGATCAAACAGGACGTGGGCAAACGGCGCGCCAGCGCGCTGACGGACCACACGGCCGCCGCGCTGGCAAGGACCGCGTCCGCGACCGCCGGCCTGCCGGTCGACGTCTCGTTCGTGCGCGCGGTCGCCGCCCCACCCCACGGCCGCCTGGGAATCGTCGTCCTGCGCGCCCTGGCCGCCCACCTCGGCGCCCCCGCCACCGAGATCGCCGCCACCCTGTTCCCCCCGCGCCGCCCGCGTCCGTACCCCTTGTGACGGAGTAGATCGCGTGAGGGAGGGACGGCTTTTGCCTGCCCGAGCTCTTCGCGGGGGGCTCGGGACCCTCCCAGGGTCCGGAACTTAATAACCGCGGAACTTCTTCAGTTGCGCCGCGAACACCACCGGGTCGTGGGTCGGCAGCTCGCACTTGCCGTGCTCGCAGACGTAGGCGGTGACCTGGGCTCCCTGGGCGATCTTTCCCTCGATGAACGTGGCGGAGGCCGCCAGCGCCTCCGTCCCCTCCCCTTCCGGCGCGCCCGCCAGGGCCTTGTTGGGCAGGAACGTGCGCCGCAAGACCGCCAGCAGCGGCTCGGCGGCGGCCTTGCCGGACGCCGCCGGCCAGACGATCGCGATCTCGCGCGGAACGTCGGTGAGGTAGTCGACCGCAAGCAGCGCCTCGGTCAGGGCGACCGATTTGGTGGCCAGCAGGTCGAAGAGGCCGCCGAAGGCGCGCTCGGCGATCCGCCGCCATTTGTCGTCGCCCGTGAACGTGCCGACGCGCAGCACGTTCAACAGCGCGACCGACGTGCCGGATGGCTCGGCGCCGTCGAAGTTGGGTTTCTCGCGAGCCAGCAGCTTCTCGTGCTCCCCGCTGGTCATGAACCAGCCGCCGTGCGCGGCGTCGGCGAACTGCTGTTCGACCGCCTCGCCCAGGGCCAGCGCCTGGAGCAGCCAGCGCGGATCGAAGCTGGCCTCGAACAGGTCCAGCAGGCCCGCCTGGACAAAGGCGTAATCGTCGAGAAATCCTCGATGTGAAACCTGCCCGTCCTTGAAGCTGCGCATGAGACGGCCGTCCTTCTGCATCTTTTCAAGCACGAAATTGGCCGCGCGCGCGGCCGCGTCGACATAGCTCGGCTCGCCCAGAATGCGCCCCGCCACCGCGAAGCCCGAGATCATGAGCCCGTTCCACGCCGCCAGGATCTTGTCGTCGCGCAGCGGGGCGATGCGACGGGCGCGCACGGTGTAAAGCTTCTCGCGCGCCGACTTCAACGCCAGCCATTCACCTTCATCCGGGTGGGCGGCGTTCAGGATGTTGTGACCTTCGAAGTTGCCGCCGGCCGTCACGCCGTAATAGCGCATGAACCGCGGCGCCTCCGCGCCCAGCAGCTTTTGCACCTCCGCCTCCGACCAGACGAAGAACTTGCCCTCCTCGCCCTCGGAGTCGGCGTCGGTGGCCGAATAGAAGCCGCCCTGGGCGTCGGTCATCTCGCGCAACACGTAGTCCAGCGTCTCGCGCGTGACGCGGGCAAAGTCGGCGCGTCCGGTGACCTGATACGCCTCCGCGTACGCCACCGACAGGAGCGCGTTGTCGTAAAGCATCTTCTCGAAGTGCGGCACCAGCCAGCGCGCGTCGGTCGAATAACGGTGAAACCCGCCGCCGATCTGATCGTAGAGGCCCCCGCCCGCCATCTTCTCCAGCGTCACCGTCGCCATCCGCAATGCCTCGGCGTCGCCGGCTCGGCGGTGGTGGCGCAACAGCAGGCGGATCGGCACGTTCGACGGAAACTTGGGCGCCCGGCGCACGCCGCCGTGCAGGTTGTCGAACGCGCCTTTGAAGTAGTCGACGGTGGTCGTGATGACCGCGCTGCTGGGCAACCCCGCCGCCGGCGAGCGCCCGCCGCTGGGCCCCTGCCCCTGCCCCTGCATCTCCTGCCTGACGGCGCCGGACAGCGCTAGGGCCGCCTTCTTCACCCGTTGCGGGTCCGTGTGATAGGTCTCGCGCAGTTCGTTCAGGATGGTCAGGAAGCCGTGTTGCGCGCCGCGCGCGCCGTCGCGCGGCGGAAAATAGGTGCCGCCGAAGAACGGCTCGCGCTCCGGCGTCATCCACACGCTCATCGGCCAACCACCGGAGCCGGTCAGCGCCTGCACCGCGCTCATGTAGATGGCGTCGATGTCGGGGCGTTCCTCGCGATCGACCTTGATGCTGACGTAGTGCTCGTTCAAAAATCGCGCGATCTCTTCGTCCTCGAACGATTCGACCTCCATGACGTGACACCAGTGGCAGGTGGAATACCCGATCGACATGAAGATCGGCCGGCCCAGGCGGCGTGCCTCGGCGAAGGCCTCGTCACCCCACGGAAACCAGTTCACGGGGTTGTGGGCGTGCTGCAGCAGATAGGGGCTCGGCTCAAGGATCAGCCGGTTGGTGAATTTCGGCGCGGTCCCGACCAGATGATGCGTGCGCGGAACGTACGCGGTCCCCTTGGCCACCAGGGCGTCCGCCAACCGTGACGCCAGCCCGTCGTCAATCGCCGGCGCCCCGGGCAGCGGGGTTCCGACCACATGTTTATCTGCCATCACGCGCGCCTTTCGAGACCGGCAGGCCCCGCCCGGCACAATGAGGATGACCAGCGCCAAAAGCAACCGCCACCAGCACCTCTTAGTGACCATGGGCCCGCAGTGTAGTATCCGGCGCGATGCGAAGGGCGGCGCTGTTCTACGACTATCCCGCCGGGGACGGCGATGTGTTTGGCCATGGCCGACGCGATCGGATCGCCATGTTGACCGATCTCTATCCCACGGTGGTGACACCCGCGACCTTCGGTCAGCACGCGCCACACCTGGTTGACCTGCAGGTGATCTTCGCGACCTGGGGTTTCCCCGCCCTGACCGCGCAGCAGTTCGCCCTGCTGCCCAAGCTTGAGGCGGTGTTCTACGCGGCCGGCAACGTCAAGGCCTTCGCGGCGCCGCTCATCGACCACGACGTGGTTCTGGTGTCGGCCTGGGCCGTGAACGCGATCGCCACCGCGCAGATGGTCCTGTCGCAGGTCCTGCTCACCTGCCGCGGCTATTTTCGGGCCGTCCGCCAGTATCAGTCCACTCGCACCATGGCCGGGGCCAAGCACTTCCGGCGTGCCGGCGCGGCCGGTGAGACCATCGGCCTCATCGGCATGGGCTGGATCGCGCGACGGCTGACCGCGCACCTGCACGACTTCGGCTTTCACGTGCTGGCCAGCGACCCCACCTTGACAGACGACACGGCGCGGGCGCTGGGCGTCGAGACGGTCTCCCTGCCCGAGCTGTTCAGGCGATCCTACGTGGTCAGCAATCACGTTCCCGATCTGCCCTCGACCAAAGGGATGCTGGGACGGGCGCTGTTCGCGTCGATGCGCGACGGCGCGACCTTCATCAACAGCGGCCGCGGCGCGCAGGTGGTCGAGGCCGAGCTGGTCGACGTCCTGCGCAGCCGGCCGGATCTGACGGCGCTGCTGGACGTAACCTGGCCCGAACCACCCGCCTCCGATGCGCAACTGTGGACGTTGCCGAATCTCATCATGAGCCCGCATATCGGCGGCACCATCGGCGATGAGGTGACACGGCTAGCAGATTGCGTCATCGAGGAATTCATTTCCTGGAATGCGGGCGCGCCGCTGCGTTTTCAGGTCACGCGTGAGATCCTGCAGACCATGGGTTAGGTGCGTGAGAACCCGCCGTGAACCGACAGGTGATCGCCGTTTGACACCTGGCACATGGCCTGTAACGATTTCGGCCTTCCCAAGATGAACAGCTCCGCCGGCCAGGTCGAGTCTCCCGTACGCCCCGGCGAAACCTTCGCGGGCAAGTACGTGGTGGAACGTGTCATCGGCACCGGAGGCATGGGCGTCGTGCTGGCGGCGCATCACCCCCAGCTTGGCCAGACCGTCGCGATCAAGCTGCTGATCAGCCCACTGGCGGACAAGCCCGAGATCGCCGCGCGGTTCCTGCGCGAGGCGCGAGCGGCGGCGCGCCTGCACAACCAGCATGTGGCGCGGGTCATGGACGCCGGCACCGACGAGGCCGGCCGCCAGTACATCGTGATGGAGTACCTCATCGGCAACGATCTGCGGGCGGTGTTTCGCCGGCAGGGGTTTGGCCCGCTCAAGGACACCGTCGGCTACATCCTGCATGCGTGCGAGGCGCTGGCGGAGGCGCATGCGGCGGGCATCGTCCACCGCGATCTAAAACCGGAGAACCTGTTCCTGACCAAGGGCACGGACGGCTCGCCCCTGATCAAGGTGCTGGACTTCGGGATCTCGAAGAACGTGCAGGCGCTGCCGCCGGGCGATCCCGGCAGCCACGTCATCACAACCGGCCAGGATATTCTGGGGTCACCCGCCTATATGTCGCCGGAGCAATTGCGCGCGCCGGAATCCGTGGACGCGCGCACCGACGTCTGGGCGCTGGGCGTGATCCTGTACGAGTTTGTCACCGGGCGGCGGCCGTTCGCGCCCGCCGGGCTGGCCGATCTGATCGCCGAGGTGTTGTCCCTGACACCTCAACCTCCGCGATTGCTAAACGGAGAGGTCCCCGAGGAACTTTCGAATATCGTCATGCGCTGCCTGGCCAAGAAGGCCGAAAACCGGCTTCAGAATGTCGGCGAGCTGGCGCAGGCTCTGAAGCCGTGGGCGCCGCGATGGGCGCGCGAATCTCCGATGCGCGCGGCGCGCACCGCCGGTATCTTGCCCATGACGTCGGCCAGGGGTGAGCTGCTCGAATCAACTGACAGGGGCGGCCTTCCCATGGATTTTGTGCCGCCCGGGATTCCCGCCCCGCAGCGCGAGGCCTTCCGCTGGGGCGTCACGGCGGGGGTCGCCGCGGCGATGATCGCTGCGGTGATTTTTCTGGCGGTTGTGCGGCGCGGCCCGGATGCACCACGCCCGGCGCCGGCACGGCAGGAGGCACAGTCGGTACCGGCCGCAAGAGGACGCGCCGGCCTGCCTCCCGTCGCGCCGCCGGCCGCTGCGCCCACGACCGTCGATCCTGCACCGGCTGCGGCCAACAATGCTCCCTCGTCCGTAGAGCGGGGCGCTGCGCCCGCCGCACAGGCCGAAGAGCCCGCGGGGATCGACGCGCGTGTCGAACGACAGGTGGCCCGACCGCTGGCACGCCGACCGGGTGGAGGAAAGGTACGTGACGGTGGGAGAGTTCCCAGACCCACTGGTCGCCTGGGCACCACTGGCATCGACCCCCTCGAGGGGCGCCGCTAAACGCGTGAGCGGGGGGCGCGGGACCCTATCAGGGTCCCGAATAGAGCCGACACCGGTTAAACTGAGGCGATGGTTCGCAGCGCCGCGATCCGCTGTCACCTCATGGCCTTCCTTGCGGGCGTGACGGCAATTGGCATCCCCGCTGCCGCCCGCGCGGCCGACGCGGCGCTGGCGGAGACGCTGTTCCAGCAAGCGCGAACGCTGCTGACGGAAGGGCGGACGGCGGAGGCGTGCGAAAAATTCGCCGAAAGTCAGCGACTGGATCCCGCGACCGGAACCCTCCTGAACCTGGCAACGTGCCGCCAGGCCGAGGGGAAACTGGCCAGCGCGTGGGCCGATTTCAGGGCCGCGGAGGATTCGGCCCGACGTGACGGCCGCGACGATCGCGTCCGTTTTGCCCGCGAGCACCTGGCGGCCATCGAGCCGCGTCTGTCCTATCTGACGGTCAAGATCGCGTCCGACAGCCGCGTCCCCGGGCTGGACGTCAGGCTGGACGACGTGATGATCCGCGAGGCCGCCTGGGGCGTCGCCACACCGGTTGACCCGGGCGTTCACGACGTGACCGCGAAAGCGCCGGGACGAGCGCCCTTTTCCAAACGAATCACCGTCGGTGCCGAAGGTTTCCGAATGTCGGTGGAGATTCGCCTGGAGCGCTTGCCGGAACCGGTTGTCGCGCCAGCCCCCTTTCCGGTTGCGCTTACCGCGCCGCGGCCCGCTGCCTCCTCGAACCAGGCCGCGCCGCTGTCCGGGCTGGGCTTGGTTGCGGGCGGCGTCGGCGTGACAGGCATGGTGGTCGGCACCATCTTCGGCCTGCGCGCCTATTCACTGTGGGGTCAGCGCAACGACAGGTGCGTCGGCGACGTCTGCAGCCGGGAGGGGATCGATTTGGGCAATCAAGCCGATCGGTCCGCCACCATCGCCGATGTCGCGTTCGCGGTCGGTCTGGCCGGCGTGGGCGTTGGCACGTACCTACTGTTTTTCGACGACGAGCCGCCCGCGAAAGACAAGCGCAGCGCGACGGCTGCCCGCCGCGCGCTGACGCCACTGGTGGCCCCCGGAGCCGCCGGGCTCACGCTGGGAGGTTCGTGGTAGCAGCCCGATACATCCTGATCGGCGCGGCGCTCGTGGGCTGGACCGGTTGCGGGAAACTGGTCGGCATCCATGGAGGCAGTCCGGGCGGCGATGGATCCGCCGGCGCCGACACCGCGGCTGGCGGGGGCATGGGCGGCATCGGCGGCGATGGCGGAGGCGGAGGCGACGGCGGCGGGCCTGACGCCGCCGGGGATCCGGCCGCCGACAGGGTCACCATGGACCTCGTCGCCGACGTGGTGGACGCGGCGGACGTCCCGGAGGTTGTTCTCTGTGCGAACGAACCGGTCCGGGAGGGAAAGGCCTTCGGGTTTCTCGGCGGCCCCAACGTCAGCGGAGGCGTGGGCATCTGTTCCTTCCCCAACCTTTCGCTGCCAACCAATCGTTACTACGGCGCCATCGATACCAGGCTCATGGGAACAAACACGTCCCTTTGCGGTGTCTGCCTGCAGTTAAAAGCAGGCAACAACCAAGTCGAGGTGTTCATCATCGACGCCATCGGCCCCATCGCGCCGCTGCCCCGCTACACCCTGAGCATCGAACCCAACGCGACGGCCAAATTGGGGGCAGCGCCCAACAGCAACCCTGACGTCCAGTTCCAGATCGTTCCCTGTTCGTTCCCCGAGAAGATCGCAACCAGCTTCGACACCGCAACGACCGTCAGCTCGAAGGTTCTGGTCCTGAATCACCGCACGAGGCTAACCGGGGTTCAGATCTTCTCAGGCGGCAACTGGCGCGACCTCACCCGCGAACGTGACAATCGGTGGACCGCGGCATTCACGATCAGTGGCACGTCCAACCGGATGCGATTCATCGATTCGTCCTCGCTGTCCGTCGACGCGACCGTCCCCGTTACCTCGGCGTTCTCTGATACCAACGCGCAGATCCCGCCCTGCCCGTAATGATCGACGTCAGATCTTGATGTTGATGACCACCCAGCCGTCGTATTCGGTGTCTTCTCTCGGGAAGACGCCGGTGGCCGTGGCCTTGATCTGAGCGCCGGCGCGGGCGTAAGGGAGCAGCTCGACGTTGGGCGTCGGCTTGAGGCTGATGGTGTTGGTGTTGGGGATGGGCGACAGGCGCGCGATCTCGACCTCCTTGAGCCCCACCGACACCATGTAGATCTTCACCTCGGTGGCGAAGTAGAAGGTCCCATTCACCGGTTTCTTGATGGTGAAGGTCAGCGACTTGAGGCGCGCCGAGCTGGCGGGGCCGGTGCCCTGTTTCTGCGTCTCGGCGTCGATGTCCAGGACCAACGGCTCGGGCGGCGTGGTGACCTGGCCGCCCAGCATGCCGCTGGGATCGCCGGGCAACATCGTCAGGGGGATGGGCTCGCCGTGGTCGAAGGAGATGGCGCCACATCCGCCGCCGGCAAACGCAACAAACAAGAAATAAGGAAGGTGCTGCATATACCCAAGAGTAACAAAAAAAAGCCCACATTCGCCGGGTGCGGGCGAATATCACGCGGCGATGGTCCTTCCGGACATGTCAGCGTGGCGCACCGGCCTGACCATGCTGGCGGTCGTTGTGGTCGGATTGGCGCTCGGCTTGACTGCTTGCGACAACCACCAGCGTGGAAACTCGGCAGGCGGGGGCCTGGCCGGTGTGCGCGCGTCGGGCGTCTTGCGCTGGGGCGGCGACCAGCAGGGGGGCGAACCGTTCGTGTTCCAGGACCCGGCGCGACCGGCGGCGTTGACCGGCTTCGAGGTGGAGATCGCGGACGCCATCGCCGCGCAGCTGGGTGTGCGCGCGCATTTCGTCCAGAACGACTGGTCAAATCTGGTTCCGTCGCTGGAGCGCAAGACCTTCGACATGGCCATGAATGGCCTGGAGGTGACGCCGGCGCGCGCAGGGCGGGTGCTGTTCTCGCGCCCGTATTACCTGTTCGCCGAACGACTGGTGGCGCGCGCGAACGACGCGACGGTGGTTGATCTGGCGTCGCTGCGCGGCCGGCGTGTGGGAACTCTGGCCAACTCGCAGGCGTGGGACATGCTGCTCGCCAGCGGCTCCATCGCGGTCCCGTACGAAGGGGTCGAGGAGCCGTTCATCGATCTCGAGCACGGACGCACCGACGCCGTGCTGCTGGACGACATCATCGTCGACCGCTATGCCGGGCGACATCCCGGGCTGCGCGTGGTCGGTGACATCGCCGACGGGCGTTACGCCATCGCCTTTCGTCGCGACGATGCGCCCCTGCGCGATGCCGTCGATACGGCGCTGGCCCTGCTGGTGACCACCGGCCAGCTGCAGCGGATCTTCCAGCGCTACCACCTCGACAACCCCCGCCAGGCGGCGCTGGCCGTTGCCGGACCGACGACCAGCCTGACCGAGGCCGGCGCAACCGCGGCGGGCGCAACCGGT
>DASRQT010000138.1:0-3563 GCA_035696485.1 Polyangia bacterium | reverse complement strand
CCGCGGCCGAACGGCGACATGACCGCCGCCCCCGACGCGGACGACGACGACCAGCCGCCGGAAGACTAGTCGCGCTGACCTGGAACCGTCAAAGGTTCCAGACCTCCGTCGCGGCCATGGACCCGCGAGCCCGGGTGGTTTAGCCTCGGGCTCGATTTCATGAATTTCGGTCAATACGAGCTGCTCGAGATGATCGCTCTCGGCGGCATGGCTGAGGTTTACCGGGGGCGCGTCGCGGGCGCCGAGGGGTTCGAGAAGTACGTCGCCATCAAGCGCATAGTCCCCGACCTCAGCGAGGACGACCGGTTCGTCAAGATGTTGCTGACCGAGGCGCGTATCCATTCGGCGCTGTCCCACCGCAACATCGTCCAGATCCACGACCTGGGGATCTCCGAGGACGGCGAGTACTTCATCGTCCTCGAGTATGTCGAGGGGTTCGATCTGCGCATGATCATGGAGCAGTTCTCGGCGCAGGGGGAGATCATCCCCGAGGCGCTGTCGCTGCACATCGCCGCCGAGGTCGCGCAGGGGCTGCATTTCGCCCACGAGCAACGCGGGGGTGACGGGAGGCCTTTGGGCCTCGTGCACCGGGACGTCACGCCGTCGAACGTCCTCGTGTCGCTGGCCGGCGAGGTCAAGCTGTCGGACTTCGGGCTAGCCAAACGCCGCCACGATCGTTCGGTGATCGGTTCCCTAAAGGGCAACCTGGCCTATATGTCGCCGGAGCAGGCCCGGCAGGCGCCCCTGGATCGGCGCACCGACATCTTCTCGCTGGGCGCGATCCTGTTCGAGATGCTGACCGGTCGCCGGCTGCGCGAGATCGCCGACGAGGTGCGCGGCTGGGACGAGGTCGCCGCGGGGTCGGTCCCCTCCGCGCGCAGCCTGCGGCCGGATTTGCCGGAGAGCTTCGAGGCGGTGCTGAATCAGGCGCTGGCGCCCGAGCCCGGTAAGCGGTTTCCGACCGCGGCGGCCTTCAGCTCGGCGCTGCGCGCGCTGCTGTCGCAGATGCAGACCCCTGTCGGCTCCAACGATCTGCAGGCGTTGCTGGGGCTGCTCACGCCGTCGCGGCAGCCGCGCAGTCCGATGGAGCGATCCAAGGTGATTCGCCTGGGACCGGAAGATGCCCCGGGTGGCAACGGTCCGGCCGGGCGCCCCGGTCCGCACCCGGTCGGTCCACCACCGCTGCCACCCGGCCTGGCGTCGCGCGGCCGGCAGCCCACGCCAGCCGGCGTCCCGGGAGCCGGCCGCCGCACGACGCCGATTATTCATCCGGTCGCGCCGCAGCCGCCGCCTACCACCCCGGAGTCGCCGATCCGGATCGGCCAGCCGGCGTCGCCTGCCGCCGCGTTGCGGTCGCGGCCACGGAAAACCCCGATTCAGTGGTCGGCGTCGGCGCCGCCCGCGGTCGCCCCGTGGCCGACGGCCTCTTCGCCGCCGTCGGGAACCGCGGCTCCCGGCCGGATGAACGGCGCGCCCGGTTCGTCGCCGACGTCAGCGGCTCCGATTCCGGCCGCGATGACGTCGACCGCCAGCTGGCCGGCCGCGCCGACCGACGTCCCGGGCGAGCTGTCGCCGCTCAAGAACCGCGCAGAGACGCGATCGCTCGGCCTGTGGCCGCCGGTCGCTGTCTCGGTCGCCGCCGTGCTTGTGCTCGCGGCCTCCGTAGTACACATCGCTTTCGTCCCGCTGGACGTGCTCCTGGCCTGGCGCCGCCCGGCGGAGCTGGTCGTGACCTCGGAGCCGGAAGGGGCCGCGGTCACGCTGGACGGTGTGGCGGCCGCGCGCACGCCCCTCAGACAATCCATCAAGCGCGATCGGTTCGACCACGTTCTCGACCTGGCGCTGGCCGGTTACCTGCCGGTGCGCGAGATCATCCGCACCGATCGCTCGGTTGAGCTGTCGCGGGCGGTCGTCCTGCAGAAGGATCCGGGCACCGGCGGCGCGCGAGACCGGCCGCTGACCGCGGCGGGCGGCTCACCCGACGGGGCCGTACCCAGCGCCGCGGCCCCCGCGTTCGCCTCACCCGATGGAGGTTCCAGCGCAGACGCCAGCACTGGCGCCGCGGCGCCGTCGTCGTCGATGACGGTTGATGCAAGGCCAGCGCGCCGCGACTGAACGTCTTCATCAGCGCCTCGGAAGACACAGGTTGGCGCGCGCCGGACGTTCCGAACGCCGCGTCCGGGCGCCGAGTGACGACCCGGGCGCCCCGAGGCCTGGTCGTGCGGCAGGAGCCGGCCCGGATTTCCCCGCGACCACAACCTTTTTCTGTGGCGGCGGCGCGGGCGCGGGAGGCGCCTCCAGCATCAACGTCATCTCGCGCGTGGTCAAAAGCCGCGCGGTGGTGGGGCCGGACGTCGCCAGGTGCGGGCGCAGATGCCTGACCATCTTGCTGGAGATCCCTTTGATCCGCACCAGCTCGTCCACGGTGCGGAACGGACGCCGCTGCCGGTATTCCAGAATGCTTTGCACCTTGGCAAGACCAATCCCTGGCAGCATCGCCAGCGTGCCTGGCGGGGCGGTGTTGACGTTGACCACGCCGTCCACGGCCTTGCTCCCGGCGCGCGCTGGCCGCGTACACAGCAAGAGCATCAGACCGACCGCCGCGGCCAGGGCGACGCTGCCAACAGCGCGAAACAACACCCACGCTTGTCGGCAACAGGCCCCTCCCTGTTGCGGCCCCAACGCCGCTGATTGCTACGGCGGGCGCGGCGCGCAGAATTTTGGGGCGGCGGGTGGCGGCAGCAGCGAAAGGCTGCCGCGTGTGCCGGCCAGGCGGCATTCATAACCGTCACGGCAATCGCTGTCGCTGCCGCAGCTCCGGGCGCACGAACGCCGCTCGAAGGAACGGCGCGCGCAAAGGCCCACCTTCGGCGCCCCCGCGCCCAGTGGCAGACAGGCCTCATCCGGTGCGCAGTCGTCTTGCCGCCCGGCGGAACAGTCGTCCGTGGACATCAATGCCACGCCGATGTCCTCGCACAGCACCTGGCAGGGCTGACTCAGGTACGCCTCAGGGAAATAGCGGATACACACCGAGTCCGAGGGGCACGAGTGCGCGTCGCAGCCGTCGACCGTGCAGTAGCCACCCGGCTGCGACAGATCGCACATCCGATCGCCGCTGGGGCTGCAGTCGACGCTGGTGACGCATTCATCACCGATGCCGTGACCGCACGCGGCGGCGGTGGTCAACGCGCCCAGCGCCAGCGCCAGGCGAAACAATTTCCATTTCACGCGACGTTTGTACCGTGAACGGCCGCGGCGTGCCAGCGCGCTGCGAAAGACCGCAAATGCACGGCACAGATCTTGTACAGCCAGTGATCCGTGCGTGACGAGCTGCGATTCACTTCGGCGTTTGCCGCTGCGATGAGCGCAGAACGTGAGGCCCTCGAGGGACCTGACCCGGTTGCGTTTCTTCCGGTGTGGAATGGTGTCGTGCACGAGTTTCGAAACCACCTAACCCTACTGCTAGCCGGGACCACCGAAGTGCGCGCCGGGTTGCCTGACTCGGTCGCCGGTGACCTGGCGGAGACGCTGAACGACATGGAATCCAGCGTGCAGACCGTCAA
>DASRQT010000137.1:0-14843 GCA_035696485.1 Polyangia bacterium | reverse complement strand
CGAAATCGATCACTGCATGTCTCACCCCTGCTGGTTCGACCCACGGCCCTCCACCGTTGCCATCGTAGTGCCCGCCGGTGAATGCCAGGCCGCTTGCCCACGTGTCGTACTGGTGCAGGCCGTCGACGATCTGACAGGGCTGCGCACCGCCGCCCCATCCCCGATCCGATTCAAGAGGTGAGGGAGACCCGCTACACGTTGGATTGAAGGCGATATTGACGTCTCCGTCCGCCGGAAGCGGGAGTGCGGCCAGGAACAGATCGCGACCGCCGCCGCCCTGGTCCACCACGCCACCGCTCTGAAGGACAGTCGCGTTCGTGAGGACGGAGGTGGTGAGACCTGTCGGATTGGTCGCGAAAAGGGGCGCGGTGAACCGATCGCTTATAGATGACACCGAGACGGAATCCGCTTTCCATTCCCCCGCTGCGCTGGGCGCCGCGCTCACGATCAGCGCGTGGCCGTTGGTCAGCAGCATTCCCAGCTCGTTCGTCAACGCACTTGGGGTCACGCCCGTGTTCCACCGGGTTCGGCTGAGCAGCGTGCCCGCCGTGTCGTACTGGTCGAGGAAGAACGCCGGCAGGTTCAATCCGTCACGGATCCCCGAAACGAACAGGCGTCCCTTGGCATCCAGCGCGATGCTGGTCGCCGCGTCCCATCCAGCGCCGGTCTGGATGCGGGCCCATTGCAGGGCGCCGTTCGCGCTGACCTTGAGCACCAGCGGGTCGAAGTCACAGGGCAACAGGTTGACCGGACAATTCTCGGTGTGTCTCCCCGCGATATAGATGTTTCCGGCGGCATCGCTGGCCACCGCCCGGAAGAAGTTGACCTCGTCCGCGCCGAGCCCTGGTGACGACCAGTCACGATGCCAGAGCAGGTTGCCCGCGCTATCGGTCTTCATGACCAGAATCGAGTTGTGGGGAGCAGCGTGGTAGTCCCAGCTGGTGCCGGCCACAACGATATTGCCGCCACCGTCGATCATCACAGTGTTCGCAACATCGTAGGTTGCCGGACTCTTGTAGGCTTTCGACCAGATCTCACCGCCAGCAGCGTCGAGCTTCAGGACGATCGCCGAGCCGGAGCAGCCCGCGGTGCAGTCGTAGCTCTGCCCGACCACAAGGAGGTTGCCGGCGGCGTCGAATGTCACCTCGTCGGCCGCGTCGTAGCTGGTCGCGCCCCAGGTCTTTGCCCAAACCAAGGTTCCCGCCGTATCGACCTTCATGACCACCATGTCGAACGACCCGACCCCGAAGCTGGAAGTGGTTCCAGTGACATACAGGTTGCCATCTGGACCGACGGCGATAGACGTCCCGACGTCCTCCGCGGTGCCTCCCCAGGTGCGCGCCCATTCG
This sequence comes from Polyangia bacterium, assembly GCA_035696485.1. Taxonomy (GTDB): domain Bacteria; phylum Myxococcota_A; class Polyangia; order Fen-1088; family Fen-1088; genus DASRQT01. The sequence continues at coordinate 13,494 of DASRQT010000137.1, read as the reverse complement.
ATGCCAGACGGGCCCAGCTTGGTGATCAAGATGTCCGTCCCGCCCGCGCCGAAGCTGGCGGTTGCGCCCAGCGCATAGATATTCCCCGCGGAGTCGCGCGCGACGGCCACGCCTTTGTCGTTCGCCGAGCCGCCCCATGTCGTCTGTCCGGTCCCGGTACCGCCGGACAGGAGCGCGGCGCGCACGACCGAAACGGTGCCAGGTTGTTGATGACGACCACGCGGGTCGACGCGCTGACAACCGGCGACGATCATCCCCAAGAGGGCGATCGGCAGCAAGAATCGGCTTCCACCTCGAAGGCAAGGTGCTGTCATTTCTTCCCCCCTGTCCCAACGGATCGCACGCTTCATCTGGTTCCTCCTTTTCCAGTGACCCGCCCACTCTCCACGGTCGCCCTCATGACAAATCGCCCCCCAAACGTGATCAGTTGAACGTCGGATCCGCGCAGACCCTGAAACCAAAGGTCGGGTAACGAAGGTTCCTCTCGACCGGTTCTCGGTTGGTCAACCGGGCACTCCGGCGGTCGTAGTAGTACCCACCGCCCCTGGCGACGAATTGCTTTCCGTCGATTCCTGTCTGCGTTATCTCCAGCAGGTTGCCGGCCATGTCCTCCACGCCGAACGGACTCGTCGATGCCTGGTAGCGTCCGACCTCGTCGGGTCCAAAGCCCAACGGACGCCGTCCGTAGGTCAGGTCGAAGTTGGCGTCATCCGCGCCCAGAACGTCACCGTGTGGAAAGATGCGATCGTCAGCCCCTCGGGCCGCGCGTTCCCACTCCTTGTCGGTGCATAGTCGCGCGCCCGGCACCTCATGCGACAGCCACCCCAGGAAGGCTTCGATATCGTCGACCGAGATGCCGCCCACGGGCATCCGTGTCCATCGTTGCTGTGATCGGACGGTTCGGCCCGGGTATGTGATCGGCTGGTCACGCCTGGCGGTGAAGGTCTCCATCGATGGGCGCAGTTCCAGCCACCACGATCCCTTCGAACGTTGCAGCCGCAGGTAATCCCGGTGCGTCGAGACGAACGGTGCTCGCTTGTCCTGCGCCGCCGGCGGAAGGCTCTCCAGGAACGCGATCCACCGTTCGTACGTCTCCTCGTTCCGGGCGATGAGGTAGGAGCCGGTACGCGCCGGGTGAATCGGCACCGTGTCCAAGAACGAGGTGCGCAACGAATCGTCGGCCTCCCCGAACAGGAATTCGCCCGCCGGTACGTAGGCGAATCCCGCGGGGATCTTCTCGACGGCAGGCAAATCGACGTGAATGACCAGGCGCTCATCACGTCGGATCACGAACGGGTAGAAGACCTGCTGGCCATTGGATGCCTCCAGGGCCGCGCGGTAAGATCCAGGTTCCATAATTTGGTTCAAGAGGGGCGTTCGGCTTTTCAGCGTCACCACCGGCCGGCGTTTGCCCGACGGATCATCGACGTACCGCTCCAACGCAATCGGAAGCGGCGCCGCGGTTTGCAGAGTCAGCGCGCCGGGCTGCACCCAGCGCTTGCGGAGCCTGCCCGAGGGATCGACCTCTGATATCCGATCGAGATGTCGCCGCACATCGGGCTTGCGGAATTCGATCTCTGCCAGCAGCGCACGCTCATAGATGACCTCGCCCAGTTGGTCACGCAGAGTCCTACGTTCCTTGTCCAGCGTCAGGGCAGCGCCAATTTGTTGCTCGGCGCGCTCCAGCGCAGCGTCGACGGAAGCGGCTTCAGCGCGCGCCTCAGCCCAGACGCGCTCTCCGTCATCGCGCCGCTCTTCATCGAATGCCTGGAAGGCCCGCTTGCGCAGTTCGAGCATGAGGGTCTTGGCCGCTCGGGCGTTCGCCCCGTCGCGCTCGCTTTCCGCCACGTGCTCGCCTATCCGGCGGTCCAGCTCGCGTTGGCGGCGACTGGCGCCGCGCTGGACCGCCCAGCCCGCCAGCGAAATCACCAGCAGTGCGATGCCAATGGTGGCGCGCCGTCTAAATACCACCGTCGGATCGTGACCGAGAGCCCGCAGCAGACTGTCAATGCTCTCGAAACGATTGCCAGGTTCTCTCGCCAGACCCTTGACGACGATCCGGCGCAGAGAGGCGGGGATCTCCGGGTTTGTGGCCGCGATGATTTGGCCGCTGGTCACCGAGTCGGCCAGCCCCAGTACCGTTTCCCCGGCGAATGGACGCTTTCGATACAGCGCTTCGTACAGCGCCACACAGAACGCGAACTGATCGGTTCGCTCATCGATCGCCTTGCCCAGGAACTGCTCGGGCGCCATGTAGGCAGGGGTGCCGGCCAGCGCCCCGGTACGCGTCAGCGCCGCGCGCTCGCGTTGGTCGGCGGGGATCGGGCCCGCATCCGCTTCCTGCGTGGTGTCGACATCCAGCGAGTCAGTCGTGGACGCCTCAAGCGACGCGCTGGCCAAACGAACGAGGCCAAAGTCGACGACTTTGGGTTTACCTTGCTTGTCGACCAGGACGTTGTCCGGCTTGAAGTCGCGGTGAATGAGGCCTTCGGCGTGGGCGGCGGCGAGGCCATTGCCGACCTCGATAAATATCCTGACAATCTCGCGCCACGGGCGCTTCTCGGCGTCGAGCCACTGGCGCAGGGTGCCGCCGCCGAGGTATTCCATCGCCAGGAACACTTGCCCCTGGTGGACGCCAACGTCGAAGATTCCAACGACGTTGGGGTGCGAGAGCTTGGCTGTCGCCTTGGCCTCGCGCACCAGTCGGGCCCGGCGGCGCGCCGTGTCCCCGTTGCCTGCCTGCGGGCGTAACAGCTTCAGCGCAATCTTGCGATCGAGCTCCGGATCATACGCGGCGTAGACGACGCCCATCGCGCCGGCCCCGAGGCGTTCGAGGACCAAGTAGCGGCCAACGACAGCGCCGCGCGCGAGGATGTCGAGGTCGCCGTTGTTGGTGCTGCCTTCGCCGGGGCTGGACTCGTGCGTCGATACGTCGGGAACAACGGCCGCGGTGGGGCTCGGGATCGTGCCGTCCTCACCCTTTCCGTTGGTGCTCGACCTGGCCATCCGTGCCCCCGGTTCCTACATGTTCTTGTAGGGCTGACGTTGTCACCCACATCACCATACTTTGGCAAGTAGCGATTTGTTTATGCGATGCCGTGCCGCTCTCGCAATTGACATGCCGGTGCGAACGTCGCGAGAGATCAGCCGGGTCGTTCGTCAATCTCGATGGCGTCGTACAATCAGTCCAAGGTCCGAACGAGTTTGTTCCGTATCGATTGCCCTCCCTGTTCTGTCCGGACAATCAGTTTGTTCAGTCCGGACGGTACAGATCGTCCAAGGGCTTCCGTTTGGACAGAAATCCCCCGTATTTCTGCGGTCCGCGCGCTGGCACCGCCGTTGCTTTATGAGGCGGCCAGGAGGATACGGACATGAAAAGAACAGCGGTGGGAATCTGGTTGGCGATGGTCGGTTACTTGGTGGCGTTCTCGTTCCTTTCGGGCTGTGCGGGTAGCGCGGCGGTCACGCAGCGAGGGACGGTGACGGCGCGCGGGGAGTCGGTCCGGGCTTTTGCGTCCGGCCCTTCGGAGGTGCACGCGTTCTCGATGGAACGCGGGGGCAGGGTGTTCACGGCGACGGCGGTCAGCGGCACCGACGCTGACTGCGCGCAGGCGGCGACCGGCGACGCCACGGCAATCGCCTCGGACACGGTCAGCGTGGTGAAGCTGGCCTCCGGCGAGGTCGCCTGCGTGTCGACGCCCAGCCAGCGCCGCTACGAGCTGCTGTGGCACGCCCGTGGACCGCGATCGGGGATTGACCAGACGGCCCCCATGGCGAACAACCACCGATAGGGCGAAGATCATATGAACCAGAACCACGCCCACGCACTGCGCGTGCCACTGACAACCAGGCGGCGCGCGCTGCCCCCCGCCGCCAAGCCGATCACGGGTTCGCGCCGCCAGAGCGAGGCCGTCTCATGTCGGGAGCGGGCGCGCGTCCTTTGTCTGCAAACCTTGGCCGGTGCGCCGCCCTCGGAACGCTCGCTGCTGGTGCGCATGGAGGGGCCCGTCGGACACCTGGTTCTGGCCAGCGGCGATCAACCGATCGCCCTGTGGCAGATCAGACCTGGCGCCGACGTCGGCACATGTTTCTCACAGGCTCGCCTGGACGCGCTCCGTGGCTCGATCAAATTGATCGTCACCGCCGGCGGTGACTCAGCCCGCGCCCTGGCGGCGGCGCTGGCCGACTATCTGGCGGTGACAGAACGCCGAGTCGGGTCATGCAAGTGGTAACGACAGCGAACCTCAGAACATCCAGGTGATCGCGGTCGCCACCTCGTTGCGGGCGTCGCCTTCTCCGAAGAAGTGGCGGCGGTAGTCGAGCTTCAAGGCGACGTGCGGGATGGGCCGGAAGACCAGGCCAGGAGTCAGGCTGTGTCTGCGAAACTCGGGTCGCGCCATGAAGCCCTCGGGCACGCTGGCCTGCGTATCCACGTAGTCGTAGCGGCCGAACAGGGTCAGCGTCTGGGTTAAGGCCGGTGCAAACGCCCGCAGCAGGTCGTAGCCAGCCTCGACGTAGCCGCCGCGCGACTGCGCCGAGACCGGGCCGTCCTTGCTTCCCGCCGCGACCAGGGCAGTGTTGAGCGCTGCGGCGTCGCCGATGAAGACGGCGGCAAACTGCGCGCGGGCGGTGAACCCGCCAAAGCGCGTACGGGCGTCGATCTCCAGCAATGACACGGGAACCTTGCCGACCGCGTCGCGCAGCGTATTTCCCGACGTCGCGTAGTAGGCGGAGGCGCCGATGTTGGTGCCGAGACGCGGCTCGTAGTCGAGGCGGGCGATGCCGCCGAAATCACCCGCGCGCGCCAGCTGCGCCTCCTGGTGTCCGTGCTCCAGGCCCGATTCGGCGGTGAATCCGTTCGCGTTGAACCCGTTCACCAGATAGGCCTGGTAGCGCAGCCCCTCCGCGATCTCGCCGAAGATACCGACACCGGCTTCTCGCCAGGTGGTCGGGATGACGAGGAGGTCAACCAGTGGACGGTCGACGCCGTTGAAGGTCGGAGGCTCGTGATAGATGTTGACGATTCCGACCGGCATGAGGATGAGGCCGCCGCGCAGGTTGAACCTGCGGCTGATGAGGCCGTCCAGGAACGCCTGCTCGATAGCCACCTCGCCCTGGTCGCCCGCCGACGCGATGGCGTGCTCGACCTCGACCTCCGAGTAGAAGCGTAGCCGCTCGCTGAAGTTGTGGCCGAAGTAGAGGACCACACGTCGCAGGTCGACGATCGCGGGCTGTCCTTCCAGCTTGTTGAGCGTCATCTCGCCGTAACCACCAAAAGCGCTGCCCGCGATGGCGGGCGCTCGGCCGAGAGGATTCTCGATTGGGGTCTCGCGCGGAAGGTCAGTGGGCGGTTGCATCGCCGGCTCTGCGGGGACTTCAATCGCGGGTTGCCGGGGAGGGAGGGAGGGGACAGCCGGCGGCGAGACGGGAGCGTCCGCTGCCGGCATCGCGCTTGGGGGAGGGTCGGGCTGGGCGGGCGCGGCCGGCGGGATAGCGGCGTTGGGCTGGGCGGCAGCGGCCAGCGGGAACAGACAAAGCACCAGAATGAGAAAGGGCGCGAGCTTGGATTTGGCTGACATTCTCCGTGACCTCTGGTTGTGAGGGCGACCGCCGGGGTGGTCAGGTCGACCGACATTGCCCATGTTGATTTTGATAACGAGTTTCAATTTCAATTGCGTGAGTACCACCGGCGCGAGGAAGGTGTCAACCGGCGAAGTGGGGGAACCCTTATCGACTCTTGGCTAGCGCGTCGAGATCCCAACCCGACCGTTGCGCGCCGGCCAGGTAGGTGGTCTCCATGAAATCCAGGAGAATCGCTCCCGGATTGCTCGCCGTCCGGACAGCTTCGTACGGGAGAAAGAACTCGCCGAAGCTTTCAAGATACTTCGCCTCGGCTGGGCTCACCGCCGCAGCCCGGAATCCCGCCGGCTCGGGGACGGCATACGCGTAGAAGATCGCCTCCTCGACGCGTGCCTTGTCCGGAAAGTCTCCGCCGGGCCAGAACCCGTGGCTGATCACCTCGTGCGAATAGGCTTCGCGGTTCATCGGGTCGCCTGGCGGACTGGGATTACGCCGGCCCGAGAATCGCGTCACGGCCAGATCGAACGCGCCCCAGAAGAAATGCACCGGGCTGCTCTTGCCGACAAATCGGCCGCGGTGGCTGCGGAACACCTGATCGATGCTCAGCAGCGCCCGGTGCAGCTTCTCGGCCCACCCGCGATCGTAGCTCGCGTGATGGCGGTCGTCGGGGAAGGGGGTTCGGTCGACGACCTCCACGGGCACGGGCCAGATCTTGACGTTGATCTCCAGCTTGCGCAGCGCCTCCATCACGCGGGCGTAGAAGTCGGCGACCGCGATCGGCGCCAGCTCGACGGATTCCATTCGTCGATCGCTGGTGTGCATGAACAACCGATGAGCACAGAAGTCGAACGTCATGGTCAGGTACTGGTCGCCGCACGGGATGGATGACGTGGTCAGCCCCTGCGAGCTGACGTAGAGCGGCACCTGCCACCAGTGGTTCAGATATGGTTCGTGCGCGAGCCTCACCTTGCCGACAATCTGCATCCAGCGGTGCAGCGTCAGATAGGTTGACTCCCACTTCTCGAGCGGCAGCGCCGGCCAGTCGTCATGGTTCATGCCTGCCAACCTGCGATCGTTTTGACGCCCGGTCAATTGGCCCAACCGGCGCCGTGATCCCCGGCATCGCACCGATGCGATGCCGCGCCTCACAGATCTCGCCCCGAATCCCTCATTTCAAGCGGGCAGAGGTTGCTGCCATCGATGGACCAGGTCTTGCTCAGTTGTAGGGACGATGAAACATCACCCCAGGACGGGAGCCGCGGCGGGTCTATTCGCGCTCGGTTTGTTCACCGCGCACGGTTGCGGTCGCGACGCCGACTTTCGTGAGTCCACGCAGTCGGTCAGCCTCCCCATCACCGGCGGCGAGGTCGCCGCCACCTGTCAGTGGCCGTCGACGGTGCAGCTCAGCGGGTGCACGGGGACACTGGTGCATCCCTCGATCGTGACCACCGCCGCCCATTGCGGGACCGGCCATCGAACCGCCATCTTTGGCGAGACCAGGACGACACCGGCGCGGACAGTTCCGATCGAATTTTGCCGGACCTTCAGCGGGGCGGGAGGCGGTGCCACGCGGCACGACTGGGCGTTTTGCAAACTGACGCAACCGGTGATGGACGTCCCTATCATCCCGATCCTGATGGGCTGCGAGACCGATATTCTCAAGCCAGGTCAGAAGGTGGTGGTCGCGGGATTCGGCCGCATCGAGGCCAATCAGGGTGGGTCGGGCACGAAGCGCTGGGTCGAGACCACCGTCAACCGCGTCGACACCGGCCAGGGCATTCAGGTTGGCGGCATGGGCAAGGCGCCCTGCTTTGGCGATTCCGGCGGCCCCGCGTTCGTGCAGCTCGCCGACGGGACGTGGCGCGTATTCGGCATCGACAGCACCGGCACCGGTGCCAGTTGTGCCGCCGGAGATCTGATGACGCTGATCCACAAGGGCGTCGCCTGGATGGAACAGCAGTCGGGCATTGACATCACGCCCTGCCACGACGCCGACGGCACCTGGAACCCGTCGGCAGCTTGCCGCGGCTTCTCGATGGCACCCCTCGGGACCGGGCGATTGTGGGCCAACGGCTGCGCCGAGCCGCAGCTATCGCCACCCGCCGCGACCTGTGGCTCGCCGTTCGGGGGCGGGGACGGTGGCTCGCCCATTATCCCGCGTGACGCCGCTCCGGGCGAAACCGGCCCCAGGCCTGACGGTCCGGCGCCTGGCCAGGATGCCGTCTCCGATTCCAAGCCACCGTCCACTACCAGCGCTGGCGACGGCGCGACCGATCGCTCGCCCGAGATCGTCGCGCCCGACAGCGGGTCTGGTGGCGGCGGCGACCTGGCCGATGTCGGACCGCATTCGCCACCTCCGGTCGCCGATGCTGGCAACGACAACCGGGGTGGCGCGGGTCTGGGCCCGACCGCAGGAGGCTGTTCTTGTCGCGTGGCCGCGCCGAAAGGCCGGCGCGATTCCACCGCGTGGATCGCTCTCGGAATTCTTGCCCCCGCCATACTCCGGATGCGTCATTCAAATCGCCGCATGTAAACGGGGCCCACGTGACGCGGATCGTTGTTTTGATAGCAGCTAGTGTATTTCAACGAACAATAAACTCGCTGTAGTTCCGAACGGCATTTCGCTATGGCTGGCTCGCCGATCGACGTAAGCTTCTTCGACCGGCGACACGAAGGGTGAATCGGGTCGAGACGGGGGAAGTCGTTCGGCAGGAGGTAGCCATGTTTTTTCCTGCTCTCGCAATGACCACGGCTGTCTGGTTGATCACGGCACCGCTGATGGATGTGGAGGTTGGCCCCATGGCCGTTCTGTCAATAGTGACGGGATGCGCGGCCTGGTTGCTGGCTTCGCTCGGTTACTGGTCGCGTGCATCTCAGCGTTCGTTGGCGGTCCTTGGCGTCCTCCTTGGAATGGCCAACCTGCTCTTGCCCAGCACCGTGGGGACCGAGGCGGCCTGCGCCGTGTCGGCCGTCGTGCTGATCATCGCCGGGATCGCGCCGATGTCCGCCAACCGAACCGCGCCCAGGCGTGCTGTCGCGGTGGCTGCCTCAATCGCTCGCTAGACGACCAATCGCAGTCGATTCGGGTGGCGCCCATCGGCGACGCGTCACCGCCGACCGACATCGATCGGACGATACGCGCACCCCTTTACTGGGGCCGGCGCCGCAAAACGGGGGCTGGAATGCCTCAGGCCTTGAGGAGCTCGGGCAGCGGCCCGTCGCCGTCGCCGACCTTGGTCATCAGGCCCTGAGGCCGCAGGGCGGTCGTCAGCAGGTTACCCACCTTCACCTTGCTGGCGCCCGGGTACACGATGTGCTGGCCCGTGTTCAGCATGCCGCCGCCGTGGCCGGCGACCAGGATGGGCATGTCGTCGTGGTTGTGCCGGTTTCCGTCGGAGACGTCGCTGCTGTAGAGCACGGTCGAGTTGTAGAGGAGGTCGTTGGCTCCCTCCTTGACCGACTGCATCTTGGTCAGCAGGTACGCCAGTTGCTGAACCTCGAAGGTGCTGATCTTGGTCAGCAGGGCCAGGTTGGCGGGGTTGCCACCGTGGTGCGAGATGTCGTGGTGGCCGCGGGTGGCGCCCAGGGCCGGGTAGGTACGACCGGTGACCGCATTCGCGAACATGAAGCTGAAGATGCGCGTTACGTCGCACTGCATGGCCAGCACCATGATGTCGCTGAAGATCGTGGCCAGCTTGTCGATCGCGGTCTCCGGCGCCGGGGCTGTCGCGCCCGTGCAGCCGGCGGTTGTATTGCCGGGCATCGTCGACGTGACCTGCCGCTCGACGTCGCGGATACCGGTCAGGTACTCGTCGAGTTTGAGGCCGTCCGACTTGGCCAGCTTGCCGGACAGGCTCTCGGCGTCCTTGGTGGCGAAATCGAGCACGCTCTTCTTGTAGGCACGACGCTTGGCGACGTCAGCCTGCGAGGCCATTGGGTTGTTGCCCGAGAACAGCAGACCGAAGGCGACGTCCGGCTTGGTGGTCTTGAACAGCGGGTTGGTTTCCGTCGACCACGAGATGCTGTTCGAATAGGCGCAGGCGTAGCCGCTGTCGCAACCACCCGCCGTCTTGCCCTCCTCGAGGCCCAGCGGCATGGAGGCGACGCGGGTCAGCTTTCCGTTTGCCGTCGCCGCGATCTGGTCGACCGAAGGTGCCAGCTTCAGCGCGCTCGTGGATTTGAAGGCGTGGGTCGCCGTGAACGACGACGCCGTCCCGGCCGCGTGGTCACCCAGCGCATCCGGCGTCGCCGGCGCGCAGTTGAGGCCGCTTATCACCGTGAAGTGATCCTTCAGCGCCGCCAGCGGCATCAGGTTCTCGGACAGCGTGTAGGTCGCACCCGTGCCGGTGGGCCGCCAGGTCGCCATGTTGTGGCCGTTGGGGACGTAATAGACGATCAGCCGCTGGGCGGCAGCGCCGGCCTGTGCGCGGGCCTCACGCGGCAGCAAGGATTCCAGGATCGGCAGCGCGACGACAGTGCCGACCCCGCCCAGAATTGCCCGGCGCGGGATGCCACGCTCGTTTTTCAGCCATCCGAAGCTCATTGCATACCTCCTACCGGCTCGCCGCGACGTTTGAGGAACGTGTCTGACCCGACCAGCCGCTGAACCAGCGTCTCGAACTTGTAGCCGCTGCTGGCAAAGCCGCCCGAGATGTCGAACACGGTCCGGGGGTCCATGTGACCGGCGGTGGTCGCCGTCTCGCGGCCGAGGGCGTAGATGTAAAGCTGCGTGGTCATGCAGTCGGAAAAGCGCTTGTCGGTGGAGACCAGCTTGGAAAGCTCGGCGACGCCGCTGAACTTCTGCCCCTCCAGGTAGACCCCAGACGAATCTACCGGTTTGCCGTTGTCCATGGCCCGGAAGGCGCCGACCGCGTCGTAGTTCTCGAGGCCAAAGCCCAGCGGATCCATCAGGTTGTGGCAGGTCGCGCAGACCGCGTTGTTGCGGTGCGACTCCAGCTGCTCGCGGAAGGTGGTGCCGGTCATGGTGGTCTCAAGCATCGTGTTCACGCCCTTGGGCGGGTCGGGGATCTCGGTGCACAGGAGCTGGGTCAGGATCGCCTTGCCTCGGTTGACCGGCGAGGTGCGGGTCGCGTGAGAGGTCACGGTCAGAAAGCTCCCCTGCGCCAGCAGACCACCACGCGTGGTGTCGGTCAGCGTGACCTTCTTCATATCGGTCGGTGAGCCGGCGGCGGGCAGACCGTAGTGGGATGCCAGCTTGTCGTTGACGTAGGTGTACCTGGCCGTCAGCAGCGCCTCCGCCGAACCGCCGCCGAACGCGACGTCCTTGAACAGAAGGTTGGTTTCGTTGAGCATCGCGGTCCGGAGGGTGGCGTCGAACTTCGGGAAGACGGTCGCGTCCACGTCCGTCTCCATGATCTGCCGGCTCAGCAACCACTGGCCCGCGAAGTTGTCGACCAGCGCGCCCGCCTTCGGGCTTTTGAGCATGCGCGTGATCTGCGCGGTCAGGACGGCCTTGTCGTGTAGGTTGCCGGCGTCGGCCGCCGCGAACAGCTCGTCGTCGGGCATCGTGCTCCAGAGGAAGTACGACAGGCGCGACGCCAGCTCGTAGTCCGTCAGAGCGTGCGGTGTCATCGAGGTGGGCGCCGGATCCAGCTCCACCCGAAAGATGAAGTAGGGCGAGAGCAGCGTTGCCTGGACCGCCAGCTTGAGGCCGGCGTCGACAGTGTCCATGTTGGCTTTGGCAACCGCGGCCACCGCCATCAGGCGATCGACGTCAGCGTCGGCGACCGGACGCCGCCACGCGCGCTTGGCGAACGCCTTGAGAATCGTCCGCACGCACGCGTCGCCCATGGCGACCGGATCGCAGGTCACCAGCTTGGCCCGGCCGGCACCAAGCGCGACGTCACTGAGCGTTTCGGCGGCGGTCTGATAGAGCGAAAGCTGCGTGGGCGACAGTGACAGCGCGGACGCGATGTTGTCGTAGCCGGCGCCCCGTCCGTCAGCCGGGAAATTGTCGGCAGGACGCAGGGTGGTTCCCAGCAGATCCGCGACCGTGTTGTTGTATTCAACCTTGTTCAGCCGATGCATCGTCACGTTACCGGGGTCGGTGCCGACCGCCGGTGGCGTCGTGGAGCCGGGAACGATGCCGGGACCGGGTCCAGGGCCGGGACCGGGGCCCGGTCCGGGATTGACCGGTTTACCTGGATCGCCGACCAGGCCCGAGCACGCGGCGAGGCTCAGGCTGAGCGCGATCGCGGCAGCCGTCGCGAACGTCGGTCTGGCCAATCCGATATTCGATCCGATATTCAATCCGATATTTTTGGGGCTTCGTAACAGCATCGGCGTCTCCCCGTTGATTACGGACTTCCACGCGCCGTCCCCTTGGATAGAACCAGGGCGTACACCGGCGCCAACGACCTCACCTAAGCTACCTGATTTAGTGGCATTAAATCAAAGAAAACCACCCAATCAAAACTGATAAAACACTGTACTTAAAGGAATCTAGCTCGGGTAACGCCCTGTAGACGCGGCGCGTGGAGCGAACGCCTGGCCAGCCCCCGCCGGGATAGGCTCGGTTCTTTGAAATGGCGCGCTGTTCTCATGACGCCTATCGTCGTGGCCGATTCCGTCTCGATCCTGCCCTTTGACAACCGGTGGTCTTCCGGTGCTTGCTGGCGGCGACATGCTCAATGAATTGACCGACAAGCTGCGTGTGCTGGCCTATCAGAAGCTGGAAGGGGTCGGTTCGACGACCAAACATCCGGTTGTGCGCCACGCGCGCAATCTGGTCAGCATCGTCAACGAGCTGGTGGGGCAACCGCTGTGCAGCGCCGAGGAGCTGGCCCGCCGGCGCGAACGCCGCAAGCCCGTTGTCGTCACGACAACAGAGACGCGCGCGGCCGTCACGCCGCAGGCTCCGGTGCTGGTCTACTTCGACGGCAAGGACCACCGGACGAAGATCAAGGTGGAGCAGCTCCTGCGCGACCGCGAGATTCAGTTCCAGGTTCTGGACGTGACCGACGACGAGGCGGAACGGTCGTGGGTCAGCACCGCCGCCAAGACGTCGGAGTTCCCGATCGTCGTCATCGCCGGAACGCCGGTGGGCGGCCTCGCAGAGCTGACGCAGCTTGATCTCGAGGGCGAGCTCAAACGACGCGTGTTTGGTCCGGCGCAATAGCGGGGCGCTATCGCGCGCCGACGCGCAGCTGGCAGACCTCGAGGTAACGGGCAGCGGGCCAGTTGGATGGGGTCGGGAAGTCCGGGGGCAGGCCGCCGAGCTCGAGGATCGCGCCAGGGCGATTGGCCTGCGCCAGGCCGGCCTCGATGTGGCGCAGGACGCTGGGACCGCGGTGGGCATTCGACGAGACCCAGAGATGGCCGCCGTCGCCAGGCAGCAGCGCACACGCGGTCGCGATCAGATCGGGATAGTCGCGCTTGGCGGCCCACGAGCTGGTGCGCGCGCCCGAGACCGTGGGCGGATCCAGCACGATCACGTCGTAGCTGGCGCCGCGCGACCGCTCGGCGTCGAGGAACCGAAACACGTCCGAGACCTCCCAGTGAAACTGCGGCGCCTCGGGATCGATCCCGGACAGGCGGAAGTTTTCGCGCGCCCAGGCCAAGGGTCCAGCCGCGAGATCGACGCTGGTGACGGCGGCCGCGAACGAAACGGGTCAGGCCGGCCCGGTGTTCGCGCATGTCGGAGAATAGACCGACGTTGATTCCGCCGCGCAGGTGAACTTCGTAGGAAATGCCGTTCTCGCGGACGATGAGCTTCGCGGGCGGTTCCTCGCCGATCACTTGATCGGCGACGCGCTCGGGCCGCGCCCCCTGACCTTTCAGGCGAACCTTGACGACGCCCCCGCGCAACGTCAGACCGGCGTCGGCGAACACGCTCTGCGCCGCCTCGGCCAGCGACCGGGCGTGGCCGATCAACCCGCGCGACAGGGCAGTCGC
>DASRQT010000136.1:0-4969 GCA_035696485.1 Polyangia bacterium | reverse complement strand
AGTCTCCGGCGGCGACCGGCTCGAAGGCCCACAGACCCACCGTGACGAAGATGATATCGACGGCGATCAGGAATTGCGTCCAGAACAGCGCACCATCGGGATCGGGTGAAACCGTGTCCAGCAGCTGACTGCTGCCGCGCGCGCCGGCGATCACGATCGGGACGACAATCGGGTAGAGCAGCGTCGAAAGTAACACGTCGCGACTACGCGACCGCAGCAGCGCCGCCGAGAACACGCACCCCACCGCCGAGAATCCAACCGTCCCCAGCGCCAGCAGCAGCGCGATGCGTCCGATGTTTTGCAGAACTCCGCCCGCAAACAGAAAGCCGCACAGCAAGGTGAGGACGGTTTCGACCACCAACATCAGTGTCACGGTGGCCACCAATTTGCCGAGGTAGATGGCGCCGCGCGGTGCCGGCGACAGCAACAACGAGCGGATCGCCTCGCCCTCGCGTTCGCGATCAAATGTCCGTCCCAGACCCACCGTTCCCGACACGATCACCGCGATCCAAAGGATGCCGGCGGTGACGGCGGGCGCCGGGCGCGCGTCCCCGACCACGAAGGCAAAGCTGAAAATCAACACCACGACGACCGCCAGGAACGACATGGTCGCGACGATCTCGCGGCTTCGCCATTCGATCTGCAGATCCTTGGCCGCGATCCGGGCGACCTGCGACAGGAACGACGGCAGGCGTGCCGGAGGCGGACTAATCACGCGTGTGCTCTCGATAAAGGTCGCGGACGGCGGCGGCCGAAAAACCGCCCGCGGTCGTGCCGTCAAAGGTGACGCGACCGCGCCGTAACACCATCACGTGATCGGCGACGTCGCCGGCGGCGTCCAGATCGTGCGTGACCAGAACGACGATGCGGCCCGCCGCCCGCTCGGCGCGCAGCTCCCCCTGCAGCCAGTCGGCGCCGGCCGGATCCAGCGCCGCAGACGGTTCGTCGAACAGCAGCAGCGACGGCGCGTGAACCAGCGCGCGCGCCAGCGCCAGACGCTGCAACATTCCGCGCGAGAATGTCCGCACCGGGGCATCCGCCGGCGCGTCCTCCAGGCCCACGCGCGCCAGCATTTCGATCCCGCGCGCGGCAGGCTCGGCGACCCCGTGCAGGGCGGCGAACAGCGCCAAGTTTTCGCGCGCGCTGAGATCACCGTAGACGCCGGGGTCGTGCCCGACGTAGCCGATGGCGGCCCGCGCCGGCGACGAACGCGACAGAATCTCGTCCCCCCAGCGCAGGCGGCCGGTGGTCGGCGCGACCAGCGTCGACAGGATCCCCAGCAAGGTGGTCTTGCCCGCGCCGTTTGGCCCCAGCACGGCGCTGATCTGGCCGGGAGCGAAGCTGGTGGAGACGTCCCTCAGTGCGCGGCGCCCGCTGTAGGTTTTGCCGACCCCCTCGAGGACCAGCTCGTTCATAAGGCGCGCTGCTCGTCCAGTGCGGCGAGGTCCTGGTACAGACCCTCCAGCTTGCCGACCAGCTGATCGCGTTTTTCCGTCGCCCCTCCGGTCGCCCCCGCCGACCCCTCGCGCTGGCGCTGGCGTTCGACCGCGACCAGCTCTGCGAACAGCGCCTCGCGCCGGGCGATCAGCCGTTCACGGTCGTCGGCCGTCTTGCGCGTCTTGGCCCTGGGGCGGCGACCGAACACCACCGCGCTGCCGATCAGCAAGAGCGCCATCGTCCCCGATATGACGTGGCCGCTGCGATCGATCGACGGCAACCCGTGTACCGCGAAGCGCAAGGTTCCGCCGGGCCCGATCGCCTCGGCTCCCATGACCCAGTATTTGCGACCGTTGACCTCGCGCGACTCACGCCCGCTGATGCCCGGCCCGTCGATGGTCATGCCGGGGATCTGTTCCATGATCAACGTCACCAGCCCGATGCCGTTCGGCATGGACTGCTCAAACTCCCTTGTGTCACCTTCATAGGGCAACACGAAGCCCAGCGTGATCTCGTTGCCGGCCGACTTGGCGTCGGTCTGCCCCAGCGCCCGCTTGGGCATGATGGCGCCCTGCACAGCGATCCCGTGGCTCTTGCGGACCTCGGTCTTCCGGTCACTCTGCGCCGTCTCCGCCGCGACAAACTCCTTGGGCAAGGGGATCTCCAGGGCGCCGGGAGCCGGATCGAACACTCTGTCGGACGTGTTCTCGAGCGGCAGCATCTCGAGGAACCCCAGCGTGTCGTCGCGCATCTGCAGGATCACGCGCGCGCCGGCCCCGATGGTAATCACAGAGGGGTCGCTGGTTCGCTGCAGCGCCCGGATCTCGGCGCGCGCGCCGCCGGTCTCCGGCATGGCAAAGGCGTCGGTGCCGAGGCGCATCCCCTTGTGTTCGATGACCGCCGCGTAACCGGCCGCCTGGCCGGTGACCAGATCCGAAAAGCGCGCGATGCCATCGCTGTCGGAGTTGGCGCGCAGGACCTTGATGGCGTTGTTGCGATCGACCGCGCCCAGCAGCACCGGGTGGTTAGACAGCGGCTTGCGGTCTTCGTCGATGAGCCGCACGACCAGCGTCTTGTTCGGCAGCGTGGCGTCGGGCGCTGCGCTGCCCGCGACGATCCCCAGCGCGAAGTCGCCGTCCGCCGCGCCCTTGGTGGCCCCGCCCGGCGTCGTCCCCCCGCCTCCCGCGGAGGCCGCCCCGAGGTCCGAGATCAACATGGTTCGCACACCGCCTTCGGCCGGCATCGCGAACGGCTCGGTCTGCAGCCGTTCCTTGTCGACGGTGACCTCGGCCTGGAACTGCTGCCCGCTGCCAATCCCCTCGAACAGCGCGCGTCCGCTGGCGTCGGTGGTCGCCGTCCGTTTCTTGACGTCGCCACCCGCGTTCTTGATGAGGGCGCTCACCTCGACGTTGGCGACCGGATTGGCCGGCGTCTTGCGCGCCACGCGTACGGTCACGGTTCCCGGGGGCATTCCCCGATCGGGCAAGGGTTTACCGGAGATCGCGCGCAGATCGGGCATGCCGCCGGCCGCGGGCTGGGCCTCCACCACGCGCATCGGGGTCACGGCCAGCAGCGCGGTCGCCGCCAGCGCGATCGCGACGCTCAGGCTTTTGCCAGCCTGCCGCCACATGATTTGCAAAACTGCGCATCGTTGTCGTTCACAGTAGCGCACGTCGGACAGTTCGCCGGTTCAGGGACCATCCCGCTGCTCATCGCCCGTACCCGATCCTTGAGCTCGCGCTCGATCAGCTGGCGGTAGTTGTCGCCGGCCTCGAGCTCCGCGATGAGGCGCATGGCGCGCCCCCGATATCGTTCGATCATGTCGCGGTAGTCAACCTCGGCGATCTTGCGCATCTGGTAGTCGAGCTCGATCTCCTTGATCGCCTTCAGCACCAGCTGCTTCTCGCGGTCCAGCTCCCGCAGGCGCTGCGGCGCCCGCGGCGGCAGCGCCGTCGCCAGCTCGTCGGCGCGGGTCAGCGGATCGATCACCCGCCACAGCGCCCGCCCGCACAGCGCCAGCGTCATCCCTCCCAATCCCAGCATCACCAGCGGCGGCCCCATCCGCATCTTCTGGAACAGCACGCCGTACCCGACCGCCGCGCCCGCGCATACCAGCGCCACCAGCCACATCGGCACGCGCGCGCGCCGGCGCGGGGCCGTGACCTCGGCCGGTGCGGTCTTCGTCTTCACGCTGGGGGCTGCTGGCACGATCTCGCCGAACTTATCTCAATCGCGGGTTCAGTCCAGGCTGCGGAGCTCGTCGTCCAGCTTGTCCTGCAGCTCCGGATCCAGGGTGGCCGTGGTCGAGGCCGAGGCCCCGCCCGTCGCGGCGGCCGCGCGCGCCGGCGCCGAACGCCGCGCCAGCCTGTAGGCGCCATAGGCCAACCCACCGGCACCGAGGACGCCGATGCTGTAGGGAAGCAACCAGGCCAGCCGGTTGAAGCCCTTGTCGATGGGCGATGCCAGCGCGATCTGGCTGCCGTACTTCTGGATGAAAAACTGGATGATCTGATCCCGCGTCTTCCCCTGGCCCAGGAGCTCGTGGATGGTGATGCGGTCGGCGCTGGCGTGGCCGCAGCCCTCGCCCGCGCAGTCGATCAGCGTGTGCCGGCAGGTACCGCACTGGCACATGATGTTGCGCACCAGCCAGTTCTCCTCCTCGCCGCTGGGGCTCGGCGCCTCGCTTTGCACCTTGGTCATTTCCTGCGCGCGCGCCGGCGCTGACCAGGCCAGCGTTCCCGCACCCGCAAGGCCGACCGCCAGCCACAACACCAGGCTGGCCATGCCGGCGGAACCGGGCAGCTCTGCGGGGCCTCGCGCGGTCACCTTGGCAGTCAAACGTTCCAGCAGCGCGTCGGGCAACATCGCAATCCCGGTCCCCATGGCCAGCAGCATGAATCCGAACCAGATCCAGTTGATGATGGGATTGACGACCAGCTTCAGATTCGCCGTCCCGTCGGCCAGGTCATATCCCCCCAGCGTCAGGTACAGGTCCTCGGCCGGCGTGCGGCGAATCGCGACCTCGGTGGTCGGCTCGTTCTCGTGATTGCGGAAGAACCACTTGGCGGGGCGCATGTGGTCAATCGGTTTGCCGTCGACCAGCGCGGTCACCTCGGCCGTGACCATCTCTTTTTGCCGATCTTCCTCGTGCGCCAGGCGATCGAACCGGATCTGGAAGCGGCCGATGGAGGCCTGCCCCCCCGGCGCCAGGCGGACCTCGCTCTCCTTCTGGTAAGCGGTGCCGGCGAAGCCCAGGAACATCAGGACGATGCCGACGTGAACGATGTAGCCGCCGTAGCGACGCTTGCCGCGGATCACCATGCCCATCAGCGCCGACAGCGCGTCCGACCCTGTGTTCTTGCGCCGGATGACCACGCCGCGCACGAACTCTTGCGTGATGGTCGTGGTCACGAACGCGCAGAACGAAAAACAGACCACCGCCCCCCACGAGCTCTGCAGCTTGAGCACAAAGCACAGCCCCAGGGTCAGCAGCGCTGCGATGACCGGATACAGGAACTGATAGCGGAGGTGC
>DASRQT010000135.1:0-36868 GCA_035696485.1 Polyangia bacterium | reverse complement strand
AGCGGGTAGAAGATCTCGACCAGGCGGATGGCGCCGGCCTCCTGGTCCGAGACGTCGCGCAGGAAAGGCCCGACGGAGTGCACGCCCAGGTCGCGCGCGGTGCCGTCGTGATACACGACCCGGCCGCCGACCGGACCGTGGCGGAGGACGTTGATGGTCGCGGTGGTCGGGGTGACGCCAACCGGCGCGATGGCCTCACCCAGCAGGGCGTTGACGAACGACGACTTGCCGGCGTTGAACTCGCCCATCACCGCCACCAGCAGCGGTCGGTCGAAGGCGTCCAGCGCATGAGCGGCGCCGATCACCAGCGGCAGCAGCTCGGGCGTGCGCGACGCCAGCTGGTGCGCGTACCCGAGCAGCGCGAACAGGTTGTCGGCCGGAATTGGCGGCGGCGCCAGCGCCCGAACGACGAACCGTCGCGTCTCTTGCGTCTCCTCGTCGGGCGCGACGGCGGCCAACTTCATCAGATCGGCCTCGGTCGCGGCCCCGTCGAGAAAAGCCCGCAACGCGGTCAACAGCGCCGTCCCAGCGGGATCATCCGGCGCCGCGCGCAGCAGCGATTGTCGCAACACCTCGCGATCGCGTGCCGCCAGCGCCAGCGCCACCAGGTCCTCGAGCGGCGCCGGGACGCCCAGCTCGGCCTCGCGGCGGGCGGCGTGCAGGGCCTCGGTCCAGCGGTGGGCGGCGGCATAAGCCTGGCGCAGCGCCGCCAGGGCGGCCGGATCGGCGGGGGCGGCCGCCAGGCTCTCGACCGCCAGCGCCAACGCCTCCTCGGTCTGCCCGCGCCGCGATAGGTACCGCGCGAGGGCGGCGCGTAGGCGGGCGCTGTTCGGCGCGCGAATCAGCCCCTCGCGCAAGAGCGCCTCCGCGACCGACGGGTTGTCGCCGGCGTCGGCGGCCTCGATGAACAGTGTCGGATCGGCCCCCGCCTCGCGCGCCGCGCGCGTCAACCAGTCGGCGCCCTGCCGGTCACCGAGGCGTGCCAGCACGCGCCCGTAGTCGGCGGCCAGCGCCTGATCCCCAGGCGTTACCTCCAGCGCCTTCTGCAACTCACGCATGGCCTTTCCGAGATGGCCGTGTGCCGCGTAGAGGCGACCCAGCGCCGCATGCGCCCGCCCCCGATCCGGACCGTCGACCGCCAGCGCCAGCGTCCTACGAAACGCGTCGCGCGCCGGTTCGAATCGCCCGGCCCGCGACAGAAGCTCGCCCAGCGCGAACCAGTCCGCGGGATGATCACCGTCCAGATCCACCGCGCGTCCGTAGGCGGCGATGGCCTCGTCGACCGAACCCCGTCGCGCCAGCACCGCGCCGAGACGGGCGAAGGCCGGCGCCAGATTGGGAAACCGCGCGGCCACGTCGCGCAGGCGCTGTTCGGCGGTGGCCAGATCACCGCGCTCGGCGAAGGCCCACGCGAGTTCGATCTCTTCCTTCGCGTCGGCGGGACCGCCGGCGTCGCGTGTCAGCTCGTCGAGCGTTCCCGCGATCCGATCGAAGATCCCCATCAGGTATCAGTTCTCTATCAACTCTCTTGGGTCGTCCAGACCTGCTGCCGCAGCTCGGCGATGCTCTCGTCGATGGCGCGCAGCTCCTTCATGCGTTCGTCGATGGCGACCGCCTCGGGATGCGCATCGGCGGTGGCACTGTGGTAGAGCCGCTGTTTCAGCGCGCCATCCAGCACCTCGGCGATGCCACGCGCCAGCGCGTCGCCGGCCTGCGCGACGAACTCGGACAGCCGCGCGGCGAAGGCATCGATGAACTCGTCCAGCTTCGGACCCAGCACGGCTGCCACCCGATCGACCGCCGCTGGCGCCTGCTCCTTGGCCTCGAGCTTGATCTCCTGCCCTACCCTGCCGCGCAGGATCAGCGCCAGCACCGGCGCCGCCGCCGTCAGCAGCCCGCCCACCACGCCGTTGACGAACAGAAAGATCGTCGTCCCCAGCGCGCCCAGCGCGAACACCGACGCGTCGTACCTCAGCGTGTCGACGGCGATGCTCAGCTGCGCATCCGACGGCCCCAGCTCGGCCGAGACGCCGCGCGCGACGTCCTCGACGCTCTCGTTGGCGACCTGGATGACCTTCTCGGCCAGGCGGTCCAGCTCCTCGGCGATCCGCTCGCCCTCCGCCTCGACCCACGTCTTCCACGTGTCCTGCAGGAAAAACCCCAGATAGCGGCGAACGTCATTGGCATCGACCAGATCGATCTCGGCGGGCAGCGCGGCGCGAAATTCCGCGGTGAAATCCGCCAGGTCTTGCCGGACACGGGCCTTGAGGCCGGCGCTCTCCGCGCGGATGGCCTCGGTCGCCTGATCCAGCACCTTCTTGCCGGTGCCGAGGCGCTGGCGCGCGCGCGCGATCTGCTCTTCCAGCTCGGGCAGTGGCAGCTGCAGCGATCGTCGGCGAATGGCCAGGCTCTGGCGAATGAACGTGGCCAGTCGGCTGGCGTCCGCCAGCGCATGGTCCAGGAGCAGTCGCCGCCGGCCAAGCCCGATGGTCGCGCCCAGATGCGCCTCCAGCGCGGCCATTCCCGACCCCTCGCGGTCGCCGGCCAGCGCGCGCTTCGCCGACACGGGAAAAATAGCCGGTTCGGGGACAATCGCGCCCAGATGCCGCCGCGCGAACTGCAACGTCTCCTCCAGCTCGCTGGCGTCCAGCAGGTCCGCCTTCGCCACCACGAAGATGAGGCGATCCCGGGCCGAACGAAGGATCCGCTCCTCCAGAAACTGCCGCTCCGACGCGGTCAGGATCTGGGTCGCGTCCAGCAGGAAGATCGCGGCGTCGGCGCGCGGCACGTAGCCGTAGGTGATCTCGGCGCGCTGTTCGTTGATGTCGTTGACGCCCGGCGTGTCGACGATGGTCAACCGGTCGCGCAGGATGGGCGCGGGGTGGATCACCTCGACGTGGTGGATGCCCGTCTCGGACAGGCCCCCGGGTTTGGGCGCCAGGCCCTCGACCGTGAGCCACTCCGCCAGCACACTTCCGGTGACGGCGGCACCGGCCTTGCCGATTGGTTTTCGCTCACCTGATTCCATGACCACCGTCGCCGACGGTGTTTTCCCCTGCATTAGGTGCGTCAACACGGCGGTGGTCGGCGTGATCCCGGCCGGCAACACGATCTCGCCCAGCAGCGCGTTGATGAAGGTCGACTTGCCGTGATTGAACTCGCCCAGAACGACCACGGAGAACCGCTCCTCATCCAGCTTCGGGATGCGCGTCTGTCGGATGTCGCGCGCGATCGACGTCAGGGCGGCGCCGTCGGCCGCCGTCGCCAGGCGTTCCAGCGCCAGGCGGATCGCCTGCTTGCGCTGTTCGACGTCGACGCCAACCGGGGACGCGGTCACCGCAGGATCCTCAGCAGATCGGCGACGCGCGCGTCGCATTCGTCCTTGGAGATGCCGGCGTCGCCGGTCTGGCCGATCAGGCTGCGGTAATACACGGTCGACGCGAACAGGCGCAGGGCGGCCACTCGCTTGGGCAGATACGGATGCGTCTGCATCAGCTCATCCAGCCGTCCCGGCCCGCGGTTGACCTCCTCCAGCTGCGCCAGGTAGGCCTCCACATTGATCTCGCTGTACAGCTTCTTCGATCCCAGCGCCATCTTGACCAGCGTTCCGACCGAGACGTCGAGATCCTTCGTGCAGATGAGCGCGCTGCGGTCGCACGTGATCTCGGCCCGGCGCGCCCAGCCATTGAGCGCGATGACGGCCGGCTTGACGCTCCAGCGCAGGAACATGTTCGCGGCGCGCGTGAGGAAAAACAGCGTGGTCATGTAGACGACGTGGTTGTTCTGGATGTGGCCGCACTCGTGCCCGATGACGTCGATCAGCTCGGGTTCGGTGAAATGGTCGATCAGCGCCGCGTTCACGACGATGTAGGGATCGTCGGCGGCGCCGAACGTGTGCGCGTTCAGCGACCCGATGTTGGGCGAGACATACAGCGCCGGCACCGGGATCTTCAGGCTGTCGGCGCACGCCATCGCCAGCTTGTGCAGGTGCGGGAACTGCTTGTCCGTGACCTTGACCGCAGTCCCCAGCATCCGGCTCTTCTCGACGGTCTGCCACAGGCGGACGGTCGCCTCGACCGCAAGCGTCACCGGGCGGATCTTGTCCAGCGCCGACCGGACCTTGATGTCGCCGCCGTAGGCGTAAGCGGCCCCCTCGCGCGTCCGGGCCGAGGCTTCGCCACGGCGGGCGGCCACGTAACGCGAAAAGGACAGGTCGATTTTCGGCTTTTGCATGGTTTTGGGTCGGTTTCTGCCCCAGGTTTGGGCGCGGCCGGCTTGGATGATAATAGAATACTCGCCGCCCACGCCCATGACGATCACCAACGCCGCCAACAGCGCACCCCTTGTGGATACTCCCCCGCAGCCCTCCGAGCTGGAGGTGGGGTTCATGCGCCGCGCCCTGGCCGCCGCCGCGGAAGCCGCCGGCCGTGGTGAAGTTCCGGTCGGCGCCGTCATTGTCCTCGGCAACGAAGTCGTCGCCATCGCGCACAACGAACGCGAGACCGGTAGCGATCCGACCGCCCACGCCGAGATCGTCGCGCTCCGGCGTGCGGCCGCGCGCCTGGGCAGCTGGCGTCTGTGCGACGCGGATCTCTATGTCACGATGGAACCGTGTCCGATGTGCGCCGGGGCGCTGGTGAACGCGCGCATCCGGCGCCTGTACTTCGGCTGCGACGATCCCAAGGCCGGCGCGGTGCGGACACTGTATCAGCTGCTTGACGACCGCCGCCTCAACCACCGGGTCGAGGTGGTCGCGGGCGTGCTGGCGTCCGAGGGGGCGCTCTTGCTGCGGACGTTCTTCGAGCGCCTGCGCCGTTGAGCCTGGTCGGCAGGGGTCGCCGCGGGCCGCTCAGCGATGGTCGCCGCCGGCCGCAAGCGCGGTGATCTTGCGTTCCAGCTGCTCGATCACCTTGATCTCGTACGTCTCGTTGTAAAGCGCGTTCGCCTCCAGGATGCCGGTCGGACTGGTAACGTTGACCTCGGTCAGCCACCCGCCAATCACGTCCAGGCCGACGAAGAAATGCCCGCGTTCCCGCAGCCGCGGTCCCAGCGCCTTGACGATGGCCGCGTCGCGTTCCTCCAGCGTCGCCGGCATCGGCTTCGCACCGACGTGGAGGTTGCCGCGCGCGTCGTCGGGGGCCGGCACGCGCAGCACCGCGCAGAGAAACTCGCCGTCGCAGAGCAGGATCCGCTTGTCTCCCGTGCGCACCTCCGGCAGGTAGCGCTGCGCGACCGTCCAGCGCCGCCCCAGGTTGGTGGCCTGTTCGAGGATGGCGCCCGTGTTCGGGTCGCCCTTGCGCACGTGAAATACGCCAAAGCCGCCCGACGCGTCCAGCGGCTTGACCACCATCTCGCCGCCCTGCTCGGCCAGGAATGACCGCAGGCGCCCGGCCTCGCGCGTGACGATCATCGGCGGCGCCAGGTCGGGATGCTCCAGCACGGCCAGCTTTTCGTTGGATTCGCGCAGGCCGCGCGGGTCGTTGATGATCAGGGTCTGTCCGCGCGCGCGTTCCAGGATCAACGTCGCGAAGTAGTAGTCGAGATCGAACGGCGGGTCCTTGCGCATGAACACCGCCTGGCAGTTGCGCAGCGGCACGGCGTTCTGTGGTCCCAGCAGATAGTGATCGCCAGCCACGCGCCGCACCGTCACCGGCCAGGCGCGGGCCACGGCGTCGGCATGTTCCAGGCAGAGGTGGCGCGGTTCGCAGAACCAGATCTCGTGCCCCCGCGTCTGGGCGGCCAGCATCATCGCAAAGGTCGAATCGCCCGCGATCTGGATGCGGGCCAGCGGGTCCATGACGAATAGCAGCTTCATCGCACTTTTATTGTGGCTGCACCGCCGGGGGAACGCCCGTCCCCGGCTCGCCGCCGGTCGCGGCCGGCGGCTCCTTGAGCGGCAGCAGATGCTCGAGCCCATGCTTGCGCAGCCTGTAGTACAAGGTCGAGCGGTTGATCCCCAGCGTCCGCGCCGCCAGCGCGATGTTGCCCTGCGCCTGTTCGATGGCGGTGATGATCTCGCCGCGTTCTTGCTCTGACAGCCGTTCGTGCAGTGGCCGGCCCCCGTCGCGCACCGGGGTCGTGGTCCGAAAGCCACCGCCGCCCGTCGACAGCGAGGTCGGCGCAATGGCCGCGGCGCTCAGCGGCCTGCGACTGAACTCCAGATCCGCGGCGGTCAATTCGCTGCCCCGCGCCAGGATCATCGCCCGTTCAATGACGTTCTCCAGCTCGCGCACGTTGCCGGGCCAGCTATACGCCGTGAGCGACGCCACCGCGCCGGGGTCAAGCCCGCGTACCCGCTTGCCGATCGACTGCGCGTACTTTTGAATGAAGTGCTCGCACAGAAGCGCGATGTCGCCCGGCCGTTCGCGCAGCGGCGGCAACGTGATCGGGAAGACGTTCAACCGATAATAGAGATCCTCGCGAAACTCGTTGCTGGCGATCAGGGTCTCCAGATCGCGGTGGGTGGCCGAGATGACGCGCACGTCCACCTTCACGGTCTCCGTCCCGCCCACCCTCTCGAACTCCCGTTCCTGCAAGACCCGCAGCAGCTTGACCTGCACGTCGACCGGCAGGTCACCGACCTCGTCCAGGAACAACGTCCCGCCGTCGGCCAGCTCGAATCGCCCCAGGCGCCGCGCCACCGCGCCGGTGAACGCCCCCTTCTCGTGCCCGAACAGCTCCGACTCGAGCACGCCGGGCGCCAGCGCGGCGCAGTTGACGCGCACGAAGGGACGCGATTCGCGCGTGCTGTTGATGTGGATGGCGCGCGCCACCATCTCCTTGCCGGTGCCGGTCTCGCCCCGCAGCAGCACCGTCGACGAGGTCTGCGCGACCTGTTCGACGCGGGTCAACACGTCGCGCAGCGGCGGCGAATCCCCGACGATGGCGCCAAAGTTGAAGTCGCCGTGCGCGTCGCTGGACAGGATGCCCGCGTATTGTTGCGCCTGCTCGGTCAGGCGGCGGTTCTCGCGCAGCAGCGCGAACCGTTCCACCGCGTGGGTCAGCACGCCGCGCAGCTCCTTGGCGTCCCACGGTTTAGTCACATAACGATAGATGCGCCCCAGGTTGATGGCCTCGATCAGGACGTCGACGTCGGTGAAGGCGGTAACGATGATGCCGACGGCGTCGGGGCGGACGTCGCGCGCCGCCCGCAGGAGGTCCAATCCCGTCATGCGCGGCATCCGCTGGTCGGTCACGATGACGGCCACGTCGTTGGCCTTGGCCAGCGCCAGCGCTTCCTCGCCGCTGGTCGCCGGCAACAGCGTGAAGCTCTTTCCAAAGTTGAAGCGGATGGCGTCCAGGTTGTCCGGCTCGTCGTCCACCACGAGAATCGGATACTTTGAAAGCTCCAGACCCTTCGCCACCATGGCTTGCCACGGTAGCACAGCGGGCGGTCGTCGGAGGGCCGTTTTCCTCGGCGGAAAGCCAACTTTTTGCGCCCGACCCCCGGTTGTTGATACGATCCGAATCTCGTGATCATGGCGAAGAGCAAACGGTCGGACAGCACCGTGCCCCATTTGGTTGCCAGCGCGGCGATGCCGCCGGCCGCCAAGGTGCCCGGCCCCCTGCCCGCGCGCCGGCCGATGGCGCGTGCGACGCGGATCACGCTGTTCGAGCGCGAGGTGCGCGAACGGCTGTCGCGGGCGGCGCTGGATCTTATTTTCGCGCGCATCGAGGTCATGTCCGAAGGACAGCGCAGCGTGCGCAGCGGCAAGGAGGCCTATTTCGGTTCGACGATGCTGACCATCGACCTGCCGGTCCTGGCGGTCCTCCTGCGCGACGTCCCCGACGCTGGCACCGCCCGCCGCCTGGCCACGCTGCTGGAGACCGACGCCACCGTCGCGCAGCGGATCGCCGCGCTGGCCGAGAAGGAAGCCGCGCGTATCTGCGGCGCCGCGCCGACCAAGGTCAACACCCACACCATCATCCGGGCGCACGGCGCCAGGGTGTTCATCGACGTCGACGTCGAGGCGGCATTCTGATGCCAGACGCGACCTACTCGTTCGCGGGCGTGGCCAAGATCCTCGACATCAGTGAGAACAAGCTTCGTTACTGGGCCCAGGTCGGCTTCGTCGGTCCGTCGCTGCGCGGCGGCGGCAAGATGCTGTTCAATTTTCAGGATCTCATCAGCGTCAAGGCCGCCAAGGAGCTGGTCGACCGCGGCTTTTCGCCCGCCGAGGTGCGCAAGGCGCTGGCCGCCGTGCGCGGCTCCCTGCCCCACGTCGACCGCCCGCTGGATCGCATCCGCGTCGCCTTCGACGGCGAGACCCTGGTCGTCGTCGACGACGACGGCGCCTACGAGCTGACCGGCCAGAAGGTGTTCGCCTTTGGCCTGGGTGATCTGGCCCGGCGCGTGTTCGACGTCGGCGGCGTGGCGCCGGCGCCGGACGCGGCTGCGAACCCGGTCGCTGCTGCTGAAGCGGGCGCCGCGCCCGAGCCCGACGCGCCCGGGCGGGGAAGCGCCTACGACTGGTTCCTGGAAGGCATCCGCCTGGAGGCGGAGCCGGCCGGCCTCGACGAGGCCGTCGCGTGCTACCGCAAGGCCCTGGCCCTGGACCCGGGCCTGGCCGCCGCCCACAACAACCTGGGTCAGATCGCGTACGCCAAGGGCGACGTCCTGCCCGCGCGAGCCGCGTTCGAAGCCGCGCTGGCCATCGACCCCGATCAGCCGGAAGCGCGCTTCAACCTGGCCAACCTCATTCTGGAATCGGGCGACCTGGAGCTGGCGGTCGCCGAATTCCGTCGCGTCCTGCAGATCCAGCCCGACTTCGCCGACGCCCACTACAACCTTGCCGTCGCTTTGGAACGCCTGGGCGGCCGCGCCCAGGCCCGCGCCCACCTGGAACGTTACCTGGGCCTGGAATCCGAGACCGCGCCGTGGGCGACGCAGGCGAGGACGTTGATCCAGCGGCTGGCCGAGACGGCCTGAGTCAGTCCGGAGCGGGATCTTTCTTGACAGCGGTTCTGGCGTCACAAGCTTGACCTGACACGCCGGTTGGCCGTTCTCTGGATGTCGTGGCCCCAGAAGTGTGCTGGCATGGATAGCGACATGTTGTTGCCGTTGGGCTGGACCGAGAACCGGCTGCAACAGTTGCGGGCGCTGGGTGATCCGGCGCTGGTGCCCGCGCGGGTCGTGGTTCACCACCGCGGGCAATACGGGCTGCTGGGGTGCGCGACCGCAATCGCCACACTCTCGGGCCGCTTTCGTCGCGACGGCATGGAGGAAAGCGACTGGCCGGCCGTGGGTGATTGGGTCGCGGTACAGCCGGCGGACATGGCGAGCGAGGCAGGCGTCATTCAGCACGTCTTGCCGCGCTCCAGTGTGCTGGGCCGACAGCGCCCGGGGCATGCACGCATCCAGGTGGTGGCCAGCAACGTGGATGTGGTGCTGGTGGTGACGTCTCCGGGGCGCGACTTCAATCCGCGTCGCGTGGAGCGATACGTGACGGCGGCATTGTCCGGCGGCTCGCGGCCGGTGCTGGTCTTGAACAAGTGCGACATCGCCGCCGACGCCCAGGTCGCGGAA
The DNA here is from genome assembly GCA_035696485.1 of Polyangia bacterium. GTDB lineage: Bacteria > Myxococcota_A > Polyangia > Fen-1088 > Fen-1088 > DASRQT01. The sequence continues at coordinate 27,342 of DASRQT010000135.1, read as the reverse complement.
GTTCTGGGTAGGCTGGGGGCAGTGGCGGTCGGCGTTCCGGCGCTGGCCACCAGCGCCGCCACGGGAGCGGGGATCGCGGCCTTGCAAGCGCACCTGCCGGCGGGAATCACCGGCGTGCTGGTGGGTTCGTCGGGGGTCGGCAAGTCCAGCCTGGCCAATGCTCTGCTGGGTCAGGCGCAGCAGACCACGCGGACGGTCCGACTGACCGACGACAAAGGACGCCACACCACCACCCGACGCGAGCTGATCGTCCTGCCCGCGGGCGGCTGCCTGGTCGACACGCCGGGCATGCGCGAGTTCGGGCTGTGGGACGCGGCTTCCGTGCTGGACAAAACCTTCGCCGATATCGACGCGATAGCCGCCAGCTGCCGCTTTCGCGATTGCCGCCACGGCGGCGAGCCGGGCTGCGCCGTGGTCGCGGCCCTGGCCCAGGGCGACCTGGATCCGGCCCGCCTGGCGGCTTTGGAAAAGCTGCGCGGCGAACAGGCGCACCCGAACCGGCAACACTCCGGGCGCCAGTCTCGACCGAAAAAAAGGTAGCCGCCATGTCGAGAACCGCGGATCGGCTCCGACCTCGGGATAAGGCGCCAATTTCGGCGCCCGAAAACCAGGAGAAAGCCCAATGATGACCAACGCTGACGTCCTTCCGTCTTCCTTCGTCCCTGCCGCCGCCCCCGCGCGCCGTGTCTGGCGCCGCGTCGGTGCCGTGTTTGCCGGCCTGCTGGTGGTCTTTGCCACCACGACCGCCGTCGACGCGATGATGCACCAGTCGGGCGTCTTCCCCCCCACGGACGCCCCGCCCATGTCCGGTCCGCTGTTCCTGCTGGCGCTGGCCTACCGTTTGGCTTTCGGTGTGCTGGGCGGCTACGTGACGGCGCGCCTGGCGCCGGATCGGCCGCTGCGCCACGCGCTGGCCCTGGGCGGCGTGGGCCTTGGCCTCAGCATCGCGGGTGCGGTCGCGATGTGGAACGCGGGCCCCGCCTGGTATCCGCTGGCGGTCGCGGCCAGCGCTCTGCCGTGCGCGTGGCTGGGAGGCAGGCTGCATGGGCGACAATAGCGGCGCCAAGGATGTGGCTGCTGCCGCGCCTAGAATGTCAAAATCAACTCGACGAGCGGCATCTCGTCGACCACTCCCGTCACGCTCTCTGCGACGACTTTGAAGCCTGCGCGCAGAAAGAAACCTTGGACCGAAGGCGTGGTGCGAACACGAACGCTCTTCACGTGCTCGTTCTGGCGGATCATCTTGAGGCGTTCGTTCAAGAAAAGTCGGCCGACGCCTTCCCGATGTCGGGATCGCCGAACCATTCCCCAACTCAGCACCGCCACGGCGCCGTCCAGGTACCAACCTCCGCATCCGATGACGGCACCTTCATCCTCCACCACGTAGAAGCGTCCTTTCGGCTCACCGCTCCCACGCAGAGCTGGTGGTCGGAAATCGGAGCCTTCCAGAGATTCTAAAAAGGCCTCTCGTTCGCTCGGGTGGAAATAATCCGGAGTGTTGCCCTCAAACAGCGCGAGGCATGCAGTCCAATCGGCTGGCTGGAACTCACGGAACCTCATCTCAGGCTCAGTTTGCTACATCTAACGGTCGAGCTTCACGCCCCTCGTGGACGGGCCGCCCCCCGACTGCCGGGAATTGGAGTAGGATGTCGCGGCGGGACAATCGCGGATGCGCGCGGCCGACCCGAATCATCAAGTCTGCACCCAAACCACCGATGCCTCTAGATGCCCTGAGCGCTACTCGACATTACCTGCACGGTGACTATTTGGAACCGGCCGATCGGCGGCCAGACAGCGTCGTCTACTGTGCGTTTTGCGACGGGTATTGTCTGCCTGAGCACCTCTACAACGAGCACGAGATCGACCAGAGCCTGGTTCGGCTCAATGCCAGCAAGAAGAGTATGTACCGAGCACGGCAGAGCGTGGCACGTCCGGTCAATGCCCCGAACTACTTCGACGGCACCCCGGATCCCCTCTGATAGGGGCTAAATTCTGGTTCCGAGACGATACTTCTCGTCGATCGCCAAGTTGAGAGTAGCCTTACGGTATGTCCCTTGCTCATCTCCGGGTCGTAAAATCGCGACGCACGCGACCGGCGGCCGCTACCGTCCCCGGCGGCAGGACAGTTACAGCGTCGTCGTCATACTGCGGCGCCAGCAGCGAGCCTGTCTACCGCACCATGGATGAAGCTGCCGCATCCGGCCTGGAGCTTTGCGACAGCTGCCTCGCCGATTTTCGCAGGCAGCGAAAAGTCGACTGAGCGCGAGCCGTGACGGCTGGTTCAGGCGTCGGTCGCTGTCACGGACAGCGCGGGTAGGATTCGTAACTCGGGCCGCAGACGGTGCAATAGGTTATTCCCGCGCACCCATCGGTGTTTCCGGCGTCGGTCGTGCCGATTGGAGACAACGTTTGGCCATAGACGTACCCGTTCACCATGCAGCGGCCATACGAGACATCCGAGAACTCATAGATGCCAACGAGGCGAGAGGTTTGCGCGTCGAAGGTTGAAATGCTGCCGGCGTAGCCCCCGGTTTCCGACAGGGATACCCTGCCGCAACCCTCCGCCCGGATGACGCTACGCCCTTGACTACAGACATCGTCAGAATCGAAATCAGTGATCGTGCGTGCGCACACAGCAGAGGTCGCCGGAGCACCACAAAAACAAGCGAGGGGCAGGCGGACGCCAGAATTCGCAACGGCGCCACAGGCGCATTCCCCACCAGGCGGGGGCTGTTGAATCGAACCGCGATCACCGCACGCGGACAGCCCCAACTGCGTGAGGACCACTAGCCTGGCTATTTGGCTTCCTTTCATACACCTCTGTTTTCGCTGACCGTAACGATATGCGCATTCACCTTCGGGGCGCGAGAGAAAGCGCGAGGGCGACGGATGATGTATACGGACCCGCAGTGGTTCACTCAATAACCAGGAGGAGTCGATGAGGAACAAGATTGCAGTGGTGGCGGCTTTGACGGCACTTTGCTGGGTGGCCACGGTCCGCGCCCAGCCGGCCAACGCAAGCGACAAGCCGCCGGCGGCACCCAAGCCCGCACCGGAGAACGACGTGATCAAGAAGGGGACCGGGACCTGGACGTGTGAAGGCACCGCCAAGGGACCCGACGGTAAGGAGATGAAGTACAAGAGCACCTGGACGGTCAAGGCCACTCTGGGCGGCCACTGGTACACCATCGTCTACAAGCGCTCGAAGATGGGTCCGCTGCCGCCGTTCGAGGGAAACGCGACAGTCGGCTTCAACGTCGCGGAGAAGAAGTACACGTTCGTCGGCTTCGACAGTCTGGGCGGCTGGGTCGATTTGAGCAGCGGCGATGGCGCCGTGTACACCGGCGAGGGCGCCCCCATGGGCAAGAAGTCGCCGGTGACGTTCACCTTCACTGCCGGCAAGGACAAGAAAGGACAGGACAGCGACAAGCTGTTCGACGTGAAGCTGGACTTCGAAATGGCGAGCTCCAGCGAGACCTGCAAGAAGTAGCCGCGGGATGGGGCGACCGGGCGTCGTGATGTCTCACGAGCGCCCGGGACTCGCCACCCACTCCCCTGCGAAGGTGAGCCGGTATCCGTTGCAGTCCCGGACCGCGAACTCGCGAAGGCCCCAGGGTTGGTTCTGGCGTTCCATCGCAATCTCGACGCCTCTACCCTTGTAAGCGTCGAAGAGCGCGTCGATGCAACTGGCAGCGGCCTGGCGCGTTGCGACTGCACCTTTGTCAGTACCCGTCGCGGCACCGCCACCGCCTACCCGCGTCCCACGTCGTAGTGCACCTGGCCGTCGTGGCCGACGCGGACGGTGACGGTCCAGGGGTGGCAGCAGACGGCGCAGTCCTGGACGAAGACCTGCTCGCCCGGTTCGTCGGGGTCAAAATCGGCGGCGATGTCTCCCGGTTCACCGCAGTACGGGCATTCGACCTCGCCGGCGCGCACCTTATCCCCGTCCTCGTCCGCATCCTGGTCCTCGTCCGCATCCTGGTCCGAGTCCCCCTCCGGGTCCGCATCCCCCTCCGGGTCCGCCTCTCGCTGCGCGTCGTCATCCTCCGGATCCCGAACCATCATAAATAGTTGCTCCGTGCCGTATGATAGTCGACCTGAATATGGCGCGGTGGTTCGTCTACGTGGTTCGGTGCCGTGACGGCTCGCTTTATACCGGTGTCAGCACCGATGTGGTCGGGCGAGTTGCCGTGCACAATGCCGGCCGGGGGGCCCGGTACACCCGCGCGCGCCGGCCGGTGGTCGTGGTCCACGTCGAACGCAAACGGTCGCGCGGGAATGCGCTAAAACGGGAGGCGGCGATCAAGGCGCTGTCGCGGGCCCAGAAACTGGAACTCCTCGCTCCCTCCGCGTGACGTGACGGCGATGATGGCGTTGGGCTCGGCGCAAATGGTCTGGGGCGCGCTGTTGCTGGCGGGGGCCGGTGCGCCCGCCAGCAGGGGCGGACGGGCGCCGCTGGACCGCGTGATCATCCCCGCCGGCCCCTTCACGCAAGGGGGCACCCGCGGCGACGAGGACGAACGGCCGGCGCGCACGAAGACCCTTCCCGCCTTCGCCATCGATCGCACCGAGGTCACGCGCGGGGCTTACGCCCGCTGCGTCGCCGCCAAGCGGTGCAAGCCGCTGCCGGACGCAGCCTCGGCGGCGTCCGACGATCAGCACCCGGCGACCGGCGTCTCCTGGAAAGACGCGCAGGCCTACTGTCGCTACGCGGGCGGGCGGCTGCCGACCGAGGCCGAGTGGGAGAAGGCGGCCCGCGGCACCGACGCGCGCGAGTACCCATGGGGGAACGAAGCGCTGTGCGATCGCGGCAACTGGGGCAACTTTGACGGCGAGGGGCCGTGCGCGGGCAAAAATCCGGGGCGCCCGGTCGCGGTGGGACAGTACCCGGGCGGCGCCAGCCCTTACGGCGTGCTGGATCTCGGCGGCAACGTCTGGGAGTGGGTCGCCGATCGTTACGACGAGGATCCGTCGCGGCGGGTGGTGCGCGGCGGGTCGTGCTGCAGCTACTTCGTCGGGCCGCGGGCCGCGAACCGTAACGCGTGGGACCCCGAACACCGCGATTTCGATCTCGGGTTTCGCTGTGCGGGGGACGGTCAGGCGGTGAGGCGATGACCAGGGCTACGCGATTGCGCCCCGGATTGCTGCTGGCGGTGGTGGTATTGGGGCCGCTTGCCCTCAGGCCGTCGGCAGCCAGCCGGGCCGCGCCGCCGCCCAAACCCGGCAAGAAGCTGACCACGGTCGTCGTCGGTCCCAGGCAGGTCGACGAGGCGCCGGTCCCACCCGAAGGCGACCACAACCGCGAGCGCGTGATGCGCATGCAGGAGGCCCTGCGCAGCATCTTGCAGAACGCGACGATGCGCCGCGCGCGCGTGGGGATCAAGGTGATGGACGCCGGCACCGGGCGGCTGTATTTCGAGAAACGAGGCGCCACCTTGATGGATCCGGCGTCGAACCAGAAGGTGCTGGCCAGTGCCACGGCCTTGCTGCGTCTGGGATCGGAGTGGCGCTTTCGAACCGAGCTCCTGGGTCCGGAGCCGAACAGCGCCGGCGCCATCGAAGGTGACGTCTATCTGCGCGGCAGCGGCGATCCGACCATCCGCAGCCACGATCTCGACGCGCTGGCTGCGCGTCTGGCCCGAAGGGGGATCCGCCGCATCGACGGCGGCGTCGTCGCGGACATGCGGCGCCTCGGCAGTGACGAACCACCCGGCAAAACCGTCGCCGTCGGCACCGAGGCAAAGAACCAATCAGGCGGCGACGCCGGGGACGAACCGGGCGGCCACCAGTTGCCGCGCGCGCCGCTGGTCGTGAACCGCGGCTTCATCGTGGTTCGGGTGCGGCCAGGCGCTGCGGCCGCGCCCGCCATCGTCAGCACCAACCCGTCCGACGAATCGTTCGTCATCCACAACATGACCCGCACCAAGGCGGGGGCCCGCACGCGCGTGTCGGCGCGCGTGCTGCTGGCCGACGGCCGGATGCGCGTGGATGTCGCCGGCACCATCGCCCCCGGCCATCCCGGCCTGATCTTCCGACGGAAGGTGCCGCACCCCGCGTTGCACGCAGCCGTGATGTTGCGTGCCGCGCTGACTTCCGCCGGGATCCTGGTGCGGGATCGGCCGCGCGCCGGGGTCGCGCCGGCCGCCGTGCAGACGCTGGAGAGCCACGAATCGGCGTCGCTGGGCTTGCTCCTGCACAAGGTCAACAAGGACTCCGACAACGATCACGCCGAACGCGTGCTGGAGGCCGCCGGCGCCGAGGTTTACGGCGGCGCGGCGACACCGGCAAAGGGCGTCGCGCTGCTGCGCGAGGTGATCGACGAGCTGGGCCTGCCGCCCAGCAGCTATGCCCCGAAGAACGGCTCCGGCCTCGGCCACGCCAATCGCATCACCGCCGAGGCCATGGCGCGACTGCTACGCACGTTGTACCTGGATCCGCGCATCGGCCCGGAGATCATGCAGTCGCTGTCGGTGGGCGGGGTCGACGGAACCACGCGCAACCGGTTCAAGGGGACGCTGTCGGCGCGGCGCGTGCGCGCCAAGACCGGCACGCTGAACGGCAAGTCATGCCTGTCCGGCTTCGTCGGCGATGGCAGCGACGTCGTGATCTTCTCGATCATGGTCGACGGAATGCGCAGTCGCACCCTGGCCGCCGTGCGCGGCGCTCAGGTCAGCGCGGTCAACGCTATGATGCGCTACGTGCGCGAGGGAACCGGCGAACGGGTTGACCTGCCGATCGAGGTTGCCGAGCCGCGGCGCGACTTCGAATCGGGCGAGGAGATCCTGGAGAGCGAAGGCGAAGCGACGGAGTCAGGCGTCTCGACCGCCGACGATCCCATCGATACCGCCCTTCGCAAGGCCGGCGAGGACCACGGCAAGGACGACCACAGCAAGGACCAGCGCGGCAAAGTCGAAGGCGCCAGGCCCGTTCCCAGGGAAAACACCGAGCCGCCACCGCCGCAGACGCCGTGAACGGTGGGAATTCGCCTGACTAGGACGGGCGCGCGCGCCGGCGGCGCGAACGGGAACGGCTGGCCGACGACGTCCGCCGGTGACGGGCCGACCCCAGGATCGGTTCGGCTCTCGATGGCTGCGCGATCAGCCGATCGATTGCGCGCAGGACCTGCCGCCGCTGATCGGGGCGCAGCCGCTGGATGGTGCGCAGCTTTCGCCACAGCACCATCTCCTGCGCGGTGTGCGGAACGTCGGACGGCGTGATCCCGGTCGGCCCTGCGTTGCCCATCAGGTCGCGCGTGGTGACACCCAGCGCCAGCGCAAATCGCTGAATCAGCTCGCGCGATGGGGTACCGCCCTGGACCTCGTAATAATGAACGACGCGATTGCTGATACCCAGGATGCTGCCCAGCTCGATTTGCGTCAGACCGCGCGAGCTTCTGAGCTGGCGAAGACGGACACCAAAGGCAGAGGCTGAAACGAGGGATTTCATCGCCGGCAGTTTATCAGCCCTTGTTGCGATTTCGGTAATGCCCTTTCGGATGATGACCCAGCTGACTCATTACGCAGCTAACGCGCCGGGTCAGTCAGTCGTGCAGTCGGGCGGCCCGGCGCCCGCGGGCAGCGCGACGAAGTCAAACGAGTCGAACGCGACATCCAGGTCCGACGGGCTGCTGAAATTGAGGCCCAGCCCGATCTGCAGGGTGTCGGGCAGATCATTGCGCGTCAATACGCCGGTTTGCACCGTATTGCCGGCACAGCCCATGGGAGGAGGCGCCGGGGTCCAGGCCGCCGTTCCCGGGACGCGGTTGTACACACGAAAATCGGCGCCCAAGCGGCAGATTCGCAATTGCGCGTCCGGCGCGTCCGCCTGATTGCCCCAATCGGGCTCATTCCAGTTACTGCAGCCGCCGACGGTGGACTTGAACTCGATACCCTGGTGGACGGTGCCGTTGTTGTTCTCGCTGTGTCCCACCATCGCGAACAGGTAATTCTCGGTGGCTCCGCCCGCAGAGCTGGGATTTCTGACCATGAGGCCGCCCACGTGCAGATCCTTGGTCGGCAGGGCTGTCGCCGCCGTTGCCTTGCGCGGGTGCGCAGTTGTCGTCACCTTGAAGTTTCGCGCCGTGATCACCTTGTACATCAGCGATTTTGTGCTGCCCTGGAACCAGACGCCGTTTTGATTTCCCATTGCGCGCAGGTGCAACGCGCCACCGGCGACTGACGTCACAATAAGTGGATTGCCAGCAGTCCCATTCAGCAGCATCCAGCACGAATTGACCTGGGCGCCGCTGAAATCATCGCTGAGGCTCGCGCCGCAGCCCCCCGCCTCGCTGGCTGGACCGGTGTCGCTAGCATCTCCGCCACCGGTGTCGGCACCATTTGCGTCATTGGTTGGGACGCCGCCACCGCCGCCGCTCCCGGCCGCGGCGCCGGTCCCGGTCGTGCCACCGCTGGCACTCCCACCGCTGCCCGCGGCGCCCGATGGGTTGCCACCCGAGCCGCCGGATCCGGCTGCTGTTCCGGCGGCGCCACCGGTACCCCCGTGACCGCCCGTACCCGGGTTGCTGTTTGACGAGGAACAGGCGACGAGCAAGACCAGCGAAACCAAAAACCGTTTCATGAGGCACCAACCCTGCTGTGGAACGCCACTATAACAGGCCCACGCCAGCACGGTGCTAGGCTTGCCCCTCGCCATGCGCCAGCCGCTGACGTTGATCGCCGCCATCAGCCGCAACGGCGTGATCGGCCGCGCCGGCAAATTGCCGTGGAACCTTCCCGAGGACCGCGCGCACTTTCGCCGATCGACGCTGGGCCACGCCATCATCATGGGCCGCCGGACCTGGGACGAGACCGGGGCGCCGCTGCCCGACCGGCGAAACATCGTGGTCTCGCGTTCGGGAAAGGTCAGCGGCCAGGGCCGCGAGGTCGCCGCGACGCTGGACCAGGCGATCGCGGCCGCTCGCGAAACCGATCCCGAACCGATCGTCATCGGCGGCGCCGAGATCTTCCGGATGTCCTTGCCCGAGGCCACTCGCCTGATCCTGACCGAGCTGGACTTCGACGCCGACGGCGACACATTCTTCCCGGAATTCGATCGCGACGCCTGGCAGGTCAGCGACCGCCGCAGCGGCGATCGCGCCAGCTACGTCACGTACGAGAGGCCCGACCCTACTTCTCCACGAACGCCCGTTCGATGACGTACTGGCCCTGGCCGTCGCTGCTGCCTTCGGCGAATCCGCGCGCTTCGAGGATCGTCACGATGTCGGTCAGCATGCTGGGGCTGCCGCAGATCATGACGCGATCGTGTTCGGGGTCCAGCGTGGGCAGGCCCAGGTCGGCCGACAGTTTTCCGCTGTCGAACAAGCTATTGATGCGCCCCTGGTTGCGAAAGGGTTCGCGGGTGACGGTCGGGTAATACAGCAATTGCTGCTTGACCTGCTCGCCCACCAGCTCGTGCTGCGGCAGCTCGTCCTCGATGGTGCCCCGGTAGCCGAGATCGCTGACGCGGCGGACGCCGTGCGCGACCACGACGTGTTCGAAGCGCTGGTAGGTCTCGGGATCGCGGATGATGCTCATGAACGGCGCCAGGCCAGTGCCGGTGCCCAGCAGGTACAGGCGCTTCCCCGGCGTCAGGTTGTCGACCAGCAGCGTCCCGGTCGGCTTGCGGCTGACCAGCACCGTGTTTCCGGGCTGGATGTGCTGCAGGCGTGAGGTCAGCGCGCCGTCGGCGAGTTTGATGCTGTAGAACTCGAGGTGCTCCTCGTAGTTGGCGCTGACCACGCTGAAGGCGCGCAGCAGCGGCCGCCCCTCCACCTCCAGCCCGACCATCACGAAATGGCCGTTGCGAAAGCGGAAGCTGGGGCTTCGCGTGGTCCTGAAGCTGAACAGGGAGTCATTCCAGTGATGGACGCTGAGGGTCCGCTCTTGATTGATTGCCTGATTGACTGCGCTCATGGGAGTTACCGTAAAAGCTAGCGGACGAACCATCCTCGGTAAAACCGGATGATCTGATATCTATATTCGGCCCAGCCGATAACGGGTGTATGTTCGGAATAACCGATATGCGGTACACGCTCCGGCAGCTGGAGGTCTTCCTCGCGGTGGCGCGGGACGAGAGCGTCAGCCGCGCCGCCGAGACGCTGGCGATGTCGCAATCCGCGGCCAGTGGATCGCTCGCCGATCTGGAACGGCAGTTTGACGTGCGCCTGTTCGACCGTGTCGGCAAGCGACTGCAGCTGAGCGCGTTCGGCCGGTCGGTTCGCGTCCGCGCGCAGGCGGTGCTGGAACAGGCGGCCGATCTGGAGCGGGCGCTGGAGGATCGCAAGGTCCTGGGGCAGCTGCGTCTGGGCGCGACGTTGACCATCGGCAACTACCTGGCGGTGCCGCTGATAGCGCGTTTCATGCGCGAGCACGAAGGCGTCGACGTCACGCTGGCGCTGGGGAACACCGAGGAGATCGCGCGCCAGGTGACGAACTTCGAGATTGACGTCGGTCTCATCGAGGGCGAGATCGAGCAGGCCGATCTGGAGGTCACGCCCTGGCGGCGCGACGAGCTGGTGGTGTTCTGCGCGCCCGAGCACCCGTTCGCCAACAAACGGACGCTGAAGGACGACGACCTTCGCGGGGCCGCCTGGATCTTGCGCGAACAAGGCTCGGGGACGCGGCAGACCTTCGATCGCGCGATGCGTGGGCTGCTCCCCGAGCTGCACATCGCGCTGGCGTTGCAGCAGACCGAGGCGATTCGCGGGGCCGTGGCGGCGGGACTGGGCGTCGGCTGTCTGTCGCGCATTGCGCTCGCTGAAGCATTTGCGCGCGGCACACTCAAGCCGTGCAGCGTCCCCCACCGCAACTTTGGCCGCCAGTTCTTCTTCCTGCTACACAAACAGAAGTACCGCAGCGCCGTGATTGCCGAGTGGCTGCAGCTGTGCCGGCTGGATGCGCGCTAGCGCCGCTGCATTCAGCCGATGATGTCCTTGACCGGCCGGACCCGCACCTCGGGCACCGGCTCAGCGGCCATCAGCAGGCCCGCGGCTCTGACGCAGGGTGTTCGTTTCATGCGATTCGAGACCGGGCAGCAACTCGGTTACACGGGCCGTGGTGCGTCACGCGTTTGGCGCGCGCCGTGCCAGTTGCGTCACACTGGGGATTGCCGCGGGATTGAATGGTAAATGGGCGCACCTTATACTTCGCGCGCACACATGAGGCGGCGGGTCGGTTTAGGTCCGTTGGTTGGGATCCTCTTCGCGACGACGGCGGCGTGTGGGGGAGCGGAGACGTTCCACGCGAAACCTGACAGCGGTGGTTTGCCGTCGGGGCCGGGGATCGGAGGCGCGTCGGGTGGTGGCGGCGACGACGCCGGCGGCGGCGCGGCTGGTTCGGGAGGCGACGACGGCGGCGACGACCGCAGCGGCGGCTCCGGCGGTACAGCAGGGGAAGACGCGCCGGTGGACATTCCAGCGGGGGCCGGCGGATCGGCCGGTTCGGGGGGACAAGGCGGCGGCAGTGGCGGCAGCGGCGGCTCCGACGCCGGCCGCGACCTGCCCGGCGGCAGCGGCGGCTCCGACGCCGGCCGCGACGTCCCGGTCGAGACGGTGCCGCCAGCATGCACCTCCACGCCGGATTGCCCGTGCTTTCAATACGGCGCGCACGCCTATCGGTTTTGCAAGGCCGGGCGCACGCACAGCGCCGCGCAGAGCAACTGTGTCGCGCAGCAGATGCGCCTGGTCCGCGTCGACAGCGACGCCGAAAACAAGTGGCTGTATTCAACCAAGATCGCGCAGAACTTCATGACCACCTGGCTCGGCGGCAGCGACGCCATGACCGAGGGTGACTGGCGCTGGGCTGACAACACGCCGTTCTGGACCGGCAGAGGTCTCGCCAATGGCGGCATGCCGGTGAACAATCTCTACAACGCTTGGGAAGTTGGCGCCGCCGAGCCCAACCAAACCGGCGACGAGGATTGCGCGGCCTTCTGGTACCAACACGACCGCTGGGCCGATCTCACCTGCACGGATCTCAACGCGTACATCTGCGAGTCGTATTAACTGCGAATCGTATCAATAGCGTTGCCCAATCGGGGTGGCGTCGCGATACGGTCCGCCATCGGCCGTGAGAACCATGGGTGAGATCCGCGTTGGCGCGTGGCTGGCTCTGTTGCCGCTGGCTTTTTCTGTCGGCGCTTGCGCCTCAGGAGTCAATTATCGACCGCGGTCACCGATCCTCAACGCTTCGGGGGAGGTGGAGGTGGTCGGCCTTCAACGCGGCGGATACGAGCCCCTCTCCCGAGAAGGCGTCGATGATTCGAAAGGCGAGGAGCCACGGCGCGACATCGGCACCGATGTTGTTGTCCGGTTCAACCGGAGCGAAGGCGGAGGCGTTCGCAGCGCGCAGCTGGTTTCCCCTGAGGCAAGTCCTTGCTCGGCCGGAATCATGGCCGAGTTCATCTTCGCTGACGGAAAATTGCGTCGGGATCGTCCGGTAACACTGACCGCCGCGCAGAAGATGGTCTTCGGTTTTCCGCGCGAGGCCCGTATCTCATCGGCGCCGCTGATGCTGGATTTCGAAGTTGTCGAGCCGAGCGGCAGCCGGTGCTTGCGTGTGCCGCTGGCTTCGCCCGGACAGGCCTGGCAAGCGGTGCCACCGCTATGGACGTGGGGATTGTCAGCCTCGGTGCTGGGCCTCATGCGGTTGCCCGCGGACGCCCTGCTCCAGATCGAAGGGCTGCTCGGACATTGGGTCGGGCCGTTGCGGGCTTCGATGCGGGCGGGGATTGGGTTCAGCGCGTCGCGGACCGACCTCGGAGCGGTGGGGAATGTGACCTCGCGACAGAAAAGGGCCGACGGCTTCGTTGGTTCACTGGCGCCGGAGGTGACCTATTTCCCGGTTGCCGTCGACCGTCGTGCCTTGGGCGTTTCTGTTGGCTACCAGCTGGCGGGGGTCGCTTTCAGCGGCGGGCCGGTTGGCACCCCTGATGTGGCGGGGCTGGCGCATGGCCCGCGCCTGTCACTCCTGATGATGGCCATCAGCCCGAGGCCGTCTGGCGCCGCCCGCGGTACGCCAATCGTTGGCACCGGGTTGGAGCTGTCAGTCAGTCGGCAAGAGTGGCCCAATGCCACCGGCCGCTCGCCGCTTTGGACCGCGGCAATAGGCGTTACCTTTGTGCGCGGCGGCGGGGGCCGACTGTGATCGCCGACAAGTCGCGGGGTCGCGGTCTTGAGGCCTCGGTTCTGGCCGCCGGGATGGCTGTCGTTGTGGTGGCCGGCTGTCGCATGATCGGGCCCGAGATGCGCGCGCGGCGGCCCACCGTGATCCAAGACGGTGAGGCCACCATCTCCCTCGCTGCCATCAATCGTCTTCAATTCGAGGGACAGATGAACGTCGACGCGGATGTCGTCGGTCCGGCGCCGATCGGCGTGACGGCCGCGCGGCTGGCGCCGGCCAGCGCCAGTCCGTGCACCACAGGAACGCCCGCCAGCACGATTCTCGTCGACGATGCCGTCAGCTGGATGCGGCCGCTCCCCGCGGCGGGAAAACATCGGCTGACATTCGAATTCCCTGCCGCCCACGAGCTCAACCCCACCCTCGCCGCCGCCCCGGTCATAGACATCAGCATCAGTTCCGATGGCCAGCGCTGTTTGCGCCTTCCGCTTAGCACCGGTTCACCGCACTTCGAGTGGGCGCCTGTCGACGGCCCGATGTTGGGATTTCGCCTCGCCGGTCCCAGTGTCGCTCTGGCGCTTCGCGCGGGGCGCTGGTTCGGACCGGTACTGGCTGGCCTTGAAGTCGGCGCAGCGGTCGATCGCATTCCGGCCGCACTGCTCGCTGGCGTCGGTCTCTCGGAAAACTTTGTCCTCGAGGTGGCGTACGCCGTTTGGTGGGACATCGAGGGCGAAAGGCGCGCACGCGGCAGCTTCCGTCACGGGCCGCGAATCGGGCTGGGCCTGGTGACACCGCACGGACACGGTCTCCTGGGTGGGCAGAAGATTGGCTTTTCTGGTCTTGACGTCACCGCCGCACGTTGGGCCGGTCGCGGGGGAGAGGCGCCGCGGTACGAGCTCGGCGGTGGCCTCTTGTTCTGGTGGAGTCCCTGAGCCGCAGTTCGAATTCACATGCGCCAATCCGGCGCCGGCGGCAGGTCGACATCCAGCCACGCCGCCGTGGAAGCTCTCTCCGGTCGCCGAGAGAGAGGGGTCAGGCGGAGGCGCGCTCGGCACCGCGGCGCTTGATCGGCTTGTCGGTCGTCTTCTCGCTCTTGCCGTGCGACGTGCCCTCGCCGTTGGCGCTGCCGGCCGGGATCAGCTTCTTCGCCGCCGATTTCAGCGCGTCGGCCTTGTTGGTGCGCTCCCAGTAGAAGTCGCTGTCGCTGCGGCCGAAGTGACCGTAGGCGGCGGTCTTCTGATAGATGGGCCTCAACAAATTCAGCTCGCGGATCAAGGCGCCCGGGCGACAGTCGAAGTTCGCCTTGACGATCTCGGCCAGGCGATCTTCCGAGACCGAGCTGGTGCCGAAGGTGTGGACCAGCAGCGACACCGGTTCGGCGACGCCGATGGCGTACGCCACCTGCACCTCGCAGCGCTTGGCCAGGCCGGCGGCCACCACGTTCTTGGCGATGAACCGCGCGTAGTAGCAGGCCGAGCGATCCACCTTCGACGGGTCCTTGCCCGAGAAGGCGCCGCCGCCATGCCGGCCCATGCCGCCGTAGGTGTCGACGATGATCTTGCGACCGGTCAGGCCCGAGTCACCCATCGGACCTCCGACCACGAACCGCCCGGTCGGGTTGATGAAGTACTTGGTCTTGGCGTTGACGCTGCCGGCGGGGAGGATCGGCTTGATGACCTCCTCCATGATCGCTTCCTTCAGGGTCTTGTACTTGACGTCCTCGCTGTGCTGCGTGGACACCACGATGGCGTCGATACCCAGTGGCCGGTTGTTGCCGTCGTAGCGGACGGTGACCTGGGTCTTGCCGTCGGGGCGGAGGAAGTCCAGCGTCCCCTTCTTGCGCACGTCGGCCAGGCGCTTGGCCAGCTTGTGCGCCGTCATGATCGGCATCGGCATCAGCTCCGGCGTCTCGTCGCAGGCGTAGCCGAACATCATCCCCTGATCGCCGGCGCCCTGTTCATCGCGCGTGTAGACGCCCTTGCCGTCCACGCCCTGGGCGATGTCCGGCGACTGCTGTTCCAGCGCGACCATCACGCCGCAGGTCTTCCAGTCGAAGCCCATGTCCGAATGGCTGTACCCGATCTCCTTGACCACGCCGCGCACGATCTTGGGGATGTCGATCTGCGCCGCCGAGGTGACCTCTCCGGCCACCATCACGAAGCCGGTCTTGGTCACCGTCTCGCAGGCGACGCGCGAGGCTTTGTCACCCTTGATCAAAGCATCGAGGATTCCATCCGAGACCTGGTCGCACAGTTTGTCGGGGTGACCCTCGGTGACACTCTCGGACGTGAACAGCGATTCGGACATCGAGATCTCCTTGCGGCGTTCCTTGTTGAAGCGGGGGCGAAGTCTCCCAGCCGGCCCGACGCGAGTCAATCGCAGCCCTGAAAAAAAAGCCAGGCCGGTGTTAAACTTGTGCCGTGGAGCCGCTCAAGAAGTATCGAAAGTCCGGTCTGGAGCACTTCATCAAGTTTGTCCGCGACCTGGCGGTGCCGTCGCCGAAACAGATCTACGCCCGGCTGGAGGAGCTGGGCTACCGCGGTCAGGCGGAGGCGCGGCGGGCCCTGTCGCTGATGGCCTACCGCCACGTTCGGCGCGTCAAGCGCATCTACCTCGATGGCTGCAAACGGGAGCAGCTGCTGCCGAAATCGAACACGCTGCTGGTCGGGCCCACGGGGTGCGGCAAGACGTTCCTCGTCGAGCTGCTGTTCCAGCAGATCCTGCGGCTGCCGACCGTCATCATCGACATCACCACCTACTCGGAGACCGGGTACGTGGGCCAGGATCCCAGCACCATCCTCACGCGCCTCCTGCACGCGGCGGACGACAATCCGTTGCTGGCGTCGGTCGGCATCGTCTGCCTGGACGAGTTTGACAAGATCGCCTCCGGGCAGAACAACGCCGTCTTCGCCGGCGCCGGGACGACCAAGGACGTCACCGGCATGGGCGTGCAGCGCGAGCTCTTGAAGATGCTGGAGTCGTCGGAGGTCGTGGTGCCGCTGGAGCTGACCCATTCGACGTACGGCGACCACCTGGTCATGTCGACGGCGGACATCGCGTTCGTCGCCGCCGGCGCCTTTTCAGGGTTTCATCAGGTGGCGCGCAGTCGCACCGCGCGCGATCACATCGGCTTTGGCCGCACGCCGCCGGCCGGCGGTCCGCCCGCCGACGGGATCGCCGTCAGCTTCACGTCGGAGGAGGTGGAGCAGCTGGCGAACTTCCAGGCCTTCGGGTTTCTGCCCGAGCTCTTGGCGCGGTTCAATCGCTTCGTGCCGTTCGAGGCGCTGGACGCGGGCACACTGATGGACATCCTGCGCACCAGCGTCATCGATCGCCTCGCGCGCGAGTTCGAGGACGAGGGCTTCGACTTGCGTGTCGACGACGACGTCCTCCACCACGTCATCGGCGAGGGTCTGCGGCGCGAGACCGGCGCGCGCGGGCTGTCGTCGATCCTGACCCGCCACCTCGAGGACGCCGCCTTCGAGAACTTCGCCGAACTGTCCGCCGCCGAGGTCCACGTCCGCCTCGACGGCGGCGCCATCAGGGTCGACGTCAAGAGTTAGCGCGAAGCGCCGTCTCGTTCGGTCCACCTGACCGGGTGCGTCGACCGGCTTGCGCGCCGATGCGTTTTTGCGATAGGCGTTTGGATATGGGCACCGCCAAAAGCTATCTTCCCGAAGGCATTCGCTCGATCACGCCACACCTGACCGTCAAGAACGCTTTGGAGGCGATGGACTTCTACAAGAAGGCGTTCGGCGCGCAGGTTCGGTCGCATGCCTCGGGTCCGGCTCCCGGCAGCACGATGCACGCGGATCTCCAGATCGGGGATTCGGTTATCTACCTCGCCGACGAGATGCCGATGTCGGCCACCAAGGCGCCTGGACCGGGGGGAGCGACTGCGGCCATGACGCTGTTTGTTTCGGATTGCGATGCCGTCTACAAGACCGCCGTCGATGCCGGCGCGCGGTCGCTGATGCCTCCCGCCGACATGTTCTGGGGAGACCGCTATAGCCAGGTGACTGACCCCTTCGGGCACGTATGGGCCATTGCCACGCACAAGGAGGACGTTTCGCCCGAAGAGATGGAGCGCCGCGCGCAGGAGTTTTTTGCGCGGTTTGCGGCGGGCGCCTAGGCTCTTGCCTGGAGGCGGCCCTCTTCCTTTCGGCCGCGGCGGCCCCACGATCGACAGGTTGCAGAACTGGCGGACGCGTCGTTTTGAGGATGGGATCACAGCATGTGTAGTAAGTCGCACTTCCTGACCCACTTCGTTCTGGTGCCGGGTCTTGCATTGACGTTGCTGGCGGTGGCGCCGGCGCGGCAGGCGTCCGCCCGTGTCGCACGAACATCCCCGTGTCACCGGGTGGCCGGCACCGATCCGGATAAGCGCTGTGTGGCCAAACGCGTCGTCGTCCGGCGGGACGTTCGCCGCAAAGCCAAACGCGGTCAGGCGGTGGGTTCGGTGGCGGCCTCTGGCAGCTCCGAGGTGGCGGCGGAGCGCGACGTGAACCGTCGACTCCACAAACGGCGTCTGGTTATCCGTCACATGGTCAGGCGGGGGCCAGCGGTCGTCGCCACTTCGCTGGCGCGGCCGGCGGAGGGACCCGGATGGGTCAGCATCGAGTCCAAGCCTGGCAACGTCCGCGTGTACATCAACGGCCAGTGGGTCGGGCTGACCCCGCTGCAGGTCAAGTTGAACGAGGGGCGCCACACCATCGAGGCGATCCGTGGTGACGGGGTGCGCCAGCGCCGCATCATCGATATCGAACCCGGGCAGCAGCGCTTCCTGGTCCTGGTCTCGTAAGCTCTTCTCCGACGGGAGCACGGCCACCGGCGGACGCACGCCGCGATCCCGACATCGGTGTCGCGGGCCGCTGGTAGATTCGCGGAAACCGCCGGTCTCGGCGCGGGTTTCGGGCCCTGGCGCGCGTAATCTTGCTGGCATAGCCATTGCTGTTCGGAGGGTTGGGAGGGAGCGCACATGAAGACAGCTCTGGTTTCGGTGTCAGTTCTGGCCGTCGGTTTTGTCGTGTTCTCGGGCTGCGCGGGCCAGGTGAACGTCGAACCAACCGGATTCGGCGGCTCCGGCGGCTTCAGTCAGGGTACCGCCGGGTTCGGTGGCGATTTTTGTGCCGGTCAAGACGGCGGGATCGGCACCTCCAAGGGCTTTCCCGGCGGTGGGATCGGCGGCGGGTTTGGCAATGCGACGCCGCAGCTGGGCGCAACGGTGTCGCTGGAATCGGCGCCCCCGGCCATCAGCGGCGGGACGCTGGCGATTCTCCGCGACGGAAAGACGGCGGTCGCGTCGGATCCCGACCGCGACCGCATCTCCGTCGTCGACCTGGGGACGCGCACGATCAAGACCACGATCACGCTGACGGCGGGCGATGAGCCCGGTCGCATCGTCGAAGACGCGGCCGGCCGCGTGCACGTCGCCCTGCGGCGCGGCGGCGCGCTGGTGACGCTGGAGGCCGGCACGTTCGCGCTCAAGGAACGGCGCGCGGTTTGCGCGGCCCCCCGCGGCCTGGCGTTTGACGCCAAGCTGGATCGCGTTCACGTCGCCTGCGCTGGTGGCGAGCTGGTGTCGATGCCAGCGGGCGGCGGTCCCGCGGCGCGGACGCTGAAGCTGGATCGCGACCTGCGCGATGTCGTCGTCGACGGCGACAAGCTCCTGGTCAGCCGGTTCCGTTCCGCGCAGGTGATCACGCTGGACGCGGCGGGAAAGCCGACGCAGCGACTGACGCCGGCGGTGTTCACTTCAAACGAGACGCGCGGTGGGCAGCGGTTCAGCGCTTCGACGGCCTGGCGGATGATGTCGGTTCCCGGCGGCGGCGGTGTCGCGATCCTGCACCAGCGTGGGCTGATGGACGTCGTGGTCCCGCAGGCGGGCGGGTACGGCGGCGGCAACCCGTGCGACGCGATCGTGCAGACCGCAGTGACCGTCATGAAGGCGGGGACCATGCCCCCGCAGTCGCCGGCCATCGCCGGGATGGTGTTGCCGGTTGATCTGGCGTTTTCGCCTGACGGGCGCCGTGTCGCCATGATCGCGGCCGGGAACGCCAGCAATGCCTCGGCGCCCGGTCAAGCACCACAGCTCCCGCGCGTGTTTGTCTCCAACGTCGCCGATGTCACCAACCCGGCGGTCGGGTGTCGGCCCGACGGCACCTACGGTCCGTGCCTACCGGGCATGGGGTTCGCCGGGGCTGGCGGCTCGTTTGAGAACACGGGCGGCGCAACCGGCACCGGCGGTTTCTCGGGGGTCGGCGGCTCGGCGGGCGCCAGCTCGCCCGGTGCGCCCATCTTCGCGACCGATGCTGGTGCGGGGGACGGGCCGAACGGCGCGGGCGGCAACGGGATGGATCCCGTGGGACCGCCGCCGCAACCGTCTCCGACGCCATTTTGTCCCACCACCGGGCCGGCGAACGAGACGCCCGAGGTGGTGGGCGAGCCGATTGCCGTTGCCTACGACGGCGCCGGAAAGGTCGTGGTTCAGACACGTGAGCCGGCGATGTTGCACCTGGCCTCCGGCGCCAAGATCGTGCTGTCGACCGACAGCCGCGCCGACACCGGGCACACCGTCTTTCACGCCAACGCGGGCGGGTTCGTCGCGTGCGCATCGTGCCACGCCGAGGGGACAGAGGACGGGCGGGTCTGGAACTTCGCCTGCGAGGGTCCGCGGCGCACTCAGACGCTGGCGGCGGGCATCTCGGGCACCGAGCCCTTCCACTGGGGTGGCGACATGAAGACCTTCTCGCACCTGATGGAGAACGTGTTCATGGGCCGGATGTCAGGTCCGAAGCTGGCGCCCGAACAGATGATGGCGACCGTGAGCTGGATCGACCGCCACCCCAGGGCGCCCGCCAGTCCGCCGGCCGACGTCGCCGCCGTTGATCGCGGGCGCACCATGTTCAACGACAGCGCCAAGGTCGGCTGCGTGACCTGCCACACCGGCGCGCGCTACACCAACAACAAGAACGCCGACGTCGGAACCGGCGGCCTGTTCCAGGTCCCATCGCTGTCGGACGTCGGCAGCCGTGCCCCGTTCATGCACGACGGCTGTGCCTCCAACCTGTCCGGACGCTTCAGCCCGACCTGCGGCGGCGGCGACAAACATGGCGTGACGTCACATTTGTCTGCGGCCGAGCTGACTGATCTGATGGCGTTCCTCGAGACGCTGTAGCGCCAGGTTTTTGGCGCCATACTTGGTCGGCAAGCATGGCGCTGCGAACCAAACGCTGGAACGATCCCGCGCTGGCGGCGGACGGATATCGCCTGCTGGTGTGTCGGATTCGGCCGCGCGGGGTGGCGAAGGCGACGGAGCCGTGGGACGCGTGGTGGCCCGAGCTCGGGCCCAGCCGGCCGCTGCTGGACGCGTTTCATGGCAAGACCGCGGCGCCGATTGATTTCGCCCGCGAATATGCGCCCCGTTATCTGGAGGAGATGAGGGGGGCGGCGCAGACCTGGCGCATTCGCAGCCTGGCCCAGCGCGTGGCCGGCGGTGAGACCATCACGCTGCTGTGTTCATCGGCGTGTGTCGATCCTGACCGCTGCCATCGCACGCTGCTAAAGCGGCTGGTGGAGCAGGCGGCGGCGCCGTCGGCCGTCAGTCGACCACGCCGATGACGTTGCGCCCCTGGCGGGCCAGCTCCATCGCGTCCTTCAACCGATCGAAGATGGCGCGCGAGCCGGGCAATCCCCACAGCAGAAACTGCGGGGTGGTCACGTCGTGGGAGAAGACGCGAATGCGCGACACGTTCAGGATCCGATCGGTCAGCGTCTGATGAAATTCGATGTCGCGCACCTTCCACAGCTGCAACGTCTCGATGCTCTTCGACAGCAGGCCCGATTCGACGTCGATGGTTCGGGTCGTGATCCGGAAGCGCAGCGTGACCCGCAGCGCGGTCAGGTAGACCAGCCACAGCACGGCCAGACCGAACGCGCACGCGCCCGCGATCACCGCCGTGACCCAGGGAAGGTCGAACGACAGCCGCAAGACGAACAGCCCGACCACGCCCGCGATCGCCAGCGCGGCCGCGCCCACGAACGACCACAGCTGCGCTTTCCAGGATGGCGTCCCGCTGAAGATCGTGACCGAGCTACCCGCGGGTCCACTGGCGGCGACGGTGCCTGCGCGCTGGGCGTTGTCACTGCCGTCCAGCATCGAGCCGCAGAAGCGGCATTTGATGGCGCTGTCCTGGATCGACTCGGCGCACAACGGGCAGGGCTTCATGGTGCGACAATACGCCCGGTTGCCCGGTCACGCACCGCAACCAACCTCGATGGTCGTGGTTCCCGGCGGCGGCGCCAGCGTGAAGTCGGTTGGGCTGGCGGTGGCATTAACGGCGCGGTCCTTGAACTTGATCTCGACCCCTTCGTCGAACGACTGCTGCCCTTCGGCAAACCGGATCAGCCCCGGCATCCGTGTGCCTGTGACCGTCTCCATCTCTTCGAAGGAGACGCGCCAGAGCCGCCCCGCCAGCCCCTCGCGCGTCACGCCGGAGAGCTCGTCGGCGTTGCCCTGGTGGCGAAACGCCAGCAGCGTTCGCGTGCCGTCGGCGTGGGTCACCGTCAGAACGTCGGCGCCCTGGCCGGCGTCCCACAGCACCTGCGACGAAGTCTCCTTCCCGCCACCGCCGATCACGACGTCGCCCAGCAGCAACGCGGCCACCTCGGCGGGCAAGAGCGGAATCCGGATCAACGAGGCCACGTTGGCGGGACAGGCCGGGCCGCGGCGCAGCTCATTCTTCTGCAGGTCCAGCATCGCGAAACGGGCTCCGTCGCTGACCAGGATGGAGACGGTCCCCTGCAGCGACACCTCGGCCTCGAAGCGCAGGCGTCCGGCTCGCTCCACCAACATCAGCACCGTGGCGCGCAGCCGTTCGCCGCCGATCCAGCTGGTGGCACGCACGCGTGCGTTCATCGATCGCACGGCCAGCTGGTGCGCCTCCAGCGCGCCGCGCAGCGATTCCACGGTCGGGGCAGGGTACGGGCGAACGATTGGCGGCTTGCTGGGCCGGCAGCAGGTGGTGGCTGCCCCCAGGACCAAGGTCAGGATCAGCGCCACGGAGCCGAGCGGCTTGCCCATCGGGATCATCTTCCGGCTGCGTTGCGCGCCTCTAGCGTTCGGATCCGCTCGGCCAGCTCACGTCCCAGGCGTTCGGGAGGTGACAGCGCCAGCGCCTTTCGGTAGGTCTCGAGCGCGCGCGCGACCTCCAGCCGCTTGGCGTAAAGGTCACCGAGGTGGCTCAAGATCTCCGGATCGCCTGGCTCCAGCCGGCCGGACTGCTCGAGGAAAAATCCGGCGTTGGTGAGATCACCGGCGCGAAAATAGACCCATCCCAGGCTGTCGAGGATGGTGCCCGAACCGGGGCTCAACGCGGCGGCGGCCTGCAGCTGGCGGGTCGCGCGTTGAAGATCGTGGGCGTGATCCGCCGCGACGAACCCGCAGAAGTTCAGCGCCTCGACGTTTTGCGGATCCTTGTCCAGCAGCTTCTGCGCCAGGGCCAGCGCCCGACGCCAGTCGCCGCGGCGATCCTCGATCGCCGCGCGCGCCAGCACCAGGCGATCTTCATTGCCGCCGTCCGCGGTCATCGCGTCATCCAGCCGCCGCGCCGCCCGCGCGGCGTCGCCGCGCTTCTCGTCGATAAGGCTTCGGGTGATCAGCAGCTTGACCCGCGAGTCACTGTCGGGATTCGTCGCCAGCACCTGATCGACGATCTTGGCCGCCTCGTCGGTCTTTCCGTCATCGCGCAGCAGCTCTGCCGCGCGCAGGCGCGCCTCGACGTATTCGGCCGCGTCCGCCGTTACGGACAGATACTTCGCCACCGCCGCCGCCCGCTGGCCAGACTCGTCCAGCGCCGCGCCGATGAGGATGGCGACGCGACCGGGCGCCGATCCCAGTGCCAGTGCCCGCTCCGCCAGCGCCTTGGCCCGGTCCGGCCGCTTGACCGTCCGTTCGATGCGGCTCATCTGCTCGAGGCTCGCGCCGTCCCCCCCCTCGGAGGTCAGGCGATCGGCCAGCTCGTGCGCCTCGGCCCGGTCACCGCGCAGGACCAACCAGCCGACGTAGGCCTCGGCGATCACCAGCTCCGAGTCCGAACGGTCCATGGCCTCGCGAAAACTTGTCTTCGCGGCCGCCACCTTGCCCGCGGCGACCTGCACCTCCGCCAGCATCACGCGCACGTCGACGTCACTCGGCTCATGATCCAGCGCCGTGCGCAAACCGTCCTCGGCGTCGTCGAGTTTCCCCAGTGCCCACGCCAGCGACGCCAGCTCGACCCGGGCATGCACCGAATCCGGCGTGGTGCGGACCAGCTGGCGCGTGGTCTCGAACGCTCCCGTCACGTCCAGCGTCGCGATCTGCGCCTCGGCGAGCTCGAGATACGCGCGTTCGGCCGCCCCCACGTCCTCGTCCGCGATCGCCAGCGCGACCGCGCGCCGCCTGGCCTCGATCCCACCCGCGCTGTCCCCGCGCGCCTGTTTCAGGTGGGCGCTGGCCAGCCACCCTTCGACGGTCGGCGCGATGCGAAATGATCGGTCGATCTGCTCGGCCGCGTCGTCCAGCCGCCCGGCGCGCACGAACAGCACCGCCAGGTGCGCCCGGATCTCTGCGGCCTCGTCGTCGAAGGGCAGCGCGCGCTGCAGCTCGGCGGCGGCTTCGTCCCAGCGCTGCTCCTCTTCATAGAGCAACGCGCGCGTCACGTGTTCGTAGGCCTCGGGGCTGATGGGACGGGTGACGATGATGCGGCCGTTGACGATCTTGGTCACCGGACGTTGTGCACCCGCGCACCCCAGAGCCACGACCGCCAGTAGTGGCGTCAACCCCAGCAGTAACCGCCGAGTCCCCATCACAACGGGATGTTCCCGTGCTTCTTGGGTGGGTTGGTGTCGCGCTTGTTTTCCAGTACCGCCAGCGCGCGGCACAGGCGGGCGCGCGTCTCGCGCGGGCGGATCACCTCGTCGATGTAGCCGCGCGCGGCGGCGGCGTAGGGGTTGGCGAACTTCTCGCGGTACTCCGCCAGGTACTGCGTGCGCGCGGCGACGGGATCGGCGGCCTTGGCCAGCTCGTCGCGGAAGACGATGCCGACCGCCGCCTCCGGCCCCATCACCGCGATCTCCGCCGACGGATAGGCATAGCTGAGATCGCCGCGAATGTGCTTGGACGACATGACGTCGTAGGCCCCGCCGTAGGCCTTGCGCGTGATCACCGTCAGCTTGGGGACGGTGGCCTCGGCGAACGCGTACAGCAGCTTGGCGCCGTGCTTGATGATGCCGCCGAATTCCTGCGCGGTGCCGGGAAGAAAGCCCGGCACGTCGACGAACGTGACCAGCGGCAGGTTGAAGCAGTCGCAGAAGCGCACGAACCGCGCCGCCTTCAGCGACGCGCCGATGTCGAGGCATCCGGCCAGATGCGCCGGCTGATTCGCCACCACGCCCACCGGGCGCCCGTCCAGGCGGGCCAGGCCGACGATGATGTTGGGGGCATACTCCGGCTGAATCTCGAACAGGCGGCCGTCGTCGACGATTCGCCCCAGCACGTCCTTCATGTCGTACGGCTTGGACGCATCGGCCGGGATCAGCGTGTCCAGGCCCGGATCCTCGCGGTCGGGCTTGTCGCGCGTGGCCAGCCGCGGCGGGTTCTCGCGGTTGTTCTGCGGCAGGTAGGTCAGAAGCTCGCGCATCGCCTCGAGACAGGCCGGCTCGTCGGCGAAGGCGCGGTGGGCGACCCCGGAACGCGCGGCGTGCGCGTGCGCTCCCCCGAGCTCCTCCTTGGTGACCTCTTCGTGGGTCACCGCCTTGATGACCTCTGGCCCGGTGATGAACATGTAGCTGGTCGATTCGACCATGAAGATGAAGTCGGTGATGGCCGGCGAATAGACGGCGCCGCCCGCGCACGGCCCCAGGATCGCCGACAGCTGCGGCACCACGCCAGACGCCAGCGTGTTGCGCAGGAAGATCTCCGCGTAACCGGCCAGCGACGCCACACCCTCCTGGATGCGCGCGCCGCCCGAATCGTTGAGGCCGATGATGGGCGCCCCGGCCTTGAGCGCCAGGTCCATCACCTTGCAGATCTTCTCGGCGTAGGCCTCGGACAGCGAGCCGCCGAACACGGTGAAGTCCTGCGCGAACAGGAACACGGGCCGCCGGTGCACCAGGCCATATCCCGTGACCACGCCGTCGCCCAGGATCTTGTTGCCGTCCATGCCGAAGTCGATGCAGCGGTGGGTGACCAGCTTGTCGATCTCGACGAAGCTGCCGGGATCCAGCAGCAGCTCGATCCGCTCGCGCGCGGAGAGCTTGCCGGCCTTGTGCTGGCGTTCGATGCGTTCGGGACCGCCGCCCTCGAGCGCGCGCTTCTCGAGCGCCTCCAGCCGCTGCAGCGCCGACGGCGATCCTTTACCCGGGTCGGCGCTCATACCGGCCGCGTCAGGCGACCCTTCACATAACGCCGCAGCTCTTCGACGTCGTTCGGCGACGGTTCGGTGAAGGCGAGCTCGCTGCCGCCCAGCGCCGGTTCGCGTTTGCCGTTCTCGTCGACCGCGTCGTTGTACCCGGCCTGCAGCTCGGCCTGCAGCGTCAGCATCACCGTGGCATCCTGCAGCGGCAGCGCGAAGCGCAGCTCGACCGGGCGTCCGTCGTCAAAAGGGGCGGCCGTCTCCAGGGACATGCCGTCCTCGCCGACGTTGTACGCCAGGCGATAGATGCGCCGTCTTCCCGCGCGGATCTCGACTGGTACGGCGATGGGAGCGCGCGACATCACGTCGCCCCGGATGATAGCACCATCGCCTAGGCCGATCCGATGGCGTCGACGACCGCGTCATGCAGCGCCGGGCGGAACTGCCGGAAGCGGTCGTCGTCGGGGATCTGCGGGTGAACACGGTTGGAAAGCAGCACAATCCAGAGCTCGCGCTGCGGGTCAATCCACAGCGAACAGCCAGTGAACGCCAGGTGCCCGACCGCGTCGCGGGACAGCCGCTGCCCGGCCTGCGAGCCCTCGCGCGACGGGCCATCCCAGCCCAGGCGCCAGGTCGATTCGGGGAATCCCGCCGGATTCCAGAACTGGCGAATCACGTCGCGGCTGACCAGGTTGGTTCCGGCGGCGCCTTTCCAGGCCGCGCACAGGGCAGCCGCGATCGCCCCCAGATCGATCGCGGTGCTGAACAGGCCGGCGTGCGCCGCGATGCCCCCCATCGCGTACGCGTTCAGGTCGTCGACCTCGCCCAGGATGACCCGTTTGCGCTCCGGGCAAAGCTGCGTCGCAGCAACCGTCCGGTTCGCCAGCAGCCGCGCCCGCGCCTCGGAATCGGCCAGGTTGACGAACGTGGTGGACGCGAGCCCCAGCGGCGCAACGATCCCGCGATCGGCCTGGACATCCAGGCGCAGCCCGGCCGCGCGTTCCAGCACCCAGCCCAGCACGATGAAACCGAGGTCGGAATAGAGCGAGCGCGATCCCGGCTGGTAGGCCAGGGGTTCGTGCGCGGCCAGCAGCGAGATCGCCCAGCGTTCCGACGGCGCGTCGCGGGCCGCCTTCCAGAACGGCCGGTGCGCTGGCAGCCCCGACGCATGAGCCAGCAGGTGTCGCACGGTGACGATGTCCTTGCCGGCCCCGCGAAACTCGGCCAGGCGGTCGCCGATGCGGTCCTCAAGCCCAAGCGTGCCGCGTTCGACAAGCTGCATCGTGACAACGCTGGTCACCACCGCCTTGGTCAGCGAAGCCAGGTCATAGACGGTGTCGGGCAGTGCGCGCAGACGGGCGGGGTGCAGCTGCCGGAAGCCAAACGCCTCGTGAAAAACCGTCTTGCCGGCGGCCCCCACCAGCAGAACCAGACCGGGGACGACGCCGCCCTGCACCGCGTCCTCACAGTGTTGGCGCACCCCTTGGAAGCGGAGCTCCATCGCGCGACGGACTATACGCCACCCGTGCCAGCGAATTGACGCCCAACGCTACCGGGCGGTTTGCTGGTGATTACCTTAGGGGCTAGAGGCCACAAATTGAGTACCAAACCCCGATCCGATGATGCCGACGCATTTATCCCTGATCCCGATGGCGGCCACGCGCGCACGTCGGATACGTTGGCCGAAACGCTGGCGGAAGACTTCGTCCAGTCGGCGACCAGCGGCGAGGCGACCAACGACGACGTCTTTGACAGCGTCGTCCCGGAGGACAGCGGCGGCCCGTTCGTCGAAACCTCCTCGGCCCAGGAATTCGCCCGCGGGACCGACGCGAGCA
>DASRQT010000134.1:0-13115 GCA_035696485.1 Polyangia bacterium | reverse complement strand
AGGACAC
Organism: Polyangia bacterium; assembly: GCA_035696485.1. Lineage (GTDB taxonomy): Bacteria > Myxococcota_A > Polyangia > Fen-1088 > Fen-1088 > DASRQT01. The sequence continues at coordinate 13,108 of DASRQT010000134.1, read as the reverse complement.
CGGTCACAGCCTCTATCACAGGCTGGAGGTTGCTTCACTGGAGCTGTTTCGGCAGACCTGGCCGGCGCTGGCGGCCGGCGAGGCGCCGCGGGTCACGCAGGTGCCCGGCGCGGGAACCACGCACCGCACCGCCGACGTTCAGGCGGTCGACGAGATCGATCTCGATCGCAACTACCGCGCCCGCGATCTGATCAACCTGCTGCGTGCGCGAACCTTCCCACCTTACAAGGGCGCCTATTTCCGCGACGGTCGCGACCGGGTCTATCTGCGGCTGCAGCTGGATCGCGAAGGGGCGGGGGGAGAGGAATAGGTGGAAGCGAAGACCTACCTGGTCGTCGGCTGCAAGCCGTGGAACCGGCGGATCTTCGACGAGATCATTGCCGGTTATCCCGGCCGCTGGCACTACCTCGACACGCCCGCCGAGCTGACCGCGGCTCGATTGCAGGAGCTGCAGCCGCGATACGTCTTCTTTCTCCACTGGTCGTGGAAGGTCGCGCGCGAGATCACCGACGCGTTTGCGTGCGTCTGCTTCCACATGACCGACGTCCCCTTCGGGCGCGGTGGCTCGCCGCTGCAGAACCTGATCGCTCGTGGCCACCGCCAGACCAAGATGACGGCGCTGCGCATGGTCAGCGAGATGGACGCCGGTCCGGTGTACGGCAAGGAGGATCTGTCCCTGGAAGGAAACGCGGAGGAAATCCTCATCCGCGCCACCGACATCGCCGCCGGTATGATCGCGCGCATCGCCGCCGAGGAACCCACGCCCGTCGCCCAGACCGGCGCGCCGACGGTGTTCGCGCGCCGCAGACCGGAAGAGAGCGCCATCCCGCCGCTGCCCTCGCTGGACCGCCTGCACGACTTCGTGCGCATGCTGGACGCCGACGGTTACCCGCACGCCTTCATCGATCACGGCGGTTTCCGCTACGCCTTTCGTCGCGCCGCCCTGTACGACGGACGGCTCACCGCCGACGTCACCATCACGCCCCTGCCGCGCAAGGAGAAGGAAACCCCATGAAGACGGTGCTGGTCGTCGCCGCCCATCCCGACGATGAGATTCTTGGTTGTGGAGGAACCATGGCGCGGCTGGTGCGCGAGGGCGCGCAGGTGCACATCGCCATCATGGGGGAGGGCCTCACGGCGCGTCTCGATCAGCGCGAGTCAAAGCAGGACGCCGCGATGGCGTCGCTCTACAACGACGCGCGTCGGGCGTCGGCGGTGGTCGGCGCGCACAGCCTGCGGTTCTTCGACCTTCCCGACAACCGCTTCGACACCCTGCCGCTGCTCGACGTCATCAAGCCAATCGAGCAGCTGATCGCCAGCCTCGGTCCCGACGCGGTGTTTACCCACCACGGCGGTGACCTCAACGTCGATCACCAGACCGTCAACCGAGCTGTCCTGACCGCGACCCGCCCGAAACCAGGCCTGGGGGTCAAGGAGGTGCTGGCCTTCGAGATTCCGTCCTCGACCGAGTGGGGCTTTGCGCACCTGCAGCCGAACTTCCGCGCCAACGTCTTCTTCGACATCACCGCGTCCCTGCAAACCAAGATCGAGGCCCTGAACTGCTACACGAGCGAGATCGCCCCGTTTCCGCACCCGCGGTCGGGCCAGGCCCTGGAGGCCATCGGCAGGCGCTGGGGGTCGGTGGTCGGCTGCGGCGCGGCCGAGGCGTTCGAGCTTGTGCGGGGGATCCGTTAAGCGCCGCCCGCAGGCAGCCGAGAAGGACTGGAGGGTCATGCCACACATTCAGATCGGTAAAAGACGCGTCGGACCGGGACAGCCCGTGTACGTCATCGCCGAGATGTCCGGGAACCACAACCAGGACTTTGACGTCGCCGTGAAGATCGTGGAGGCCGCCGCCGCCTGTGGCGCCGACGCCGTCAAGCTGCAGACCTACACCGCCGACACCATGACCATCGCCAGCGACCGCCCGGAGTTCCGCGTCGGGCCGGGAACGCTGTGGGAAGGGCAGAACCTCTATGACCTCTATACCCAGGCTCACACCCCGTGGGCCTGGCAGCGCCAGCTCCGCGACGTCGCGGTCGGGCTGGGACTGGACTTCTTCTCGACCGCGTTCGATCCGGCCGCCGTCGACTTTCTCGAGGACCTGCAGGTCCCGGTGCACAAGGTGGCATCCTTTGAAATCGTCGATCTTCCGTTGATCGAGAAGATGGCCCGCACCGGCAAGCCGATGATCATCTCGACCGGGATGTCGTCGCTGGAAGAGATCGAAGAGGCGGTCAAGACCGCGCGCGCCGCCGGCGCCAGGCAGATCGCGCTGCTCAAGTGCACCAGCGCCTACCCGGCCGCCCCCGAGGACATGAACCTCCTGACCATCCCGCACCTGGCCGACACCTTCGGCACGCCGGTCGGTCTGTCCGACCACACGATGGGCACCACCGTCCCGGTCGCGGCCGTCGCCGTCGGCGCCTGCATCGTCGAGAAGCACTTCACGCTGTCGCGGGCGACGCCCGGTCCCGACAGCGCCTTCTCGCTGGAACCGGCCGAGCTCAAGGAGATGGTGTCCGCGATCCGCGTGGCGGAAAAATCGCTCGGCGGCGTGAAGTACGGCAGCGGCGCCAAGGAAGAGAACAGCAAGGTGTTCCGCCGGTCGCTGTTTGTCGTCAAGGCGGTCAAGGCCGGCGATCTCTTCACCGCCGAGAACATCCGCGCCATCCGCCCCGGCTTCGGGATGCACACCCGGCACCTGGGCGAGGTGCTGGGGAAACACGCCGGTCGCGACATCGCCGCCGGAACACCGATGAACTGGGAGCTGATCTCGTCATGACCGGCAAGTCTGTCGACAAGAGCTCGCTGATCCTGTTCTACACGCCGGAGGCGCAGGTGGTCCCGCACTTCGCGGCCCAGTGCATTCTGGCCCGGTCGCTGAAGGACCAGGGCTATAACGTCAAGTTCGCCTTCTGTCCCGGAATCTTCGCCCGATGTCCGGTGATGGACATGTTCCTGTTGCCGGCGGATGTCCCGCCCGAACAGAAGAAGAAGATCTGCCAGGGCTGCGGACAACACAGCCAGGGGATCCTGGGCATGTATGGCCTCGATTCGGTGTCGCTGGGCGACCACCTCACTGCCCAGGCGGTGGTCGAGGTGATGGAGCTGAGCCAGCGCTTCCCACCGGATCTTCGCGACTTCAGCTACGACGGCATCGAATTCGGGAAGATCACGCTGCACGACCTGGTCCTGGCGGCGAAGGTCACCAACTACGACGCGGTGTCGGCCGAGAACCGGGTGCGCTGGGAGCAGTACGCGTCCGCGGCGGTGCTGTCGTACATGGTGGCGACGCAGCTCTACCGGACGCTGAACGTCGGCGCCCTGGTCACCTACCAGGACTACGGCATCTTGCTCGGCGCGCGCCTGGCGGCCGAGCGGCACGGCATTCCCGCCTACACGACCCACGCCGCCTGGCATCGCTCCGTCGACCGTCGCAACATGGTCATCGTGCCGGAGATCGAGTTCCGGTCGGTGTACCAGGCCGGGCAGCGCTGGCCGGAGTGGCGAGATCTGGCGCTGGGGCGCGACGACGTGATCGAGGTGGCCGATGACCTGCTGACCAAGTTCGGCGCGGTGGCTGGCCACGTCTACTCGCCGCCCAAGACCTACGACGCGCAGGATCTTCGGGCAAAGCTCAACCTCTCGGCCGACAAGAAGCTGGTCGTCGCCTACACCAGCAGCCTGGACGAATTCGCCGCCGGCAGCGTGGTCAAGAACGTGTTCGGCATTCCCTTCGGTGACAAGCAGCAGCCCTTCCGTGACCAGATCGACTGGCTGCAGAACCTGATCACCCACTTCGAGGGCCGCGACGACGCGCAGCTGGTGATCCGGGTTCACCCGCGTGAGGGCGCCAACAAGCGCGAGAGCGCGGTGTCGGAACACCTGCAGCAGCTGCGCGCCCACTTCAGCGGCAGCTATCGGAACTGCGTGGTCGTGTGGCCGCAGGAGAAGGTCTCAAGCTACGACCTCGGCGAGCTGGCGTCCCTGGTGCTGACCAGCTGGAGCTCGATGGGCCTGGAGATGGCCCGCCTGGGCGTCCCGGTGTTGTCGGCCTTCAAGGGCTACTTTGTCTGGCCGCACGAAACCTTTCACGAGTGGGCGCCGACCGCGACCGACTACTTCCGCAAGCTCGGCGAGCTGCTGCGCGAGCCGCCCGGGTTCGAGGGTCTGAAGCTGGCGTTCCGCTGGTATCACCAGTTCGCGCTGGGCCGGGCCGTCGACCTCGGCGATGTTTATCCCAGCGCCGACTTTGAGGGGGCTCCACCGTTCAAGACGCCGAAGGCAGCGGCGGCCATCAAGGAGATCATCGTCGACGGGAGAAACGTCATCGACCTGAATCTGGAGCGGCGCCGGCGGGCCCAGTTCGAGCATGCCGCCGCGCTCGAGGAGCTGGTCCTCAAACAGCAACTCCGTCGCATCGTGCACTTTCTCTTCACGGGCGCTGACCCCCCCGGCGACTTCACCCTGCAGTTCGTGCAGCGGACCGGCAGCGTCGCCGCGGCGCTGGCCGAGCTCGGGCGCAGCGAGCGCGGCCCCGGCGTTCACGTGTTCGTGTCCACCCCCGAGGGCAGCGCGTACAGCTTCGACGGCCAGACCATCCGCCGTGTCTCACCGATGGCCGCCCGCCTGGCGCAGGCGGCGGCCGCGCAGGTCACCGATGACGTCGACGCGACGTTGACCCAGGGCCAGAGCCTGGCCGCGCGGGGCAGCAGCGACCTGGTGCGGACGATGTATCAGCAGCACCTGGCGACACGCGCCTGGGACCCGCGCGTCGTCGACGCGCTGATGGCGCTGACCCACGACCGTTAGGCGACGTCAGCCGGCCAGTTCGGCGGTCAGGGCGTCGACCACGCGTTGCACGTCCGAGGACGTCATGTCGGGGTACAGAGGCAGTGTGATGGCGTTGCGGTAGTACGCGGAGGCCTTCGGGTACGCCTCGGGGTGAAACCCCAGACGGCGGTAGTAGGGCTGGGCCGGGATGGGGATGTAGTGGACGTTCACGCCGATGCCGCGCGCGCGCATCCCCTTGAACACCTCGCGCCGCGACCGGACGGCCCCGCGTTGCGGGTCCAGCTGAATCACATACAGGTGGTGGGCCGAGGCGAGATCGCGATCGCGGTGGGGCAGGGTGACCGGCACCGCCTTCAGCAAGTTGTCGTACAGCCCGGCCAGCTCGGCCCGGCGTGCCACGAAGGCATCGATGCGGCTCATCTGGCTGATGCCCAGCGCCGCCTGCAGATCGGTGATGCGGTAGTTCCACCCCAGCTCTTGCTGTTCGTAGTACCAGGGCTCGTCGCCGTTGTGTTCCAGTTCGTCGGGCTCGCGCGTGATGCCGTGGCTGCGCAGGCGCAGCAGCCGCCGGCGCAGGGCGGGGTCGTTGGTCATCACCATCCCGCCTTCGCCGGTGGTGACGATCTTCACCGGGTGAAAGCTGAACACGGTCATCGCCGCCGTGACCCCGCTGCCGATGCGCGCCCCCTGAAAGGATCCCCCGATGGCGTGGCAGGCGTCTTCAATGATCGTGAAGCCGAATCGGATCGCCAGCGTCGCGATGGCGTCCATACGACAAGACTGGCCAGAGAAATGAACCGGAATGACCACCTTGGGCAATCGCCCCAGCTTGTGGGCCGAAAGCAGCTTCGCTTCGAGGGAGACCGGATCGATGTTGTACGTGTGCGGGTCGATGTCGACGAAGTCGACGGCGGCGCCACAGTAGAGCGCCGCGTTCGCGGACGCGACGAAGCTGTTGGGTGTGGTCCAGCACAGATCGCCAGGCCCCAGGCCCGCGGCCCGGCACGCGACATGAAGCGCCGCCGTTCCATTGGAGACCGCGACGCCGAACCGCGCCCCGCAGTATTCGGCCACCTTCTTCTCGAACCGATCGATCGCCGGTCCCTGGGTCAACCAGTCCGAGCGCAGCGTCGCCGCCACCGCCTCGACGTCGTCCTCCGAGATCGACTGCCGGCCGTAGGGGATCATCACCATCGGGGAATTTAGCCGCCGGCCGCGACCTTGCGCGCCCAGGCCTGACCGGTTCGAGAGGCGACACCCTTGCCCTTGGGGGCGTCGTCACCGTATTCGCTGTGAAGCCAGGTTCGCAGATCCGCCTCGGGCATCCAGCTGCCGTTGAGGTCGCTGGAGTAGCAGAACCCCGCCTGGCACTTCTTTCCGTCCTTGATCCGGTTGGGATCAAGCTTCCAGTTGTGAATGTTGGGCAGGATCTTGAAGTAGTCCCGGTATTCGTAGGTGGTGGCCGAGTCCTCGGGGCTGACCATCTGTTCGTGCAGCTTTTCGCCGGGCCGTATGCCGATGATCTTCAGCTTGGCCTGCGGTGCGACGGCGTGGGCGATGTCCACGAGACGCATCGACGGGATCTTCTTGACGTAGATCTCGCCGCCCACGGCGTCCTTCATGGCGTGCAGGACCATGCTGACGCCTTCCTCCAGCGTGATCATGAACCGGGTCATCCGTTCGTCGGTGACGGGGAGCTCGCCGGTCTCGCGCAGCGATCGGAACAGCGGGATGACCGAGCCGCGGCTGCCCATGACGTTCCCGTATCGCACGACCGCGAACCGGGTGCTGTCGGCGCCGCTGTAGGAGTTGCCCGCGACGAAAAGCTTGTCGGAGCAGAGCTTGGTCGCGCCGTAAAGGTTGATTGGGTTGCAGGCCTTGTCGGTGCTGAGCGCGATGACCTTGCGGACGTTCTGCTCGATGGCGCAGTCGATCACGTTCATCGCGCCGTTGATGTTGGTCTTGATGAATTCGAACGGGTTGTACTCGGCCGCGGGGACGATCTTGAGGGCGGCCGCGTGCACGACGTAGTCGATGCCGGAAAACGCGCGGTGCAGGCGATCCTTGTCGCGCACGTCGCCCAGGAAGTACCGCAAGAGGTGGCTCTTGGGATGGTCCTTGAAGTCGTTGGCCATGTTCCACTGCTTCATCTCGTCGCGCGAATACACGACGACGCGGCAGTTGTCGTGGCGGTCCAGAATGTTCCGCACCAGCTTCTGGCCAAACGAGCCGGTGCCCCCGGTGATCAGGATCGACTTGTTGTCGAGCATCCTCCGCCCGGTTCCTCTGCCTCTTTCGCGCGACATCGATCGCATGGGTCCCCCGTCCGCGGCCAAGGTTGCAAGGCATGCGCCACGCCCGGGCGCCGCCATTCTGACAGCGGCCGCGCCGGGGGGCGGGCAAGCGGCGCCCGTTCGGCGACCTGACATCTCGCCGGGTGTAGGACAGATGTCTCTCGCCGCGCCATAGCCCTGACGATCGTCATAAATCTGACGAGGGCCGCGCGCGCGAGACCCATAATCTGGGCGCGTCAACTGGCCTCCGTCTTGCTGACAAAACCCAGCCGTGAGCCAATCCCTGTTGCCGTTCCAGGTCGACTACGCCAGCCATCCGGGTTTCGCGCCGCACCTCGCATGGGACGCGCGCCAGGACGCCGCGATCGACGAGGCCGCCGACATCCTGAACAAGCTGCTCGGCGATCTCGAGTCCGCGCTGACCATGAAGCGGCTGACCCTGCCCGAGGCGGTGGGCGTGGTGAACGAGGCGTTGCGCCCGGTGATGGACATCTTGCTGGCCGGCAATGCCGCCCACGCCGCGCAGTTCCGCCCTTTTCTCGAACGGTTCTACCTGGAGACCGTCCGCGTGATCGTCGACGATCTGGCCTATTTCGAGCGCCGCAACAGCTACGTCCCCGTGATCAACAACGCCGCCGAGATGGCGCTGCGCAACGAGCTTGGCGTCAAGGGGTTCCTGCGCTGGAGTCTGCAGCCTGACGAGCTCGCGGCCCTGCGCCGACAGCTGAAGCGATACCTGGACGCGCTGGAGACGCGCCATCAGCAGGGCGGACGGACGCGAGAGGCGCTGTCGATCAACGACATCGATCCCGAATCGGTGGCCCTGCTGTCGGACATGTTCCAGCGCCGCGGCCTCAACAAGGCGGTCTCCGACGTTCGCCACGAGAAGACCCAGGTGTCCGGATTCGCCGTCGAGATCTCGCCGGACGACAACGACTGGTGGCACTCGCGCTATGAAGACGTCGGTCTCACCGCGCCGGCCCGCGCCGCCTACTTCCACAGCGACGAATCCCGCGACGTCTTCAAGGCCATCGTCTATCTCGACGACGTCAGCGACGAGCTGGGGCCGTTCGGGTTCATCCCCGCGTCGTTCGCCGCCGCCCGCCCGCGCCTGGAATGGGCGGTCGCGCGCGCCAACCTGACCGCGCTGGCATCCCCCGAGATCAAAAAGACCCTGCCTGACGTCCACCCCACGCGCGGCGTGTTCACGTCGCGCGGGGCGCGGCGGCTGTTCGGCATGCTGCCGCCTCGCTTCCGCCTCAACTCCCACTTCGGTTTCGACGTGCTGGACGACAGCGACCTCTGTCAATCGCTGCTGGGCCAGGAGGTCAAGGTCGTCGCCCCCGCCGGCCACGTGATCGTGTTCGACGGATCGCGCGTGGTTCACCGCGGAGGCCTGGTGCGGCGCGGCCGCCGCGCGGCGCTGCAGGTCGTGTTTGACGTTGCCAAGGAAAACGGCTCCAAATTCTATCGCCACCTGACCGCCGCGCAGGGAGGACCCGCCCATGTCGGTTGAACATCTGGCCCAGATTCTGGGCGGCGAGACGCTGACCCTGGCCGACGTCGGCGCCTCGTATTTCCTCCCCGACACCTGGAACTATTTCCTGCCGCTGCCGACCGCGCGCTTCGTGCTGTTCGATCCGGTCGGCCAGAACCTGGCCTACGCCAAGCGGCTTCCCCCGGAGCGCGTCACCGTCGTCCCGGTCGCCCTGTCACGCACGGGAGGCGCCGCCGAGTTGTTTTTGGCCAACACCGACTCCGGCAGCTCGCTGTTCCCGCCGCACCCGTGGCCCGGACGCCCGCCGCTCAACCAGCAGTACTTCTTCCCGCTGCGCGTGGTCGACATCGAGACCCGCACCCTGGCCTCCTGCCTGGACCAGCACCGCATCGACGCCGTGCACGCCATCAAGCTGGACACCCAGGGCTCGGAGCTGGACATCGTCAAGGGTCTGGACTCCCGCCGCCTGCAAACCCTGCTGCTGGCCGAGCTGGAGGTGTCAATGGATTCGCAGCCGACGCAGCTCGGTGCCGCCAAGCTCCCGGAGGTCATCAGTCACTTCGAGACGCACGGCTTCCGCTTCGTGAACACGCGGATCGCGCGCCGCGCCCTGGATGCCTCCGGTTGTGTCGGTCCCCGCTTCGCCTCGACGCTGGCGGCGCAGCACGAATGCGACGTCCTGTTCATCAAGGACGTCATCAAGACCGACTACGACAGCGCCGCCGAGATGATGCGCGCCCTGCGGCAGCAGCTGGCCCTGCTGTGCGCCTACTACCTGCATGGCGAGGCGGTCGAGCTCGCCGGCCTGGCCGAGGATCGCCTCCCCGATATGCGCCCGGCCCTGCAGGCGCTGGTGATCGCGATCGGCCACGTCGCGGAATACCAGTCGGCGTGCCTGAATCAGGGCGCCCAGTCGCTGTGGCACCGCGATCAGACGTGATGTCGCCGCCAGGCGGCACCGATGCCCGCGCCCGGATACCAGTGATCGGCCGGTTCCTCGCGGAAGAACAGGTACTGGCGGTTGGAGACCGCCGCGAAGTCCAGCAGCGCGTCCGTGGCATGGGCGTTGTCGGACAGGATGATGCCCCGCGGGCTCATCTTGGAATCGACGATGCGGTATTCGCGCGCCTCGTAGTCAGCCGAATGATCGCTGTCGTTGATGAACAGATCGATGGGCTGATTGAACCTCTCCAGCGTGGTCGCGGAGTCGCCGTACAAGATTTCACCCACCTCGGCGTACGGTCCGCACAGCAGCTTGCCCTCACCAACCCGCAGCTCGGTCCCGTAGTAGCGGCCCGGATGGCCTTCGGCACGGTTGCGCAACAGCGCGGCGGTCAGCGTGATCGCGCCGTGGCCGCGTTCCACGCCGGTTTCGATGACCACCCTTGGCTTGGTCGCCCGGACCACCGCGTACCAGCCGGCCCGGCGCCCCACCCGCAGCTGCGCCTCCAGCGGCGCCAGCTGGCCGTAGCGCGGGATCTCGCGGGCGTAGTGCGCGCGCAGGTCGTTGTCGTCTTGCAGCTCGCGCAGGTACTGATCGATCTCCACCGCCGGCCGATCGACGAACGAGGCGACAAAATGCGCCAGGTGGCGGCGGTTCCGGACCGTCAGATCGTAGGTGAAGTTGTTCTCCTCCAGCGAACAGTGCAGCCACAGGACCAGCGCCGCCAGCCGCCGTTCGTAGTAGGTGAGCGCGATGTCCAGCCGGCGGTTGAGGTCGCCGGCGGCGTAGGGGACGGTCTGCGTTCGCAGCAGCTGGGTCCCCGTGATGGCCTTGTAGATCTGGGCCAGCTTGCCGTTCAGCAGCGTAAACCCGGTCTCGTGGGCCTGCGCCGGCGCGAGGCCCTCCCGGGGGTCGAGCGGGCGTTCGTTGCTCATGATTTATTCCTCACGCCACCCCACGGTATCGCAACCCCAGCGACCCGTCCAGACCGGCCGCCGGATTTGGCGGGGCGCGCGCGTTGGCCTACGATGGAGCTGGAGGTTTCATGAGCACCGCAGCCGGTACCCCGTCGCCCTCCGCCTTCACCGCGGATCCCTCGCGTCCCTTCGGCAGGCGTGCTCCCTATCGGGCGCCCTTGTCCGCGGGCACCGATCCCAACCAGATCCTCCAGCACGCGGTCGATTGCTACACCAGGGGTCGCGTCTACGACGCCCTCGACGTGTGCGAGCAGGTGATGGCGCAGTTCCCGGGGCTGTCACAGGGCGTGCTGGCGCTGACCTACGATATGTACCAGCAGATCAAGGACGCCGACCGACACACCCTGTACCAGGCGCGCTACTTCGATTTCGGCATCCGTCCCGGGGACAAGGTCCTCGACATCGGCAGCGGGCACATCCCGCTGGCGTTCGCGACGCACCTGGCTGACTTTGCCGTCGACGACGACAGCTATGGCCGCGCCGGCACGCCGTTCAAGCACGTCGCGGGCAAGCCGGTCTTCAATTGCCACGTCGAAAAGATGCCCTTCGCGGACAAGGAGTTCGACTTCGTGTACTGCTCGCACGTCCTGGAGCACGTCGAGGATCCCCAGCGCGCCTGCCAGGAGCTGATGCGGGTGGGAAAACGCGGCTACCTCGAGACGCCGACCCTGGGCAAGGACGTCTGGCTGAACGTCGGCAAGATCAGCAACCACCGCTGGCACGTGTCGCTGTTCAACGACACGCTCGAGTTCACCGAATACTCGCCCCGCCTGCTGGCCGGCGTGGAGACCGATCTGTTGATCGACATGCACATCAATCCCCAGACCGAACGGGAGAAGGCGTTCTCCGCGCTGGTCCTGCTGAAGTCGGACATCCTGAACACGATGCTGCTTTGGGACGGACAGTTCTCGGTGTCCGTGCGCCGCGCTACGGCTTCCGGGTGAAGATCAGGTAGTCGAGGTTGTTGTTCCCCTTGGCCTCGAGCCGGACGGTCATCACGTGCATGCCGGCGGTCAGCTTGACGATCGCCATGTTGTCGACGTGCTCCCAGATGTTCCACGACGTGGTGAACGGGATCGGCAACGCGCCCGTCGTCACGCCGTCCTCGAAGGTGAACGAGATGGTCGAGCCGTCGAGGTTCGCGCTGGTGTGCATCGACAGCATGTAGTTCCCGGCCTCGGTGACGTTGATGGTGTACTTCAACCATTCGCCGGGGCTGGTCCAGCCGACGTAGAGCTGGTCGACCGGCACGTTCATCCCGCCCATGTAGCGGTCGGTGCCCGGCCTCGTGTACGTGATGTCGACCCCCTCCATGCGGCGGAACATCGCCTCCGGCTTGTTCATGATGCCGATGTTCTGGACCCCGCTCCCCTGATTGACCGCGTCGGTATCGTGATAGGCGATACCCTCTCCACCCAGGTCGTAAAACTCGAACTGCAGGGTTCCCGGGACGACTTGCGGCATCCCGTTCCACGGTTTGCCGGCGTAGGGTCCCATGGGCGGGCCGGCGTCGGGGCCAGGCGGCGTCGGCACCGGAGCCGTTTCGGCACCGCCGGGTCCGCCGTCGGTCGGCGCGCCGGCTTCGCCAGCGGTCTCGGCCACGGCGCCGTCCGTCGGTGGCGGATTGTTCGCCGGCTGACCGTCAGCAGCACCATCGGAGCCGTTGATGATGTACACGTTAGTGATCTTGTCGCCGCATCCGACGGTGGCCACCACGGCCAGAGCCAACGACAACATCCCCAAACTATTTGTCGGCTTATTCATTGGACTCGCCCTTTCAGAAAGATTCCTGGAAAACTTTGGACGCACTATAAGCACGCACCCTCTGTTGGTGCAAGGACAGTAAGCGAGACTACAGGTTGACGCGACACAATGCGCCACTACCGACCCTGCGCACCTTGCTGGCGCTGGCCTGGCCGATCGTCATCTCCCGTTCCACGCAGGTGGTGATCGGGCTGACCGACGCGTTGCTGGTCGCCGACCTCGGGGAGAGCGCGCTGGCGGCGGCGACGACGGGCGGCCTGAATGTCTTCGCGCTCGCCATTCTGCCGATGGGCGTGGTCTTCATCGTTTCCAGTTTCTCGTCACAGCTATTCGGCAAGGGCGATCTGGACGGCGCTCGCCGCTACGGCTTCTACGGTTTGGCCGTGGCGGTCATCGCGGGCGTCCTGTCGATCGCAGGGATCGGCGGCGTCCCGACGGTTCTCTCCTGGCTGCCGTACACATCAGAAGTCCGGCAGCTGGTGGCCGGCTATCTCGCCTACCGCCTGCTGTCGGTCGGCGCGATTGTCGGCATGGAGGCGCTGGCGAACTACTACGGGGGTCTCGGCAACACGCGGCTACCGATGATGGCGAACGTGGCCGCGATGGTCCTGAACGTTTTCGGAAACTGGGTGCTGATCCGGGGCCACCTGGGCGCGCCGGCCATGGGCGTCAAGGGCGCGGCGCTGGCCAGCACGCTGGCGACGTCGATCTGCTTCCTGGCGCTGCTGGGAAAATTCCTTCACGAGGGGCGTGCAACGGGGCGTACATTTCCAAGGCTCCACGCCCGTGAGCTCTGGCGCATGCTGCGGTTCGGGGTTCCGTCCGGGTTCAACTG
>DASRQT010000133.1:0-2156 GCA_035696485.1 Polyangia bacterium | reverse complement strand
TTGCAGCGTCGACAGCGGCCCGCTACCCGGCTCCAGCCCTGGCGGTTCCGGCGGGTCGGGCGGTGGCGCTGGCGCCTCGGGCGGGACCAGTGGCACCGGCGGGGCCGCCGGGATCACCGGGTCGACCGGTGGCAGCTCCGGTAGCGGCGGCGTCGACGCCGGCGAAACCACGCCGGGAACGGGCGGCGTTCCGGGTGACGCTTCGTCCGGGGACTCGGGCCCTCCGCCTCCGGTTTCGGGAACGCGGAGGCACGGCAAGAGCCCCGGCTGCGGGATGCCGGCAGGGATGGCGGGCGGTCAGACGCTTGCCATCCCCAAGTGCATGGGGTGCAGCGCCGCGATGGGAAACTGCCCGCGCGACTGCATCGCGCCGGAGTTCGCCCCCCGGGCAGGAGGAAACGTAGATTTCACGACCCGCAGCTATTCAATCCAGCTGCCAGCCGGCTACGATCCGAATACCGCGTATCCGTTCTTCATGGGAGGGAGCGGTTGTGGCAGCGGCGGCGCCGGCTACGCCCCTCCCGGCGCAAATGCAGCCATCAGGGTCAACCTCGCGATAAAAAACGGAGGTGCCCTGGACGGCGGCTGCTTCGCCGACGGAGGCCAGGCTTGCTCGGGCAACACGACGACGTTGTCGTATTGCGTGAACAGCCCCGAAATGGCCTATGTTCGCGGCATTCTGAAGTACGTCGAATCGCACTTCTGCGTTGATCTGGACAAGGAGTTCATCGGCGGCGCCAGCAGCGGCGCCTGGGAGGCGTACACGCTCGGTTGCGGGGACGCCGACCAGCTACGCGGCATCGTCCCCCTCGCGGGGGGCTTGCGCGAGAATCGCTGGAAGTGCACCGGGCCCATCGCCGCGTTCATGATTGCCGACAAGGGCGACGGCGAAAATCCGATCACGACGAGCAGGGTGGAACCCCACCTCGACAGCCACGGCTCGTCGGCCGCGCGCGATGAGCTCCTGGTGAGAAATGGCTGCACCGGCACCACCGGCACGGTGTACGACCCCAAGTATCCTTCGTGCATCAAGTACAATTGCCCCGCGGCCTATCCTGTCGTCTGGTGCGCGCTCAACGGCGGGCACGTCAATACCAGCGAAGGCGGCATCAATTACCAGCAGGCGATCTGGCCCTTCTTCATGTCGCTGCCGCCCACGCCCTGACTGGCGCATCCGGCGCGCGTCACAGCTTCGAGCTTTCTCTCGGCGTCCGCGAAGCGCCACCTTCGCGAAGGAGCCGACGCCCACGCTGAGGGAGAAGCTGGCGCGAAATTGCCGGACAGGGCAATATCGGACGCTCAAAACGAGCCTATTCGTGCTCACAGAAAGAGACGTTCGCCATGATGAATGCTTTGAAGAGTAGAGCCGTAACCGTTCATGCGCTCGCGCGCGCCTGCGCCACCCTTTCAGTTGTGGCCTCGCTGGCCTTCGCGGTTGGTTGCGGGGGCTCGACCTCGGTGACCCTGACCTCCATCGCCGTCACGCCCGCCAATCCTTCGATCGCGAAGGGCTCGAAACAGCAATTCGTCGCGACCGGCACCTATAGCAACAAGACCACGAAAGACCTGTCCGAAACCGTCACATGGGCCTCGGAGACGCCGGCCACCGCCACCATCTCCAGCGCGACGGGTTCGAAGGGCCTCGCCTCCGGTGTGGCGGCGGGCACCTCCGTCATCACGGCCACCAGTGGCAAAGTCAGCGGAAAGACCACGCTCACCGTGTCCTCCGCGGTCCTGGTCTCGATCGCGGTCACACCGGCCACGCCCTCGATCGCCAAGGGCAGCACCCAGAAATTTGTCGCGACCGGAACTTTTAACGACACCACCACGCAGAACCTGACCGGCACGGTGACCTGGGCGTCTGCGACACCAGGGACGGCCACCATCTCCGACGCAGCCGCCTCAAAGGGACTGGCGACCGCCGTCGCGGCGGGTACCACGGTCATCTCGGCGACGAGCGGTGCGGTCAGCGGCAGCACCACGCTCACGGTGACCGGGGCGACCCTGACCTCGATCGCTGTCACGCCGGCGACGCCCTCGATCGCCAAGGGCAGCACCCAGCAGTTTGTCGCGACGGGGACCTTCAACGACGCCACCACCCAGGACCTGACCACCATGGTGACCTGGGCGTCGGCGACCGCAGCCACGGCCACCAT
>DASRQT010000132.1:0-14114 GCA_035696485.1 Polyangia bacterium | reverse complement strand
TCACGCTGGCTTTTCACGGGTGGACCGAACCGGGCGAACGCGTCCTGGCCGCCACCGTCGCCGGCGCTGACCGGCGTGCCGTGACCGTGGCCTTGCCCAGGCCCGGTGAAAGCTTCGAACCCGCCGGCGTGGTACCGGCCGCGCGCTGGTGGCCGGAGCTGCCGTGGCAGACGGCGACGCAGGCTCCTATTGTTTCCACGATGAACCCCTGAGAGAAAGGACCCGTCTTGAAAGTTATCCTGTTCGGGGCGACCGGTATGGTGGGCCAGGGCGTGTTGCGCGAGTGTCTGCTCGATGCCGATGTGGCCGAGGTGCTGGTGATCGGCCGCAGCGAGACCGGCCAGAAGAACGACAAGCTGCGCGAGGTCGTCCACAAGGACCTCGGCGATCTCTCGCCCATCGAACCCGAGCTGTCCGACCTCGACGCCTGCTTCTTCTGCCTGGGCGTCAGCTCTGCCGGCAAGTCCGAAGAGGACTATCAGCGCGTGACGTTCGACTACACCATCGCGGCCGCCCAGGTGCTGGCCCGGCAGAACCCCGGCCTGGTGTTCATCTATGTGTCGGGCGCCGGCACCGACAGCAGCGAACGCGGACGTTCGATGTGGGCGCGGGTGAAGGGGAAGACCGAGAACGCGCTGCTACAGATGCCGTTCATCGACGCCTACATGTTCAGGCCCGGGGTCATCCAGCCCGCCCACGGCGAGGTGTCGAAGACCAGGGCCTACAGGATCATGTACGCGACGATGGGGCCGCTGTTCTCACTATGGAGGCTGCTGTCCCCGAAAAGCGTGGTCACAACCGAACAGATCGGGCGCGCGATGTTAAAGATCGCGAGGCACGGTAGCCCGAAACGCGTCCTCGGCAGCGCCGACATCCAGACGCTGCTCACTGGCGAAAAGGTAAAGGCCGTCCTCAAGGCTTAGCGGAGGCGGCCCATCCTTCGCGGTTCAGGAGGTCGACGACGCGCCCGCGGATCTCGTCGCGGATCTCGCGGACGCGTGGCAGGGGTTTGTTCTTGGGATCCTCCAGCGGCCAGTCGTCTCGCCGCAAGCCAGGGACCAGCGGGCAGGCGTCGCCGCAGCCCATGGTGATGAGGAGGCCCGCGCCCGTCGCCAGCTGGTCGGTCAGAAGCTGCGGCGTCGCGGCCGACAGATCGACGCCGACCTCCTGCATCGCGGACTGCACCTCCGGGTGCACGCGCGGGCCCGGCTGGGTTCCCGCGGAGATGGCGCGGGCCCTGGTCGGATCCGCCAGCCGGTTGAACCAGGCGGCGGCCATCTGAGACCGGCCGGCGTTGTGGACACAGGCGAAGATGACCGTGTTCATTCCGCGTCCTCTTTCTCGGTCGGCGTAACGACCCGATCGGCGACCGACGGAAGGTTGGGCACCAGCCACCGGAACAACAACGTGGCGGCGGCCGCGCCCAGTGATTGCGCGGCGATGAAGCCGGGGGCGTCGGCGGGCCGAATCCCGGCGAAGCTGTCGCTGGCGGCACGGGCCAGGGTCACGGCAGGGTTCGCAAACGACGTCGACGACGTGAACCAGTAGGCCGCCATGATGTACGCCGCCACCGCAAACGGCGTCGCCGCCGGGCGCGATCGAGAACAGCCCCAGACGACGGACACCAGCCCGAAGGTGGCGGTGAACTCCCCCGCCAGTTGACCGACGCCCGACCTCACATGATGCGACGCCGAGAACACCGGCAGGTCGAACATCAGGTGCGCCAGCGCGACGCCGGCGAAGGCGCCGGCGAGCTGCGCGATGACGTAAGGCGGGACGCTTCGCCACGGCAGGCCGCCCTGACTGGCGTCGGCGACGGTGACAGCCGGGTTGAAGTGAGCGCCCGAGACGCCGCCGAACGTCAGGATCAACGCCAGCAACCCGGCGCCGGTGGCCATGGTGTTGGCCAGCAAGGCGATCGCGACGTTCCCCCCGGCCAGCGTCTCGGCCATGATCCCCGAACCGACGACCGTCGCCAGCAGTAGCGCGGTCCCGACCGCCTCGGCCGCCAGCGCGCGCGCAAGCGAGGCGCCTCGCGCGGCATGCCGGCGGCTCACGACGCCCGCCTCGACAGCGATGGCGCACAGCACGTGACCGCGCGCTCATCGTCCCTGGCGGCGGCACTGGCGCTGGCGACAAAGCAGAGCTGCAAAAGCTCCAGCCCCTTGATCACGGCGTCGCGTTCGCGCGGCCGCATCAGCTGGTAGACGTCGCCGAGCACGTCGCGCTCCCCGCAGCGCAGGGTCCGTAGCGCGCTGGTCCCCCTGGCAGTCAGCCGCACGTGGACCATCCGGGCGTCGCCGGCGCCCTTCTCGCGGCGCAGGTATCCGTTTCGCTCCAGGAGAGTGATGTTGCGGCTGACCGTCGACAGGTCGATGTCGAGGGCCGCCGACAGCGATGTCATCGACGGCCGCCGCGACTTGTCGACCGCACGCAACGTATCGAACTGCTCCAGCGTCAGGTCGCCGCAACAGGCGTCAGATGACCGGCGACGCATCACCAGGCGCGCCACCTCCGACAGCAACGCCGCAAAGTCCTCGGGCTTCCCCATCGCCATGCTTGTATGATGCAAGTATCGGTCGCGTCAATCGCGCATCCGCCACGATAAAGATCCGCCGCCGATCAACCGATTCGCCAGGGATGTCCAAAACCCTGCTCATGTACGTGGTGGCGCCCGAAGGTCGGATACACGACCTCGACTACCTGGGTCGTCCTCCTGCGTGCTTTTCATCGCAGGCGAAGGCGCGCGAGTACATCGCCGAGAGCGTGGACCCGAGAGGCCTGTCGCACGGGTTGAGTGTCTGGGAGGTCGCGGTCATCAACTGGCGCGAGCTGGAGGAAGAGGTCACGGCGACGCCAGACTAGACGTCCCGCGGGCGCCATTGATAGCGCGCGAGCGCAAGCGCGCCGTCGCGCAGCTCCACACCCTCGCGCGTCAGCAGGTGGGCTTGCAGGTCCTCGTGCCCGAGGGCATTTGATCGGGCGCTGATGCGACCCTGGGCGTTCACGACCCGGTGCCAGGGGACGTGGCTATTTTCGGGCAAGTTGTTGAGGGCATATCCGACCAGCCGCGCGTGACGCGGCAGCCCGGCGAGGCCGGCAATCTGGCCATACGTCGCCACCCGCCCCCTCGGAATGCGGGCAACGACGGCGTAGATGCGACGGTAGTTTCCGGAAACCGGTGGCATTGTTCGCGCTGCCCGCCGATGGTGCCGGATTTGGTTTTGCCTGTCGATCGGTTCACAATGGTTGGTTCGCAACGTCGAGGCGGCGGCTTTGCAAAACAGGAGGCTCCCCATGTTCTCGTCGCGTTTCTACGCGCTGACCGGCGCTCTGGCAATGCTTGGCAGCCTGGTCGGGTGCACAAGCTCATCGGAGGTGATCCCGCCCCCGCCGACCGGCAGCGGCGGCAATCCCGGTAGCGGTGGCGGCAGCGGCGGTCAGGCCGGATCACCCGCCGGCAGCGGCGGCTCCGTCGGCAGCGGCGGAACCGGCGGCACCAGCAGCGGCGGCTCCGTCGGCAGCGGCGGCAGCGCCGGCTCCGGCATCGACGCGCGCGACACGACCGGCGCCGGCGGCATGGATGCGGTCAGCCAGGACGGACCGGCGAAGCCGCCACCGGACGGTCAGATGGCCAGCGCCGGCTGCGGCATGCCGGCCGGCCAGGCGCTTTCAACCTACGTCGCGAAGAACACCATGTCGGGCGGCGTGGCGCGGTCGTACCGGCTGTACCTCCCGGCCGGGTACGCCCCCATGCGCCCCTATCCCTTGATCGTCCTCGGCCACGGCTGCACCGGCAACGGCGGAACCCCCTTCCCCATCGAGACGGCGTCGAAGAGTGACGCCATCGTCGTGGCGCTGAAATCAGTCGGTAGCTGTTTCGAGTATTCGCCGACCGGCGCCGATGTCACTTACTTCGACACCGTGCTGGCGGAGATCTCCGCCAGCCACTGCGTTGACCGTAACCGCGTGTTCATGGCCGGGTTCAGCAGCGGATCCTGGCTGACCCACACCATCGGCTGCGTCCGCGCCGGGACCGTGCGCGGGCAGGGCAACATGTCGGGGAACCAGGTCAACCTGACCATGTGCAAGGGGCCGATCGCCGCGCTGTTCGCGCACGACGTGGCCGACGACCAAAATTCCTTCGCCGGCGCCATGGTGGCGCGCGACCGCATTCTGAAGAGCAACGGCTGCGGCACCACGACGGTGCCCTGGGATTACGACGGCAACCCGGCGACGCCCTCGACCTGCGTCGAGTACCAGGGCTGCATGCCCGGCTACCCGGTCGTCTGGTGCCCGACCATGGCGGGCGCAGGACGGCCCACCCACAACAACCAGGTCCCGATCAGCACCGTCGGCCTGTGGCGTTTCTGGTCGCAGTTCTAGCGGCGCGCGCTGCCCACTACTTCTTGACGTCGGCCAGCAGGCTGTCCAGGTTCGGCAAGTCCGACAGGTTTGGCTCGAGCACGATCTCGATCCGTCGATTGAGCGCGCGCCCCTCGGGCGTGTCGTTCTTGCCCACGGGATCGAACTCGGCATAACCGGCGACGCCCACCGTCTCGGGACGCATGCCGCCGGCGATCAGGAGGTTCACCACCTCAACCGCGCGGGCTGTCGACAGATCCCAGTTCGAGGGAAAACGCGCTGTCTTAATTGGCACGTTGTCGGTGTGGCCCGCCACCATGTAGCGGCGATCGCTCAGCGTCGCCAGCACCTGCGCGATGCGACCCAGCGCCTCTTTGCCCTCGGGCTTGACGGCGGTCTTGCCGGAATCGAACAACACGTCGTTCGGCAGCGCGATCAGCATGCGCCCGTTGCGGATGGTGACCTTGATCTGCCCGGCGTCGATCATCGACCGCAGTTTTTCCACCAGCGTGCGGAAGGTGGCCGCCCGCGCCTCGGCGGCGGCTTTCTGCTTGCGCAGCTCCTCGAGGCGAGACTTGGCGTCCTCCAGCCCCTTCTGCAGCGTCCCCCGTTCGCTGGCCAGCTGCTCGACGTTCTGCCCCAGCTTCTCCAGCCGCTGTTTCAGCTCGCCGACCAGCGCCTGGGTGTCGTCCAGCTGTTTGCGCAGGTCGTCTCGTTCGCCGGTCAGCTGCTTGCGCACGCGCGCCAGTTCGGTCTCGAGGCGGGCGACGTCGGCCTTCAAATCCTGCTCGCGCTTGAGCGCCTGATTCAGCTCGCCCACCTTGGCGTCGAACGTGCCGCTGGTGACGCACGCGCCGCTCACTGCCGCCAGTACCAACGCGCCGAATATTCTGTTCACGATGCATGCCTCCCGCAAAAAGAGGGGCACTGTACCTCACCGTGATGGCCGGCGCGCGGGTTACCGCCGGCCGTGCATCAGGCTGGCGCCGGTTCAGCCGCGCTCGCGAAACAGAACCTGGCGATAGTGACGCAGCTCTGCGATCGAGTTGTGGACGTCGACCAGGGCGTCATGTTCCCCGGCGGCCGGCTTGTTGAACACGGCGGACGCCCCGAACCATCGCTGCGCCAGCACCTTCAATGAAGACACGTCCACGATCCGGTAGTGAAGGGTCTGGTCAAGCTTGGGCATGTAACGCGCGATGAAACGTCGATCGTTCCAGACCGAGTTCCCACACAAGGTCGCGGGCGGCGGACACCAGGCAACGATACGGTCGCACAGGACGGTCTCGGCGTGGGCGACGTCGATGGTCGCGTTGCGCACCCGATCGACCAGACCCGTGCGCATGTGCATGTCACGAACGAACGGCGACATCCCGGCCAGCGCCTCTTCGGGCTGCTTGATGTCCATCACCACCTCGGCCAGCGGCTCGAGGTCGCCCGTCGTGATCACCAGCGCGGCCTGCAGGATGACGTCCGTCGTCGCGTTGAGCCCGGTCATCTCCAGATCTATCCAGACCAGATTGTTGGGATTGTGGGTTGGCGGCAGCGGCATCGTCGATCTGTTCTACTTCCTGCTCATCCCGGCGGGCAGGCGCATGTGGATCTCGGCGTTTCCAAACACGCTGGTCCCGGTCACGCGCAACAGCGGCGCGTCCGGCTCCGCTTGGTTCGGCGCGCGACTGACCTGATCAAAATTACCGAAGATCGCCGTGCCGGTGGCCTCGATGGCCAGGTGAGGCGGGACGGTGATCTCGACGTTTCCGAACACCGCC
Organism: Polyangia bacterium; assembly: GCA_035696485.1. Classification (GTDB taxonomy): domain Bacteria; phylum Myxococcota_A; class Polyangia; order Fen-1088; family Fen-1088; genus DASRQT01. The sequence goes on along the minus strand of DASRQT010000132.1, from coordinate 7,977 downwards.
CAAACGTTGACCTCGACGGCCCCCGCCGGCATCACCGCCTCGCGGAAGTCGAGCTCGATGTTGCCGAACACCGCCCGCACCTCCAGCAAGCGCGGCACCGTCCATCGGCCACTGCGCGTGGCCGATCCGAACACGGTCAAAGCCCGATCGCGGGTGCGCGCAGCCGCCGCCGGCACCAGCGCCCTCGCCTGCTTCGGCGCCGTCAGCGCCGTGCCCTCGGCCGGCGGAAGATCCGACGTCAGCGCCTCGATCTCCGCCGCCGACAGGCTGGTATGAGCCACGGTGACGCGGCGCTCGAATTCGTCCGTGTCCAGCGCGCCACTGGCGAATCCCGCGCTCAGGCGATCAACGACCGCATCGCGCAAGGCCGTCGTGGGCCGCACTGCCGGCAGCGAAGGGCGATCGTCATTCAACATGCGCTGGTCGCGCATCGTATACTGGTCCTTAACCGCTGTGTCACCCGTCCAGATGGCCCGCTCCGTTCGACCTGATCGGGTGACAAGCAAGAAAATGCTGTGTTCGCTCCTGGTGGCGGCATGTGTCGGAAGCGCGGGCGGTTGCTCTCTCGACACCAGCAGATTTCGCCGTACGCGGCCGACGCGGCGGATGCCGCCAGCACGGTGGACACAACGTCCACTGACGCCGCGGATGACGCGGTGGTTGTCTCGCCCGACGAAGGCCCGGCCTACCCGCCAGAAAACTGCCGCTGGCTGGGATACGGCATCGGGCGTCCCGGCCAGGGACAGTGCGATACCAACAACCACCTGCTGGCGCACAGCGCCCTCCAGTGCGGCACGGTCGGCGGCGAGCCCATGAACGGTGACCGCGAAGTCGTCGGCCTGTGCGCGACGGGGAAGGAGGAGGTGCAGGTGTATTGTTGCTTCGCCGGGGGGGTGCCTGCACTGGACACGGCCGCAAGCGATCTCGGAAGCCACCTGCTGCCGGGAAGCGCTTCGGCGACACGCGATGACCTGATCGCGGGCGCCGTTGCGTCGTGTGAGGCAGATGGTGCACGCCTCGGCGACTGGAGTGTCTTCTACCAGCAGGATGCCGTCTCCCCGGCCGAGCTGTGGTTTTCGTGCATCGCCGCCCTCGCGGACTGACGGCGACCGGGACCACTTGCTATCGCCCGAGACGACCCAATCTTTAGGCCATGGCGACACGAAAAACCGCAAGAGGGCGACGGTATGGAAAGGCGGCAGGCAAGAAGGTGAAGGCCGCCATGCATGAGCGAAAGCGCGGCACGCTGCGCTCCGGCCGCTCCCGCAAGAAGGTCACCAGCCGAAAACAGGCCATCGCGATCGGACTTTCGCAGGCGCGAAAATCCGGCGCCAAGGTGCCGAAGAAGAAATAGCCCGCGAGGCTCGCGGTTCCTACGCGTCCAGCTGGCCGCTCTGTTTTACGGCGTCCGCCAGGGCAGCGCGGCTGTCGCTGGTGATCGCGGTGCCGACGACGTCGTGGTAGGTCATCACCGTTTTGGCGGGCCACGCCAGGATGCGGCGCCAGCAGGCAGCGACAGTCTGCGCGTCGCCGACCTTGCGCGCAACGGTCCAGATCCAGACCTTGTCGGGCTTGAGCATCCCGCGCGCCATGAACGGCTGCTTGCGAAGCGCGGCGCGCGGGTAATACCAGGCCAGGTTCTCTCCGGCGATGACCGTGCCCGAGGCGACGTGGTACAACCACAGCTCGTCCGCTGGCGCGCGCGACCGCATGAGGTGGAGCATCCCCTTCAGCATCGAGCCGATGGTGTCGGGACCTCCGTCTCCCGGGGTCCGGGAGTCCGCAGGGCCGACCAACCCGTGAAACAACACCGCGTCCAGCTGTCCCCGGAACTGCGGCAGCGGATCGTCGATGTTCATGAGCTCGACGCGCGGAAGCTGTATCAGTTTTTTCCCGTGCGCCGTCTGCGGGACGCGCACCGGGCCCAGCAGCACCTTGGCGCCGGCAAACGCGGCGTACCAGGGATCAACGTGCAGGTGATGACCACCCCCGGGCGAGATGATGTAGCGGACGCCGAGGCCGGTCTCGCGCTCCAGGCGGCGCACCTGGGGAATGGCGTCGGTCGGATCGACGGCGTTGACGACCACCAGGCAGTTGGCGCCGGCCGCGCTATCGAACAGGCGGAACACGACGCATCGATTGTTGATCTCGAACATGTGCTTCGACAGGCCGGGGCGATGCCGCGTGGCGATGATCCAAAATCCGTCGGCGACCTCGCGCGCCTGTCCGAATGTCTCCTGGTCGATCCGCAGCGCGGTGGCGGGGAGCGTGGTGGTTGATTCGAGGGAGCTGGCGGCTGACGTGGACTTAGACATTGGGATTTCTCCTTGAAAGGGAATCTCCCATCAGTACGCCGGCAACCCGGGCGGAACTATGGGGCGAATGCCCCAGGGTCGATCATGAGGTCGTTTTGCATGGCGAAGAGACCGGCGGCGGCGCGCGTGGTCACGCCGATCTTCGTGAAGATGTGCTCGACGTGATGCCCGGCGGTCCTGACCGAGATGTCCAGGCTGGACGCGATCTCCTTGTTGGTCAGACCGCGCGCGACGAAGCGCAGAACCTCGACCTCGCGTGAAGACAAGCCGGCCGGGCGCTCGGGGCGTCTGGTCTCCTGACCGGCCGCGCCCAGAACCGCCTCCACCGCCTCGGCGTCCAGGCGGCCGGCTTGAACCTCACGGCGCAGCTCGGCGGCGGCCTCGTCCGATTTGCGCGCCGGCCGGTGCGGGCGCGGCTCGATCAACGCGCGGTACACGTCGGCCGCCGACAGCACCCGCACCGTCACCGGCAGTGAACCCGGGGGCAGACGGCGGTGGTAGCCGCTGCCGTCGAGACGCTCGTGATCCAGGGCCGCGATCGACGCGGCAGCGCCGAGAAACGTGGCGCGGCTCAGAACCCGTTCGGTGTGGTACGCGTGGGTGCGCATGCGCTCGCGGTCCTCGTCGCCCAGCGGGCCTTTCTTGTCCCAGACGTCCGCCAGAACACCGGCACGGCCGATGTCGTGAAGGTGACCGGCGCGCGACAGCGCGACCACGTCCGCCTCCGACAGCCGCAACCGGCGCGCGGCGCCCGCGGCCAAAGTGGCCACGCCCGCCGAATGTCCACGGAAGTATCCCGACTTCATGTCGGCGTGTTCGCCGATTGACCGGATCGCCCGCTCCGCCTGCTCACCTTCCAGGCGCCGCGGCTTGCCGGGCTCGGCCGCAAGCGCCGCCTCCCAGACCGAGGGCAGGTCGCGTTCGCCCAGGATGGCCGGCGCATGGGCAACAAAAGCCTTGGCGATCGCCGGCGCATAGGCCTTGCCGGCACGCTCGCGCACCATCGCGATCGCAGCGTCGACGCCGCCCATCCTGAACACCACCTGCGCGTCCCCCGCGATGTGCGCCACGCAGACGATCGGATCGAGGGCGTCGTGCTTGAGCCCGTTGGGCTTGCCCGCGCCATCCCAGCGTTCGAAGATCTGAACCAGACCGCGCTCCACGCCCGGTCCCAATCCCACGCGCGCGGCCAGCCGTTTGCCGACCTCGCAGTGTATGGGCGTGGCGGCCATGACCTGGGGCATGCCTCGGAACGCGCGCGCCACCGCCGCCGTCCGACGCAGCGGACTTGCGCCACGACCCACCTGCTTGATCATCGCGGCCAGGAACCCCAGCTTCGATCCGTTGGGCAGATGCCCGACCCACGCACCGACGTCCTCGCCCATGATCAGCCGCCCGACGTCGCCGTCGCCCGTACAACCGACGGTGCGCAGCATCGTCAGGTAGTAGGCGGCGCGCGCCTGGTCCTCTGACAGTCCGGCTACCTCCGCCAGCCGCACGGCGACGATCGCCGCGCCCAGCGACTGCTCGAGCGGCGTGCCTGTCCCCATGTCGCTGGCCAGCGACAGCGTGGCCATCAGCTCGGCCAGACGAAACCCCAACTCCTCGGCCATGGGCTGCGCATTTCATCATGAAATCGGCCACGACGCGCAACCGGCCGTCGTGAGATAGTGAAGGGGGCGCACTTTTCGCCCGCGATTGGAGGGGGATCCATGCGCAACGTCATGCACATCGGCCAGCGGCGGACGCGCGCCGCCGCCCTTGTCTTGTGCTGTCTGGCCTACGGTTGCGGATCCTCGTCGCCGGCCGGCGGCCGAGACGGCTCCGCCGGTGGCGCTCATGACAGCGCGGGCGGTGGCGAAGCCGGTCGGGCGACAGGCGGAAGCGCGGGCGGGGGCGCGGGCGGGCGCGATGCCGGTGCTGGCGGCAGCGGAGGATCAGCGACGACCGGGACCGGAGGTTCGGACGCGGGCAGTGGGGGCGCCGGTGGCGGTCCCCAGGGCACGCAACCAATCGGCGCCGTCTGCGCGAACACGGGCAACTGCAGCCAGACATCCGGTGCCGCGGTCTGCTGCGTGAACACATGCCTGCTCAGCGCCGAGTGCCCGAACAACAATTTCGTCCAGTGTGATCCCGCGCCGACCTACGCGTGCCGGACCGGCCGCTGCTGTCGCGCGACGGCTGGTGGACAGACAATGTATTACTGCACCAAGAACAACGGCTGCTCTGGCACGTTCGTGCCCTGAGGGTCAGTGCGACGACAGGACGCGGCGCGCATTGACCTCTTCGAAGCTCTTGCGCAGGCCGGGGACGTTCGCCGCCAGCAGGCCAAAGTCACGCTTCGGGATGCTGAGCACGGTCATCGGATCCAGACAGCGCACGGTGGCGTTGCGCGGGGCATTCCCGAGCAGCGCCATCTCGCCGAAGCATTCGCCGGGCCCAAGGATCGCAACGACCTTCGCCACAACCTGGCCCCCTGGTGCCCCGACCGCGGCGCCGCGCGGCTCGCGCACCACCTCGGCGCGACCTGACAGCAAAATGTAGACACGATCTCCCAGGTCACCCTCGGCGAACACGTCTTGCCCGGGCTCGAAGTGCTCGTGCATGACGCCGCCACCCGCGCTGATGCGCAGGTCCACCAGCTCGGGCGACAGGACCAGATCCAGCGTCCACGAGGTCGCGACCTTGATCCGCCGCCCCCACCCCGGCAGCTTGGCCAGGTAGATAGTCCGCCACAGAAACCAGGCGAGAAAGCCCGAGATCTTGAGGCCGAAGATCTCCGCGACGGCGTTGCGGCGGCCGAGCGAGCCCATCTTGCCCAGCCCCTTGAAATCGAACCCGCGCAGCGGCCGACCGTCCAGCGCAGCGGCGATGTTCTCCCCCATCAGGGCGCCCTGGCGTGTCGCGTGCTGCGCCGTTGGTGGGCAGGCGGCGCCGTCCTGCGCCGGCACGCTGGCGCAATCGCCCAGCGCCCAGAGGTTTTCGTGTCCTTGCACGCGCAGGGCGCTGTCCACGACGATACGGCCGTTCTTCGTCTTGGGCAGCGCCAGCGCGTCGATCAGCGGATGCGGTGACGACGGGATGGTCGAGACCAAGGTCTTGGTCGCGATGGTGGTTCCATCTGAAAGGCTTGCCGATTCGCCGGTGGCCGCGACCAGCCGTCGCTGCAAGACCAGCTCGATGCCGCGCTGGCGCAGGATCCTCTGGGCGAAGGTGCCCAGCTTGGGCGAGACCTCCGGCAGGATGCGGTCCTGCCCGTGCACCAGCACGACGCGGATCTCTTTCGGGTCTATTCTGCGATAGCTCCGCGCGACGTCGCGCACGAAGTCATTCAGCTCGGCGACCACCTCGACGCCGGAGAAGCCGCCGCCCGCGACCACGAACGTCAATAGCTGCCGACGCAGGGTCGCATCGTGGCTCTCGACGTCGGCCTCCTCCAGCGCGCGGATGACGCGGCTTCGCAGCTCCAGCGCGTCGGCCAGGTTCTTGAACGGCAGAGCGTGCTCGGGCAGGCCCGGCAGGCCGCGAAAGTCGGTCACCGTCCCCGGCGCCAGCACCAGGTGGTCGTACGCCATCACGTTCGCGTGCGGCTTGAACCCGGGCGCGACGGTGATGGTGTGGTTGGCGACGTCGATGGATTCAATCTCGCGCACGTGCACGTGGGTTTGGCGCAGCAGCCGGCGCAGGGGACTGACCACATCGAGAAGGCCGATGGTTCCGGAGATCACCTCGGGCAGCATCGGCTGGAAGACAAAATAGTTCTCGCGGCTGAACAGCAAGAGCTCGACGTCCTCGCGGCGGCCCAGCCGGCGCTCCAGCGCCTGGGCAGCGTACACGCCGGCGAACCCACCTCCCACGATCACGATCCGTTTCATTGGCTCCTCCGGTGCCCGCCTCGGGGTGACTGTGCGCGCCGCCACATTACGTCACCGGGCGCTCACCGGTTACGGTCTAATGACTCTTGACTTTTGTTCAGCAGACGAGCAACCGTCGGCTCCTGTTTGGGGCGAAAAGGACATCAGGAGCAGGCATGAGAACACATTGGTTGGTCGCGGTGATCGTCGTGATGGTGGGTTGCAGCCTTGGGGTGGTCGCTTGCGAGCAGTCGCTCCCCAACAACGTCGCCAAGAAGGATGCGGGCGCCGACGTCCCCCAGAACAACACCGGGAGCGGCGGCTCGGGAACCGGCGGCTCGGGGTCGGGTGGGTCCGGAAGTGGCGGTTCCGGCTCGGGAGGTGCCGGAACCGGCGGCGCGGGGACCGGCGGCTCCGGCGGCGGGGAACCCGATGCCGGCGGCATGGACACCCCGGCCGTCGATAGCGCCGGCGGAACCGACGGCGGAACCGACGGCGGAACCGACGGCGGCGGCAACCCCGACGCCGACGCCGCAACCGATCAAGCACCGGGCGACGACGCGGAGGCCGGCGGCGACGCCACCGTTGATCAGGGCATGCTCGACGACGCCGGCTTTCCCGTCGGCGCGACCATCGGCTCGTGCGCGCCGCTCAACTGGACCGTGAGCGCGTCGGCATCGGCGGCCGCCGATCCCGCGACGAACGCGATCGACGGCGTGCTGATGACGCGCTGGTCGACCGGCGCCGGACAGGCCTCGGGGATGTACTACCAGATTGACTTCGGTGGTTACGTCCGCCTCAGCCAGATCAAGCTGGACAACACCGGCAGCCCCGGCGACCACCCGCGCGGATACGAGGTCCTGGCCTCGGCGGACGGCGTGGATTTTTCGACCGTCGTTACCACCGGCACGCCCGGGGACGCGATGCCGGCCAACAACCTCGTCACCATCGACTTCGACCCGCGCGCGATCCGATTCCTCCGGATTTCCATGACTGGCACCAGCGGGTCGTGGTGGTCGGTCCACGAACTGGGCGTCACCTGCCAGATCCCCGACGGCAACGGTGGACTGACGACCGACGTGGTCCCCGACGATCTGCGCTGCGGGCCGGGCACCGACGGCGGCGTCCCCGCCGGCGATCCGTTCAATCGATCGCTGTGGACGCTCAGCGCGTCCAGCACCAGCACGCTGCCCGCCGACATCATCGCCCATGCCACCGACGGCGACATCGCCACCCGCTGGAGCAATGGACAGCTTCAGGTGCCCGGGCAGTTCTTCAAGGTCGATCTGGGCGCCGTGGGCTGCGTCGGACAGCTACGCATGGTGGCTTCGGCCCTGGACTTCGTGGCCGCGTACAAGGTGTCGGTCTCCGTGGATGACGTGAAGTACATCGCCATCGCGAAGGGCGGCGGTGCCAACGTGCTGCAGATCCGTCTGCCCCCGCACCTGGCGCACTACGTCCGCATCGATCAGACGGGGACGAGCAACGCGTGGTGGTCAATTGACGAGCTGACCATCACGCCCTAGCGCTATGTTCGGGGGATGACCAGAGCGCGCCTCGAAGCCTTCAGCGATGGCGTCATCGCCATCCTGATCACGATCATGGTGCTGGAGCTGAAGGTTCCGCACGGCGCCGACTGGCATGCGCTGCGCCCGTTGTTGCCGGTGTTCCTCAGCTACGTGCTGAGCTTCGTGTTCCTGGCCATCTACTGGAACAACCACCATCACATGATGCACACGGTGGATCGCATCAATGGGGCGATCCTGTGGGCCAACACGCACCTGCTCTTCTGGCTGTCGCTGGTCCCG
>DASRQT010000131.1:0-11174 GCA_035696485.1 Polyangia bacterium | reverse complement strand
CGCCGGGCACGAAGACCCGCGAATTCTCACCGGGATCGCGCTGGGTTTGATTGTCGGGCTGCTGATCGTCTTCACGTCGCGCCTGTCCGTGCACCGCTTCGAATGGGCCCGGTCCCTGCACCGCGAGTTCCGCGCGCTGCTGAGCCCGCTGACTGACGTGGAGATAGTCATCATGGCGCTGGCCTCCTCGGTCGGTGAGGAGATGTTCTTCCGCGGCGCGCTGACCCCCTCGTTCGGCCTGATCGGTTCCAGCTTGGTGTTCGCGCTGCTGCACATCGGACCGGCCCGCCGCCGCGCCCGCTATCTGCCGTGGACGCTGGCCTCATTTGTCGCCGGTTTGATCCTGGGCAAGCTGTTCCTGTGGAGCGGCGATCTCACCGGCGCGGTGGTCGCGCACTTCACGATCAACTTCCTGAACCTGCGCCACGTGGCGCACACGGATCTTCGCTAGACGAAACCGGATCGCTAGCGGCGCACGAGGCCGACAGCTTTCCAGCCGCCCGGCTTCTGCGCCAGCGCCAGGATGAAGGTTTCGCTGGCAGACGGCGCGCTGACCGCGAACAACATCCCCGACCCGTCGTCGAGACCCGGCGGCATTCGCCCCAGCGCCCCGCGCAGGCCGGCGGTGGTGTAGATCTGAATCCGGCTGCCGCGTTCGGCCGCGGGCGCCTCGTCGATCAGCGACTTCAACATCCCGCGCAGCTCGTCGCGCGACGACACCTCGACGCCGTCGCTGGACCGAAATGGGAAGGCGGCGCGACCCAGCATGCTGGCGATGTCGCCGCGCCCGAGCGCGACAAACCACGCCTCGGCGACCAGACGCGCGGCCGGGTTTTCCGGGCGTGGGACGTTCGAGGGGGTCGGCTTGCTGGACTCCCCCTCTTCCGGACCAAGTCCGGCGGCCTCCGCCGCGTGGTTGTGCGCCACGCGGCCGGATCCGCTGCCACCACCGGTGCGACGTTCAAGACGCCGGGGTCCCTCCTCCGCGCCGCCGCCGCCCACGCCCATGCCGTTGGCGCCGGCGCTCGATCGCTCCTCGTTGCGCTCGGCCGGCTCGTTGACCGCGGCGACGTCGCCTCCCGGCGGCGGGTTGTCCAGGATGAAGTAGTCGGCGCCCGACGTCGCGCACTGACGGCCGTCGCGATAAAACCGCCAGTGCACGTAGATCTTGCCGTTCTTGGAACGGATGGCGCGCGGCGGATCGGGAAAAGGACCGGCCGAGTAGGCGACGTCGATGGCGGCAGCGTCGTAGGGCAAGTAGCCGGAGGCGCGCACGATGGTGATCTTGTCGACGCTGCCATCGCCGTTCAGGACCATCTCCAGCGTGGTCAGCAGATCGGGGTTGTTGAACGGGCTGGCGCCGGGCTTCTCGTCCCAGTCCTCCAGCATGCCGAAGCCCCACAGCCGGTGAATGCTCCGGTGCATGCGCGCGATGTAGGCGGCGAACGGTGCCGCGCGCGTGTTCAGCGCGGTCTGATTGCCGGGCTGGACCTCGGGGATGAAGTTCTCCAGCGCGGATTGCAGGCGGCCGAGACGCTGCTGGAACTTCCCCTGCTTCTTCGACCGCTGCGTCTGGGCCAGACGCCGTTCGGCCTCGGCGTCGGCGCCGAACAGGTATTCAAAGTCCGAACCGGTCAGCTGCAGCCGCACCCGTTTGTCGCGCGCCGGCGCCGCCGTCATATCGTCCTCGTGCTGATGGCGCGCGCGATCGCTGGGCTTGGCCAGGCGGCCGTCGGCCGTGCGCGGCAGCGAAGGGTCGGCGGTCTCGGGCGTGATCTCGTGTTGCCGTGGGCTGGGATCGCGCAGCGCCAGCAGCGACTTTGGCTTGGGCGGCTCGGGCTGCGGTCGCGTCACCTGGGGATTTTCGTGCGGCGTCACCTCGGGCGCCTTCCTGCCCTCGCGTGACTTCTGCTCGTCCAGATCGGCGATCTTCGCCTTGTCGTCCCCCAGCTGATCGTCCTGGCGTTTGGACTTCTCGGCCGAGGCCTCTTCGCCCTTCTGCGCCTGCTTGAGGTTGGTGTCGGTGGCGCGCGTCTCGACCTCGGCCTTGTTGTTCTTCTGGGCCAGGAACTTCGCGTCAGGGGGCGGCTCGATCTCCTTGTCGTTGTCGAGATCGACCATCTTCTGCTTGTTGTGCCGATCCGGCGGCGGCGGTTCCTCCTTCTTTTCGGGCGGCATTGGCGGCAACGGGGGGATCCGGACCTCGGGTTCGGGCGGCGTCTCTTTCGCCAGCGCTGGCGGGCGCTTTTTCAGGCGGTCGCGGGGCTTGGGCGGGCGCGGCGGCGGCAATTCGTCGCGCGCCGTCAGGTCGTCCAGGGACGGGAGATCCTTGGGTAACTCCTCGGGGTCTACGTCGCGAAAGGCGACGTCGACCTCGTCGGCGCGCTCGGCCTCCTCGCGCGCCGCATAGATGAAGGTCAGGATTACCAGCGGACCCAGGATCTGGGCGTGCAGTAATAGTGCGACCAGAGCGCCGCGGCGGAGACGACCGGCAAGCCGCCTTTCGCGCCGCGGGCCGTGTGATTCCGCCCGAAGCATGACGCTTTGCCGAGCGTAGCATGCCGGGACGGCTCCCGGGCGAGCAGCGGAGCCGCGTTAGTGCATCTTGCGATACACGCCGACCACGACGCCGACCAGGTTCACGCTCTTGAAGTCGCGCTTCCTGACCAGAATAGGCTGCATCGCGGCGTTGGCGGGTTGAAAGCGGATGGTGTCGCCTTCCGGGTAGTACCGCTTCACGGTGGCCTCGTCGTTGATCATGGCCACCACCGTGTCGCCCTTGGTGGCGTGGAGCTGCTTACGGACGAAGATGTAGTCGCCGTCGAAGATGCCGTCTTCGATCATCGATTCGCCCTTCACGCGCAGGGCAAACACCTCGCGGGTCTGCCCGATGAAGAAGCGATCGATCTGGACGGTGTCCTGCACATTCTCGACCGCCAGCAGCGGCACACCGGCGGCGACGCGGCCGATCACCGGAATCTCGACGATGTCGGGGTGCGGTTCCGGCCGGGCCTGGGCGGCACCCGGCAGCACCACCGGCCGCAGCGCCCGCGACTTGAGGTCCTCGCGCTGCAGAAAACCCTTCTTCTCCAGCGCCCGCAGGTGGTCGTTCACGCCATTGGTCGACCGGATGCCGAAGTGCAGGCCGATCTCACGCAGCGTGGGCGGATACCCGCGTTCGGTGATCGAGCTGGTGATGAAGTTCAAGATCTCCTGCTGGCGATCCGTCAGCACGCCACGCGCTTCGTCACGGACCAGAGTCAGAGAGCCCATACGTTTTCTCCTTCACACGACGCCACTGAACATACGTATGGTACGGAACAAATGTGCCGTGTCAAGTTCGGAGTGCGGCACCTGATCGCTCGCGTTTCCCCGACGGCAATGGCTTGACCGCCAAGAACGCAGCGCAGCCTCGTAGAAACCGTCCGACGGATCCGGCGTGGCGCCTCATCAACTCTTGTTCAATGTCCTCGTCCGTCTTCCTTCGCTATTTCGGCATGGACCTCAATGAACTTGATCAGGCGCTCAAGCTGAAGCTGCGTCATTTCATCGAGAGGAATGCTGGAGCGCAGTTCCACCGTCGCGCCTCCGACGGAGAACACATTCGTAGATCCTCCGCGCGGTGGTGCAGCAGGGGACAACTTTGTCCCAAGTTGGCCTTCCGAATTCTCGGGCGACGGTTTAGCCCCATTATGTTCACCATCATATAGTTTGGCGAATGAAACCAATTCCTTAATAATTCCAGTGAACTCAGAGGCACCGCCATCTGTAAACTCACGCTCAAGTACAAAATACCTCTTTAACGCCTCGTCGTCGGGCAGGCCCTCGGGGAAATGATCGAGTGCTTGGACAACCTCCTCGTAACGTTTCGCCATTTCTTGGGCGGTTCGCAGCCGTAGCTCTGGGTCGTTCGGCGTCATGATGTAGGCTTTCGCGGCCGGCGTCATATGAAAGGCGCCGTCTTTTTCTTCGAATATTCCGTACTTTTTCAGTGCAGAAACGGCCCGCATCGCCGATCCCGACTTCGTGCCATCGAACCCCGCATTTGAACAGACGGTGGCAAGCGGGACGGCGAATCGCTTCTCCGCGGAGTACACCTTCTCCGCGATTCCTAGCGCTCGCTCGACGGTGAGGTAAGGAAAGTTAGGGCTGCGCGGCTTCTTCTGATTGGTCGGCTTCGGCCCGCTGGTCATGATTGAATTTGTCGCTGCGGACTTGCCAAGACTTTTTTCCTGTGCCATGTCGCCAATAATGTGCTGCTCAGGCCGGCTCGTCAAGCGCTAACCAACTAAGCCGCATAAACATAACTTTTGTCTCCCTAACCAATGCTGACTGTGCTATGGTCTCTCTAGTGAACACGACGAGGAGGGACGAAGCCCGGCGCCGTGGCGAATAACGGGCGGGTACGGCGGCGGGAGCATCCCCTCCCAAGGAATGACGCCCCCGTCGCCGCCCAACTCAATCTGACCCGGGTATAGTAGCGGCCCCGCGATGGACTTTGGGGTTCGAATCCCCCCACCCGGACTTGAGGCGGAGTCGAAGTATTGGAGCGATACTTTATGGCGAAACGCCCAGCATTTCCAGCGGCTAGCGCATCATGAGCCGCTTGTCGCGGGTGCGCAGAACGCGCTCTCGCAACCAACGCCGTCGGGATGTAAAGAGACATGGAAGAAGCGCGAGGTAGGAAAGTGAAACGCAAACAGGGGAGTTCGTAGTGCTGGTCTCGAACATTGCCGCCATCCGAGACATGGTGGTTGTCGTCGTCGGCGTATGGCCCGAAATTGATCCTTCGACCGGGAATACGACCATCGCTGGATCCGCTTATGGAACCGCGTGCTACGTCGGAAACGATCTCTTTCTGACGGCCGCACACCTGTTCGATCCGCCCAAACCCGGCGAGCAGTATCTCTTGCTGAGGATGCCAACCAACGGAAGCAACGTTCAAACGGTCCACGTCAACGCCTCGGTGGACGTTGCGCTCGGTACTGATCTTGACTTGGCGATTATGCGTGCACCAGGGACGGGAACCTCGCTGCCAGCGGCGACCGTGGATAGCGGCGATTTACCTGATGGGCGATCCGTTTTCTCATACGGTTACCCAAACCCAATGATGACCTTCACACCCCAAGGCCCAGTGATGGATCTTTGGGCGCGGGCTTGTCCATCGATTATCTCGGCACATATCCCGCTCGCAGGCGGTAAGTACCTTATGGAGGGAAGCACGTACCCCGGAGAGAGCGGTTCGCCCGTTTTCCGGTGCTCCGACAACGCCCTCGTAGCGGTTGTTCAGGCGACGCGAATCATGACAGCACCCATTCCTCATGCTCCGGGAGGCCAAGTGCGTGGACCAACCATCGCTGGCCCCTTGGCCGCTATTGCAGGCGAGCTGGCGAGCCGAGGCGTGAAGCTACTTGCGTAGCGCCGCGCTGTTCTTCAAAAACTGACCGAACTGCTCTTTGGTCAGCCGAAACTGAGTTCCGGGAGGAACAGGTTCGCTCTCTTGGGTTGCCAGACGAACAGCACCTAGACCACCACACTGGGGACAGATCTTCTGCTCCGTCTCCGTTTGGATGTGACCACTTCCATGGCAAGTGGGGCACTTCATTGGGTGTTTGTCCGTCTCAAAATAGAACCTGGGTATGTCCTGAAGTTCGGCAAGTTCACCGTACGTCTTTAGATTCGTATAGCACGAGATAGCACAATCGGTTCCGCGAAAACTTGACTTCCAGAATGTGGGATCGTCGCGATTACGCACACTTGACGCACCTACACAAGGTCGGCGAGGTCGAGGTGCGTGTCAACTATTGGGCGTTTCGGAAGGTTGAATCGGGTTGTGCGTCTTTTCGCTTTGGGCACGCGAACAGGATTACGCGGCTAGCCGTACCGCGGTCAGCCTCCCTTGGGCCACCGCCGGGGTCAGGGGCCGGAGCGCGACGGCCTGAACGGGATGACGATGCCGGCGGGGTTGCGCCCGCGATCTCCGGCGCGCGCGTTCGGCGTCTCCCCGACTAGGGAACCTACCAGGGCAGCCTTGACCATCCGTTCGATGACGGCGAAGTCGCTGCCGGCCGTGCGGCACTCTTCGGCCAGGTCATCTCGTAACTGTGACTCGTCTGCCACCGCAACAACCTCCCAAGCATCCACCATTGCCCCCACCCCTGCCTTCTGGTTCCCGCCCACCACCGCGCGACGTCCGCGGATGAAATACCGACTGCGCGATCAGCTTAGCACCGACGGCGGCGGCAGTAATTTTTTTGCGGCGTGGAGCTTGCCCGGCGCGTTCTGCTCTTCCCCCGTCGGTGAGTATGCGATCGGGCGCACGGAGCCATGCCGCCCGTGGCACGATCCCTGTGCCGGCGGCAGCGGGATCAGCGATGGTCGCGCGGTGGTGCCCGTGGCACGTGCGTTGCTGAACGACGACGCACTTATGAGCTTCGTCAAGAGCCAACGCAGCTGGTCGGGGGTCGATGAGATACTATTGGCCGGTGCCAGGCCGCCCTACCCCGATGGTGACATTGTGAAGGTGCACGCGGGGTCAGCCAGCACTACCGGACCGGCGCTGGCCCCCCGTCCTCTCGGTGAACGCCACCGCCTGCTGGTGTGGCTGGGAGACGTGGTCGAGGAATGGAAGTTGCCGGTCGAGGGCGACGTCCTGATCGGTCGCGGCGTCGAGGCGTTCGTGCGCATCGAGATGGTCGCCATCTCGCGCCAGCATGCGCGGCTCACCCTGGCACCGGGATCGGTGCGGTTGCGCGACCTCAACAGCCAGAACGGGACCCGCGTCAACGGCGAGCGCCTGGTCAACGACCGCCCCCTGGTCTACGGCGACATCATCAGCCTGGGCGAGATCACCGCCATCCTGGCCGAGGACAGCGAGCCCGCTGGCGTGCCCAAGAAGGCCGGTCGCGCGGCGCCACCGGCCAGCCTCGACGACGAACAGCTGTTCGAGTTTGGCGACCGGACCGTGCTGATCGCCGATCCGGCGATGAAGCATGTCTACACCCAGCTCGGGCGCCTGGCGCGCAGCGATCTGTCGGTTCTGGTCAGGGGTGAGACCGGGACCGGGAAGGAACTGGCAGCGACCGCCCTGCATTTCTGGTCCAAGCGCTGGAACCAGCCGCTGGTCACCATCAACTGCGCCGCGCTGCCCGAGAGCATCGCCGAGAGTGAGCTCTTCGGTCACACGCGCGGCGCGTTTTCCGGCGCCAGCAACGACAAACCGGGCCTGATCGAGAGCGGCAACGGCGGCAGCGTCTTCCTGGACGAGATCGGAGATCTGTCGCTGGCGGTTCAGGGCAAGCTGCTGCGGGTGCTGGAGACGCGCAAGGTAATGCGCCTCGGCTCGGTCAACGAACGACAGATCGATATCCGCGTGATCGCCGCGACCCACCGTGATCTGGAGACCGGTGTCCGCGACGGCTGGTTCCGGCACGATCTCTACTACCGCCTCAACGTCGCCCTGGTGGCGTTGCCGCCGCTGCGCGCGCGCAAGCGCGATCTGCCGCTCTTGGCTGCGCGTTTTCTCAAGGACGCGTGCCAGGCGCTGGGGCGCCCGGAGGCCAGCTTGACCGACGACGCGATGGCGCGGCTATCCGCGCATGGTTGGCCCGGCAATGTGCGCGAGCTGAAGAACCTGATGGACTACATCGCGGCCGCCAGCCCCGACAACGTCGTCGGTCCGGAACATTTCGAGGCTCGCCTGGACGCTCCCGGCGGCGCTGTCGCCACGCCGGGACTGGTTGCCGTGCCGGCCGCGGCGCCGGCCAATGCGGCCGCGCGTTCACTGGCCGACTCCACGCGCGAGCACGAACGCGCCAGCATCGAAGCCGCCCTGCGAGAGACCAACGGGAACAAGACCAGGGCGGCCAAGCTTCTCGGCGTGCCGCTGCGCACGTTCATGGAGAAGGTGAAGCGCCACGGACTGTCATGACCGCCGGCGCGACCGTCTGTCCCTTGATCTGCCGATAGACGTTGGGGTTGATCCCGCGAGCCAGCGCCGCGATCTCCTTGGCGGACAGCATGCGCGAATAGAGGACCAGGTCGTCGATGTGCCCCGTCAGACGACCGCTGGTATTGCCGGCTGCATCCTGGATCGCACCGACGGTGACGGGCACGCGGTCAGGGGCGAGCCCCAGGGCGTAAGTGGCGGTGCCGACCGGTTCGCCGTTCATGTAGAGGCGTATCGTCCCCTGACTGTACGTGGCGGCCAGGTGAACCCACCCGGTGGCCGGGACCGCGCGATCACCGGATGCGTCACCGAAATAGCCGTTGCCGGTGTTGATTCCGACGTGCAGCGTGGCCGAGCGAATTGAAAAGCAGTACAGGCACCCGGTGGTCCCGCCCGCGTGGCGCGCGACGATCACGCCGTCTGATTGATTCTCCGGTGTCCGATACAACCAGACCGCGACCGTGAACGCCGACGAGATGGCGTTGAGGCTGGGTGAGCTTTCGACCTCGATCCAGCCGCCGGTCGTTCCACCGGTCAACTTCAGCGCGCCGCCGTTGCGCCCCGCAACCCACGCCGTCTCGCGTTCGGCGAATCCCCGTAGCACGGCAATGTTGCGCTGGCCCGAGTCATCGCGCGCGGTCGAGCTGAGGTTGGGATCGTCCAGCGTCAGATACAGCGCCAGCCCGGTGAGCAGATCGACATCGGGAGGCACCGTCACCGGCGGTATCATCGTGGGAGGCGTCGGGCCGATGTCGACGGTGGTGGGTGGCGGCGACGCGTCGGGTGTGACCGGAGCGTTCGCGTCGGCGCCGACATCGGGGCGCGCGTCCGGCTTGACGCCGGCGTTAGGATCTCCGGCAAGCGGCGGCTCGTGGCTGGGCCCACGAAGCGGTGGCGTCCTCATGGGATCGCCCCCCGGGCCTGGCCGAGATGCGGGGCCTTCCGACTCACATCCGCCGAACGCGAAAAGCGGCCAGGCGGCAAAGGATCCAACGAGAAGACGCAGGCCAGGTCCCATTTGATTTCCCCCTTGTGACATCGCCCGCGCTGCAAGTTGCAACAGCGGTGCCGCGACCGTCGGGGCTGGACGCGCCGAAAAGGCGGGTGGCGCGGCGTTCACAAACGATGCCGCGAGCGGCACATCGTGCACAAACCGGCACGGACCCCTCTCCCTAACCCTCTATCCACATTGCCGCTTCGCGGGGCGAGCGGACCGGAAAAATTAGCGCGACGTGGGTTGTTTGTCGGGCGAGCGGTCGTCGTCGTTCTTGCTGGAGAACAGGTCGTCGGGGTTGAGGCCCAGGCGGCGGATGGTCTCGTGGTCGGGGAAGCCGGTGGCGGGGAGATCGTGCGAATCCTGAAAGTGGCGAAGCGCGTCGCGGGTCGGTTCGTCCAGCTCGCCGCGTTTTTCGGATTTCAGCAGCCCGTCGGACGCCAGCTTCTCCTGAATTTTCTTCTCGGCGCCGGCCTTGAGCAGACCCGCCGGCGACGTGGCGATGGGAACGCCATGTTCGGTTTTTTGGTCGCTGGTCGCGCCGTGATGTGTGCGCGCAGCGTGTCTCTTGCCATCCGCGTCCGGCGCCGTTTTTCCTGATTCCGGCTTGGACTCGGCCTTGGTCTTCTCCTTGTTGTCGGTGTCGGAGACGCTTTTCGTGTGTCCGCACCCGAGCGTCACCGCCAGGCTCACCACAACCCCTGTCATCAAGAAACGCATCGTCACTCCTTCTTCTGGGGTTGCGCCTTGGGCGGGCTCTTGTCTTTTTGCAGCGCGTCCTTTACCTGTTCCAGGACACCCTGCTTCTTCGGCGCGGTCTCGGGCGGCAGCCGCGCGAAGCCCGACGACAAACCGGCCACGAAGGCGTTGCGGATGATGCCCAGCACGGTGGGCATGATCTGCGCCTTCGGGTTCTCGACCCTGCCCTTGATGGGGATGACCGTGGCGACAGCGTTGCGATCCGGCACCCGATCAGAGACGATGTCCAGCGCCTTGTCGGCCAGCCACGCCTTCAGGCGATCCCCCAGGCCCGAATCAGCCGGCTCGATCTTGACGTTTTTCAGCACCGGCTTGATGCCGCCGGTGATGTGTCCGTCCTTGGCCACGAACTCGACGAACAGATCGACCGTCCCTTCCGGGGCCTGAAGTTTGGTGGCGGCTTCGATCGGCGCGTAAAGCTCCGCCGTCCGCAGACCGCGCAGCTCGAAGCGGCCGGCGAAGTTCAACCCCTTCTCCCACGGGTCGGCCGACAGAAAGAACGACATCTTCCCGCTCCGCTGCAGCGCCCCCGTCATGCTGACCGTGGTCGGCCGCCCCTCCGCCAGGGCGGCGCGGGTCGCGATGTTCTCGACCACCAACTCCAGGTCGTGCGCCCACAGCTGCGGGTGGTTCTTCTGCGTCAGATCCTTGAACGTGACCTCGCCGCCACGGACCTCGACCCGATCGATCGTGAGCGGCGTCATCTTCTCCATCTGCGCCGACAGGTCGGGGAATTTGGTCGCCTTGGTCTTGGCGCTGTCGGGATGATCGCCCTTCGCTCGCTGGACAATGGTGATCTTGGGGTCGTCGACGCGTATCCGCGCGACCACCTGCCGGTGCAGCAGCTTCCGCCAGAAGACCGACGCGCGCGCGTGCTCGACGTAAACCAGCGGCTCGGTCCATCGCCCGCCCGGCTCCTCGATCATCTTGAGTCGCCTGATCTCGTAGGCCGGGGGGAACACAGAGACGTGAACGTCCTCGAAGGTTCCCTTGAAACCATCCAGGTCGTTCAGCGCCTTCTGGGTGTAGTGGGCGGCGATCGGATCCAGCACCAGTCGTATGACGACCAGCACGACCACGATGAAGGCCAGCCAGAACAGCGGACTGCGGTACCAGCGCTGACGAAACGCCCTGGTGTGTCTTCTGGTCTCGCTGTTGAACATGCTGGCGCTCCTTTACCCTTCGGCTATGGCGTGACCCCGCCTGGCGAACGTTCGGCCGCCCCCACCGAGCCTGCGGCACCGACCGGCATCGCGCTCGGCCGCTGGCTGGGAGGTGGCGCCGCCTCGCCCTCGGCGCGTGCGCCCGACACCTTGCCCTCGACCGAGGCGTGCTCGAGGATGGCGTTGATCTCACCGCCCATCAGAAAGATGAAACCGGTGATGTAGAACCAGGTCATCAGGATGATCACGCCGCCGATCGATCCGTACGTGATGTTGTAGTTGCCGAAGTGCGAGACGTACGTGCTGAAGC
>DASRQT010000130.1:0-3828 GCA_035696485.1 Polyangia bacterium | reverse complement strand
CATGTTGAAGCGGTTGACGAAGTTGCCGCCCAGCATGGTCGACAGATCGGCGCCGACCTGCTGCATGCTGAGCCCCATCGACGCCATCTTCTCGCGGTCGAAGACGATCTCCGCCTTGGCCTGGTCGATCTTGACGTCCGTCACGGGAGGGAAAGCGAACTGGCCGCTCTTGATGGCCTCGACGACGATCTGGTCGGCGGCGCGCACCAGCTCTTCATGGGTCCCGGTCGACGCGATGACGAACTCGACCGGGAAGATGCCCGAGCTGGGCAAGGCCGGCGGCAGGAACACCGGCGCGCGCACGCCGGTGACCGTCATCAGCTTGCCGAACAGCTCCTGCTGGATCTGGAAGATGCTGCGAGGACGTTCATTCCACGGCTTGACGATCATGCCGCCGAAGCCGCCGTTGGGGAAGGTGATCTGGAAGCTGTGACTGAACTCGGGCGTCGACTTGAAGGCGCTGAAGATCTTTTCGCTGAACGGGGTCAGCTGCTCCATCGTCGCGTTGGCCGGCACGTCCATGGTGCCGAACACGACCCCCTGGTCCTCGATGGGGGCCAGCTCCTTGGCCGAGAACATGTACAGCGGCGCCACCAGCAGCGACAGGACACCCCAGACGATGTAGACCGCCGGGCGGTTGGCCAGCGTCGCGGCCAGCATGCGTGAGTACCGCGCCTTCACGCGTTCGAACACCCGATCGACGTAGGAGGTGAACCGGCGCTGGTGCTGCGACGGCCGCAGCAGCTTCGACGACATCATGGGCGACAGGGTCAGCGCCACCGCACCCGAGATGAGAACGGCGCCCGCCAGCGTGAAGACGAACTCTCGGAACAGCGCGCCGGTCAGGCCGCCCTGAAAACCGATGGGCGTGTACACCGCGGCCAGGGTGATGGTCATGGCGATGATCGGCCCCACCAGCTCGCGCGCGCCGACCAGCGACGCCTCGAATGCGGACAGCCCCTCGCGCATGTGCCGGTCGACGTTCTCGACCACGACGATGGCGTCGTCGACCACCAGGCCGACCGACAGGACGATGGCCAGCAGGGTCAGCAGGTTCAGCGAGAAGCCGAACAGCTGCATCAGGAACACCGCGCCGATCAGGGACAGGGGGATGGCCACCACCGGCACCACCACCGTGCGCAGCGAGCCGAGGAACAGGAAGATGACGATGATGACGATGCCGATGGTCTCCATCAGCGTCTTGCGGACCTCACTGATGGCGTTGTCGATGTACTTGGTGGCGTCGAAGGCGATGGCGCTGTTGAGGCCCGAGGGCAGCTCGCTCTGGACCTTGGCCAGCTCGGCCCGCACCCGTTTGATGACGTCCAGCGCGTTGGCGTTGGGAAGCACCCACACGCCCATGAAGGTGGCGCGGGCGCCCGACATGCGCACGTCCATCTCGTAGTTGTCGGCGCCCAGCACCACGTCGGCGATGTCGCCCAGGCGAACCAGCGTCCCGCCTTCCTGGCGGATGACCAGGCGGCGGAAGTCCTCGACCGATTCGATGTCGGTGGTGGCCGACAGGTTCAACTGGACGAACGTCCCCTTGGTCTGGCCGACGGCGGACAGATAGTTGTTGGCGGCCAGCGCTTGCCGAACCTGCGTCGGGCTGACGTTCAGCCCGGCCATGCGGTCGGGCTTCAGCCAGGCGCGCAGGGCGAACGTGCGCCCGCCCAGGATGTCGGCCTTCTGCACGCCGTCCACCGCCGACAGCCGCGGCTGCACCACGCGGATCAGGTAGTCGGTGACCTGGTTGTCCTGGAGGATCTTCGAATCGAAGCTGAGGTACATCGACGCGAACGCCGCGTCGGCCGGCTCGAGGCTGATGGCCGGCACCTCCGCCTCGGGCGGCAGATCGCCGCGCACCTGGTTCACCCGCGCGCTGATGTCGGCCAGGGCGCGGGCCGCGTCGACGTTCAGCTCCAGGTGGACGCTGATGGTGGACAGGCCCTGGTCGCTCTGCGACTCGACGTAATCGATGCCGTCGGCGGCTGCGACCGAGCGTTCGATCGGGGTGGTGATGAACCCACGCACCAGGTCGGCGCTGGCGCCGACGTAGGGGGTGCGAATGACGATGTTCGCGCTCTCGAGGCGTGGGTACTGCCGGACGTTAAGCGTGCGGATGGCCTGCAACCCGGCGATGACGATGATCAGGTTGACGACGATGGCCAGGACCGGCCGCCGCACGAACATGTCGGTGAGGCGCATGGCTTACCGATTCTGCGGGTGAGGGGTCTGCGAGGGGGTCAGCTTGATCTCGTTGTTCACCATCACCGACGCGCCGTTGCGCAGCTTGAAGGCGCCCAGGATGACCACCTCCTGCCCGGCGGTGACCCCGTCCTCGATGGCCACGAAGTCGCCGCGGGTCACCCCCACGCGCACGAACTGCTGGCGGGCGACCTTGGCCGGCTTGCCGTCGGGGCCGTTCACCGGACGACCCTTTTCGTCCTTGCGGTCCTCCACGATGTAGATCGAGTTGCCGTACGGCGCGCGCATGATCGCCGTCGCCGGCACGAACACCACGTCCGCGCGTTCGGGCAGCACGACCGAGACGTTGACGAACATGCCCGGGCGCAGCTGGTTCTTGTCCTCTTGCACGGTGGTGGCGCGCAGCTTGACCGAGCGGGTGGCGGCGTCGACGTTGGGGTCGATCGCGGCGATCTTGCCGGCCAGGGTCTGGGGCGGCTGCGTGCCGGGCAGGACGATGCGGACCGCGGTGCCGACCGGAACCCGCGCGACCTGCTGCTGCGGAATACTGAAGTCGACATAGACCGCGTCTGTCGATTCAAGGACGGTGATGGCCGTGCCCGGGTTCAGATACTGTCCCAGGTTGACCGAACGGATGCCCAACTTTCCCGCGAAGGGGGCGCGAATGGTTTTTTTCTCGATCTGCGCCTGCAGCCCCCGCACGTCGGCGCTGACCGTCTTGAGCTGCGACTCATCGGCGTCCAGTTGCGCCTTGGGGTAGGCGCCGCTCGCGGCCAGGCTGCGGGTACGGGTGGCGGTCGTGGTGGCCAGATCCTGTCGCGCGCGCAACGACGCCAGCTGGGCCCGTTCGACGCCGGCGTCCAGCTCGGCCAACACCTGGCCGGCGCGGACCTTCGCCCCCGATTCGAAGTGGATGGCGCGCACGATGCCGGGGACCTCGTTGCTGATCGTGACCCCGCGGCCGGCCGCGACGCTGCCCACGGCTTCCAGCACCGCCTCCCAGGCGCCCCCCTTGGCCACCGACGTCGCCACCGCCTCAGGGGGCGGCCCGGCCGCCTGGGCCGCCTTGCCGAAGCGGATCAGGCTCGAGATCTGCGCGAACTTGGTCCCGGCCAGGACGCCGATGACCAGCAAGCAAAGACCGACAGCGATGACGAACCGCATGAGATTCGAGATGCTCCGACCGGTCGCGGGGTTTCGTGGAGATTGTGTTTCTGTCGTGTCTGGTGCGGATGTCACGTGGGCGTTCCTTTCGACGACACTTCTGTCACACGATTGGTCGGTTTCCCATGCCTCATCAAGCCGGTGGAACGATTACTTCGCCTCGACTGGCCCGTCCGGTCGCGAAAAGCGCATCGACAGCGTGAGCTCCAGCGTCAGCTGGTCGTCGCTGGTCTCGACGGCCGCGTCCCCGGCGGCCAGCTCGAACTGCGCCGCTGGTGAGATGCTGGACGGCAGTGGTGCGCGGAGGGCCAACGCCTTGCCGAACGGCCACGCGAGCCGATCGCCCTGCTTCGACAGCTCGGCGTTGATGGTGCGTGCGATCTGCGCGTCGACGAAGGCGGGCATCATCTTGAAATCGGTGCCCTCAATCTCGGGGCGGAAGACCAGGCTGCCGCC